>CAJOKE010000017.1 GCA_905235225.1 Paludibacteraceae bacterium
ACTCATAATCTTTCAAATCAAAAAATCAAAGAACGCTTGTAATTGATTAAATATAAGTATTTTAATTAACATTAGCGATAATTTATCGCAACACTAGTAGGGATAAATCATGAAACACAAACTTCTTTCTTTATGTCTAATGCTAACTTTGTTTGCATGGACATCAGTATTAAATGCGACTGAAAGCAAAACGATCCTTTCCGAGTCCTTTGCTTCAGGTCTAGGTGAATTTACCATTATCGATACCAACTTGCCTATTGAACTGACTTACATCTGGAAGCACGATCCTTCATACGGTATGGTGGCAACAGCCTACAGCAGTAAATCCTATGTGTCTGAAAGTTGGCTTGTATCTCCTGCCATTGACCTTAGCAGATGTAATAGTGCCTACCTTACATATATGCACGCTGCAAAGTTCCAAAATGGTAATGAAGACCGTGGAATTACAGTGTGGGCTGCCGTTAATCCGACACTCCCTGAAATCGTTGAAAGCGAATGGATTAAACTTCAGGTACCATCATACCCTGTCAAAGGTACATGGAATTTCTCATCTACAGGGCAAATAAGTTTACAAGAACTGGTGGGAAACGAAAATGTCAAAATTGCTATTCGGTACAATTCAACCACAGCGGCTGCTGATACCTATGAAATGAAAGAACTCAGTGTTGTTGGAATTATTGGGCAAACATACACCGTCACGGCACAAGCCGATGATCCTACACAAGGAAATGTTATCGGCGGGGGCGTTTATGTGGAAGGAGCATCAGTAACACTTACCGCCACTCCCAAAGAAGGATACAATTTCTTGAAATGGAATGACGGAGTAACAACTTTAACTCGCGAAATTACCGTTAATTCCAACTTGAATTACACGGCATTTTTTACACCGGTGCAATTCATAACTGTCTATGAGGCAAAGAAAATTTCATGGAGTTTGCCTCTTATTAACAGAGCAAATACGATTGATGGTACCGGTTATTGGCTTAGTAGCAATAATTCTGTTAACAAATATTATGTCACAGGTATTGCAACTAATGTCTCTATTAACTTAACATATCAAAGTGTTGATTTCGATCTGAAAGATGCAACAGGCAGTATTTATGTTTACCATGGGAAAGGATTGCAAGGTGCGGGAGTATCATTTGATGGACAAATTCAAGATGGAGATTCTGTAACCATACTTACTCAAATCCAATATGCAGAAAAATATTTATATCATACTTATTATGATCAAGACTTGGGAGAAGACGTTACTGGATCTATCTTTTCAGAATCTAAAACAGAATTTTGTAAAGCATACCTCGTTTATCAAAACAACCATTATGTATGTACCGGTGGCGCAGTTTATAAGTTGACAGAAAATGGCGAAAGTATAATAACCAATTCATTTAATTTGGGAACTACTTTGGATATTAGAGACTCATTGTCATGGGATGGGAAACAATATCCGACAACTACAATCAACAGCCAGGCATTTGCCAATACCAAACTCACACAAATTGCCATACCCTCTACAGTTCAATCTATTGGAGAAGAAGCCTTCAGCGGTTGTCCTACACTTGAAACCGTTATTTCCACATCTCTCGTTCCACCGACTGCTTTCGAATCTACCTTCAAAGGAATTAGCAACTTTATTTGTACATTGTATGTTCCACAAGAAAGCATTGAAGCATATAAAAACGCCACAGGATGGAGTATCTTCCAATTTGTCAAACCATTGCAACAATGCCAAATAATAGTTAACTCTGACAATAACCAAGGAATGGTCGAAGGTGCAGGTTCGTATTACATGGGAGATAAAGTTACACTTCAAGCTAAACCAAAAATTGGTTACCGTTTCGCCGGTTGGAGTAACGGAAAGAAAGCTAACCCTTACACATTTACAGCTATTGAGAACCTCACATTGGATGCAACGTTTGAACTCGTAAATGCTGAACCTGTACAAATGGAAAGTAATGATATTGTTATCGAACCATTTGAAAATACTGCTAACATCACATGGCCAAGTAACGCTAATGCTGAAATATATGAGTTGCATATAACACGCAACAATCTCCCAATATGTACACTCATCTTTGACGCTACCGGCAGATTAAACCAAATTGCATTTAATAAACCGGCATATAATAAACAGACGACTACACAACATGATGCACAAATTGCCGGTTTCGCATTTACAATCACTGGATTGGAAGAAGCCACACAATATGCTTATACACTTGATGTAAAAGACAATCAGGATAATATCATAGACACCTATAACGGAACATTTACCACCACCGGCAATGCAAAAGAAAATTCTTATACCGTAACTTTCCTTGATTGGGATGGTACTATTATCGACTCCCAAACAATCATTGAGGGCGGTGAAGCTGTTGCTCCTGCTAATCCCGAACGCGAGGGCTATACTTTTACAGGATGGAGTGCTGATTTCTCTAATGTACAATCAAACATCACAATAACTGCCCAATACGTTCAAAACGGTGGTGGAAACAATGGTGGAAACGATGATGATAATCAAGATGACATAACTTATTATACCGTCCGGTTCTTGGACTGGGATGATACTGTTCTCAAGAAAGAGTCCGTTGCAAAGGGTAAAGACGCTACACCACCGGCAGATCCTGAACGGGAAGGGTATCGCTTTATCGGTTGGGATAATGATTACACCAACGTACGCTCTAACATGACAATTTACGCATTGTATCAGATAATTGATGAGGCAATAGATAATACACAAGTCATCATTACACCTCATAAAATTATTCAAAACGGCCAGATCCTCATCCTCCGCGGGGACAAAACCTATACCCTGCAGGGTCAAGAGGTAAAGTAAGCTGTCTGTATTCAAAAGTCAGCGTTCAATAAATCAATAGAGTGTGTCAAAACTAATTGGCACACCCTATTGAACGTTTGGAGTGAGAATGACACATAAAAACAGAAAAAATCATAAAAAACACAAATAAATTTGCAGGGTTGAAAAAAAAGCAGTACTTTTGCACACTTTTTTGAGAAAAGTATTCGTCAAAAAAACGGTCTGTTTGATTGTTTCAAGACGACGGGAAGTAGTTCAGCCCGGTGGAATGCCTGCTTTGGGAGCAGGAGGTCGCAGGTTCGAATCCTGTCTTCCCGACTATTGTATCAATAAAATGCCTGTAATTGCAGGCATTTTATATTAAATAAGCAAGTTGAAAATGTGTGCTAAAATGTGTGCAGCACATATTTTCAACTTGTTAGATTATATGACTATGAGAACCAAACAACTTATTAGCTATCCGACACTGAATGACAAACACGGAGACCCATCCAAAGACTGGTATGTGGAATATGCTTTTCGCTTGCCCGGTGAGTCTCAAGAACATCGCTACCGTATATATCGCGGACTCAAGCGAACAGTTTCAATTGAGGAACGCCGGCGAAATGCAGAAATTATCATTGCAGAACGTACTGCATACATAAAAAGTGGACGATACTTATCCGATCCGGGCAACACTACCCCACTTCGTAACGATGACAGCCATAGGCAGGAATGGCGGCACTATTATCAAATCGAACAGCATCTATTACTGGATAATATAATTACGGAGTATCTTGTAAACATCAGGGGTACAATCAGAACAGCAAGCTATCGCAAATATACAGGGGAGTATAATATCTTCTCCCAATGGTCAAAAACAACACTTGGCGAAAATGTATATATTGGGGACTTTAATCCGGAACAAATACAACATTTTTTTGATTATCTCGCCGCTGATGAACACGATGGTGGTCGCGGACTTTGCCACGAAAGCATTAAACAATACCGGATGAGACTATGCAACCTTTTCGATTATGCACGCAAAACAGGACTATATACCCGCGATAATCCATGTACCAATATCCGAAACCGAGGCAAATACGTTGATTTGGCACCGGTACCTTTTTCTACAGATGAACGTACACGACTTAAAAATGCAATAAGACCCAAACAACCTTATTTATGGTTGGCTATAGAATTGCTATATTATTCCGCCATTCGTCCGGGAGAAGCCAGGCTGCTTAAAATCGGAGATATTGATAGAGAGCATAAAACAATACGTATCGTCAACTCCATCAGCAAAAATAAAATCACCCAGTATGTCGGCATTACAGATGAAACGCTACAGTTAATGACAGAATTGGGAATCTTTGCATATGATTCAAATCTATACCTTTTCGGGCGCGGTGGTACACCATCAGATACACCTATTGGAAAAAGTACCATGCGTGAACGGTTTTTACAATACCGAAGAGAACTGCATATTGATGATAGCCGGAAATTATACGGTTGGAAACACACCGGAGCTATTGAAGCACTCGAACACGGAATGGATGTCGTTCACCTGAAAGATCATATGAGACACGCCAATATCGACACAAGTATGAAATACGCAAAAAAACGTGTGCCTGACGCACACGCTGCTGAAAAGTACATTCCTAAGATATAACGTAAATTTATACATATAATGTTGCAGCGTTATAATGTAGGAAAAAAGTTGTAACATGTAACAAAAAAGCAAATTATAGTTATGTAACACTCTAATATTCAACATATTAGACTATGTTACAAATCATGTTACAAACCTTGGTACAAATAGCCGTATTACAACTTTTTCCCTGAAATTACAACTTCTTCAATTCTGTTTAACAGTGAAAGCACCTCGTTTTAGAACGAAGTGCTTTCTATATTGGGGTATCTAAAAAATACGTTTTTGCGTATCTTGGACTCTTTTAGCAGCTGTTTTAAGAGCCGTTCTCCAACGTTTAGCCGGGGTTGCACCATACTTCTTACGATACTCTACAGCTTTTTTCTTGACTTCAGTTCTTGATTTACCTTTTTTATTGCAGAATTCTTTCCACTCCTTTTTCTGCTTCTCATAGATAGCAGAAGCGCGCTTGGAGATTGCGCTCAAATTCATTTTTTTTGTCATAATGATAATTTTTTGTTACTATTTTTGTGTATATCAAAAATTTGTTGTACCTTTGCACCCAGAAATAAATTTTTACGCTGTGTGTCCCCATAATAGGAGACTATGTGAAATTGGGACAATATCAGTCGCTTGCACTAACGACGGCATTGAATAAAGTGCTTAATATCAATACATGCCGAGTCCAGTAGCATAATCTCCTATTTTTTGTGATTAAAATCGGTTATACAATACTCCATTAAAAATTTTTTATATCTTATCCCGACTGTCAACTGAGCAGTTCCTAAGCCACGTATCCCACAAGTTAGTATCACCAATTCCTTAAAGTGAAACACTTTCGTTTGCTTTGTGTCTTTTGGTTGTACATGCTGTTTGTATATCTTGGCATTTTTCACCACATATGGTAAACGAAGAGCAAGTTTTGTCGATAATATGGATTTGGATGCGTGCCATGCTGTTTCTGCAATCGATTCCGGATACACTCTAACTTTCGCACCTAACGCACCGCAAAGGAATTTCTTGTAGTTATATTTACGAAGTTCTCCCAATAGTAAAACATATCTTTCTTTTTTTCTTGCTGGTATTTTCATACTATTTCATCTTAATGATTGGTTTATATGCCTTTTACTTGTGCCATAATGATAATTTTTTGTTACTATTTTTGTGTATATCAAAAATTTGTTGTACCTTTGCACTCAAAATCGGTAATTGACGAAAAATGTTTGAAAGAAGTAGTCAGTTGCCGGTTTATTTTATATATTCATATTCCGTAACGGAATACTCTATATAGCCATCGTTTTCTACAAAGCCAACAGTTAATTTAGCCTTCCCTACTCTTGGGATTTCAGAACATAGGTTTGCTATCTCTTTGAACTTCATCACCTTCGTTTGCCGTCCTAATTTGGGAGGCAAATGTAATTGAATGATAGTAGCACTTTTTATGACCTCCGGAAGCTGTAAAGCAAGTTTAGTGGCTTGCTTAGATATCGCTCCCTGATATGCTGTCTCTGTAATAAACTTATCTGTCACCTTCACTTTGCAACCTAACGCCTTACAATAGAATGATTTTCCATTATATTGCATGAGATTAGCTTTTAGAAGTAGCCTTCTTTCTTGTCTTGTTTCAGGAATTTTCATATTCTGACTACTACATTAGGGTAAATGCCAGTTCGCAATCTTTCATGAGAGGTTCTGATCCGTTCTCTACAATCGCCATGGCATAAACAAGTTTGGTCATCTGATCACGACTGGTGTAATCAATAACGGCTTCTTTAGACGGGAATGTCTCCGGCCATCTGTCCATTACCCTTTGTGCGTAACGCACCGGGTTGTTGCCATCCGTCCATGGAGCCCAGCGGTTGATAATCGCCTGGAGCGTTTGACACTTGTGCTTGGTGATGTAAGTACGAATACATACTAAAGCAGCTCTGAAACCGTATGCCATAGTCTCGAACTGACAAAAAGACTTATCACCGGATGGCTTAATTTCTCCCTTCCAGTTATTAGCACTAATCCTGATGTTTAGCGGGTTGTTATTACGGTATCCACGTTTGGATAAATCGTAATGAGAATCTGGTTTCTGCATATCACCTGATGTTTTATTTCCATTATCTTCTAACCCGTCTTCGGGCTGATGACTATACGGTTTTAGAATCATGTATAACAACGCAATTAATGCTGCTATAAAACTGACCGCCGGTACACCATATAATAATCCATGTTTGATTGCCACTTTCATATTCTATCGGTTTAATATAAATCTCATTGTAACTCTTATTATGACAACTATAAATACCAATAGTGTTAGAATGACTCCGATGGAAAAGAATATTTTCTCGTACCATGTCATTCGATAAACAATTTTGTCCCTATATTCTGTATGAGTCACATAAGACGGAAGATAAAGCGTGTCATTAAGAACCATTGTATCCGGCTTGATATACCCCGCCAACACGAAATTGCCATTTCCCGTTGCACTCAACGATGCGCCATGCTTACTATTCGACACCTCAGCGACCTCGTTTTTATGCCTCGGCGTTGAACCATTGGCAGAACACATAGTTGATACAATAGAGTCCATCTCCTGTATTTCCCGAATCGTAATTGCTCGTTGCAGCGTGTCTCCTTGGATAAATACCGTATCGTAAATTGTTATAGTATCCATACGCTTGAGTTCCGGATGACGTGTTAGGAATAAAGCCAAACGTTTTTCGGCGGAACATGAGACGAGCATAGCACCCATCAGAAGTAAATATATAACTTTACGCATCCTCATTCACCTTATTTTTTTACCTTACGTTTCATCAAAAGCAATCCCCCCACCGCAAGAACAATTACACCAATCGCAATAGCAATCCATACGCCGGTATGCTTTTTCTGTGGTTCTACAATGGTAGTTACTTCATCGGTGGGGTCAACACCGGGAGATTCCTCAGCAGATTCTTGACCATAGTAATTATTGGTAATATATGTTACATTTTCTTTTTTCTTTTCAGGAAACATCTTCTTTAGATCTTCGTCAGAAATAATAAGACGACCTCTATTGATATTCTCTACTTTCTTTTTTTTCTCTGCTTTTTCTTGATCCTTTAATTTTTGAACCATTTCTAAAGCAGTTTCCTTCGCATCACTAAAATGAAAAAAATCTTTCATAATTTATAAATTTTAGTTTTTATTTTTTGTATTTCAAAAATTTATTGTACCTTTGCAGCCGAAATCAAGACGGATAAGTCTTACTACTATGTAGTACAGAAGCAAGATCCTCTTGATTTTATTACACTCCTTTCTCAGCAATCGGCCTAATGAGAAATCAGAGAAAGCCGTTGGGGAAAGGAGTTTTATTTTCATACTACCTGATTTTCAATTTTCACATTATTTTCTTCTATATTTGAATTTTTATTTGTGTATTTCAAAAATTTGTTGTACCTTTGCAGCCGAAATCGACATTCGCAGTCTTTTCTCTTAGAGAAATGTTATCGAGCGGTGGCGATTTTTTTTATTTACCATATCCAATGTTTGTATAAAAAGATAGTAGGTGAGAATTGATTCCGTCCTTAGCTATTTTTACAATAGCTGTATACGTTGCTCCTTTTCTACGATATCTCTTATAATACACCCAATGGCCAGTATCAATATCCCGATACTTATCACCTGTTCTATTACGTCGAGAAGATTAAGAATCTCAAAAGCTGTAACCATCCCTTTTGCACCTTGATAGTGCTTGGTCATGATTTTTTCGAGATAGTAACCGGTAGGCATGTAAAGTTTGTACGATACATTGAATTTATCCGTTACTCGTAGATAAATCTTGCTTCCACTTGTTTTGGTGAAAGCAGTATAGATCTTCTGCTGTTCGGGAGTGTACTTTGACTTATCGCCGGCTTCCCTTATGAACGCCACTATTTTCTTCTCTAAGTTCGTCACTTTGCTTTCCCTTTTCTGTCAATGGTGCGTTTCAGATCGGCAATTTTACTATTGCTAATATCCAATGCATTCTGCAAACGCTGCTGCCCTGCCTTTAGTTCGGCATTCTCGTTACGAACCTGCACCAGTTCCTCATAGAGCTGAGCATTTTTCTGAACAAGCATATCAATAGACTTTTGCATCATCTCCAAAGTCTGCGTTTTGCGCGAATATCGCGTAGCGACCCATGTTATAACACTCGTTACAGGTGGCAGAATAAATGTCAACCATTTGTAAATTGTTTCTTCCATCTCTTATATATCATTAATGTGGCGCATATGGTGGTGGATTAGAAGTCGATTCTGAACTCGTTTCTTGATCTTCAGAGACACTAATCTGCTGAGAACCGATATAACACTTCACCGGTTGCCGGCCAAGGTATATACCTGATATTGTCTTTGTTCCGACTTTCATAACATTATAATATTTGACAACATTTGGTCATCTAACGATTCCAAATACCTGAATTGGTATGTTTTAGATTTGGTATGCGGACAGGTTATTTTACCTAAACGGCTACTTATCCATTTCCTAAGGACTCTCGATTGTTCCTTCGTAATGCAACTGACTATGTACTCCGGAGAGATTTCAACCTTTAGGTGCTTGGCACTTTCGAGCATGATAAAACTTGAGCAAAAACGAATACATCCGGGTGTTTCTTTTATGCCGAAATGGTCAAGGACCTGGTCATGCGTCCGATTTCCTTGCCGGTAGTCGTCCGTGCCATAATAAGAGCCGTCGCTGAAAATAAACCCGCAATTGATCTTTGCTATATCATCCGGAGAACTAATATACATCATACCAATCTTTTAGGCACTTTGCAATACCTGTCACCTGTCAAGCAACCGTTTGCAAAGTAGTTCGTAGATCCTTGGAGAGTAATCTTATAGTGATTGACAATTTCAGTATGTTGGATATGCTCCACCAACGCGGGAGTTGTGCCATCCGATTTATAGATACGGTCACCGGTATTCCACTCATCCATGTATGTGAATTTGCCCTTGTCCACATTATAGAACTCATGCCTGTGCGCCGTCTTCAGTACAGTGCCGTCAGAGAACACCCATTCGTCCCAGACACTTGCCGTCTTGTTCTTTGCAGCATCCGTATATAACACCTCGCGGGATACAATCTCGTTGGTTTCCAAATCCAAAGAACGCACCTTGTCGCCAATTACAATATCCCTGATTTGTTTGGCTGTGCCGTCAGCCATTGTCACCAGTGTGTCACCCAACAAGCAATACATGCAATCTTCAACATAAAATGCAAGATCAGGCGTAATTACGGTTTGCTCGATGTCTTCGGCATTGCCACCGTCACAATACCATGTACAACCACCCTCTAATTTACCATCTACTACATCTTCTTCTCCATCATGGCGAATAATTAATTCATCTGATTCCAAATCAGGATAATCATCCGACGTAAAATGATTATACTCGCTGTCGATCCATTGACCTAATGTCATTCCCGGATCATATTCAGCAGTCAGTTCTATCTCTGGACTTGCATTTAACTGCCCGAATACTCCAGAGATTATAAAGGTGTGTTTGTCGGGTATATCCTGTAAAACGATATATAACACATCGTCATCTTTGGTATTTATTGCATTATATTCGGATTGTGTTCCCTTCCATACACTGGATATACCTTCCGATCTAATTACATCACTTAAGGCACCGTTTAATTGATCTTCGGAAACGTAAATGAACTTACTCCAATGGTCTTCTTTCCATTCTGATGTCAATATGTCATACGAACGGGATAAATAACAGTCATTGTTTGATAGAGTATAAGAAGTGGTATGGGTACTACCCATCACTTTAATAACCATGGTATAATAATAGTGATAGTAACGACCCCTCATTCCATTTCTTAGCATATGGCAAACCTGGTATATTCCGGCATCCTGATATGCCGATAGTTCATCAAGATTGTTCACATAAATAATGTCATCTGTTTTTTCTCCGGTGACATCCGTAAATGAAATTCCATTAAAGATATATATGTGTGAAGTATCAGCAGTAATATACAACACATCAGTTTTTGGCGTGTCACCTTGTACTGGCATCCCCGATGAGTCAAAAGTATAAATGTAGTTGTCTGCCGAATTAATCCAAAGGTCGCCTTCCTGTGGTTCATTCGGAGCCTCTGCCCCGTAATGCAAAACCGTTATGACCTCTTTTTCCGACTCGTCCGGGGATATTGCACTTTTAATTTGGTCAAGCACCCACTGCTTTTCCTCTTCAGAGAAATCCAATCCCCTAAGTTTCCCTAATATTGGATCTAACTTAAAATCTGACATACTATCTTCTATATTCAAAAGTATATGTATCAATTTTGTCCGGTGCAAAAGCATAATTATATGCATCGCCATTAGGATACAGACGCCGGATGGTTTTTATACCTTCAGATTCTGTTTCTACAATCTTGACAATACGCCAACAAGACTGTGAGGTTATCGGTGTTGTGCGGGACAGATCTAAGACATAATCCGCTCCGAGGTAACACATATAGATGTTCTTACCTGATTGAATTACTATATCCGCATCATATACGTTATCTAATGTAGGAAACATTTTTGCACAGTTTTATAAATTACTTACCATTTCTTCTGTTACCTGTGTTTGGTTATGCCAGAAGTACTTGACTACTGCGAGCGTTTCGGCACCAAAATATCCGTCTTCCTTCAGTTTCTCAATCCGGGTGCCGTCTTCACGGACAGGAAACACCAATGGTGCCACCCATCCTTGCAAACGGATATTCAACTTGTGTTGCAAATCCTCAACAAGCAGACTTTTAACATGCGGGTTATAAACGAGAGGATATTGCTGATTGTTTCCATTATGTTCAATAGAAGCAATTGCCTCAAGAGCAGACTGTTCCTCGTCTATTTCCTGTTGAGTCTCATTCTTTTTCTTCGTCCTGAAAAACAGAATAAGACATACTATTGTAGCGACAATCAGCACACCGGGTATAATAATATTTTTTGCTTTCATAGGGATTAAAATTTATAATCAATCTGCCGGCTGACAAGTATTTGATTGATTTTGTTGATTTCTTTTACTGACAAATCATCCATCATCCAGTCTATTAGCGTCATAGAATCCTTTACACCGAATGTTTTAATAAGTTGCAGGACATCAGAACGTGTGTTCATTTTCTCAAACACTTCATAGATGCGGTCTTCTTTGGTTCCAAAACCTTTCATCGCATCATATAACGTACTGGCATATCCATTGAACTGCTGCTGTGAAATAGTGATATTATCCGTTGATATTTCTTCATCAAGTTGTGTCGCTAACTTTTTATTAACGGCTGCATCATGCAACTTGCCGGTGACTAACTTACGAAATAGAACAATGGCTACAATTATGGCAATGACAGCACAAACACCTGCCACTGCATACTTTACACCTTTTCTGCCAAAATCAATTCTTGATAACAAGTTTTTCATAACCTCACAATTTATTTTAACACTTTCTTCTTGAGAAGATCACGGGTAATAATCAATCCGAAAATGAAAATTGCACAAAAGACAACCACTCCGCCAATCGTCAAGATAGTCGTGCGCGGTAAGTCAATCTTGGCATTGATGTCCATATCCCCTAATAGTCCGCTTTTTTTGCCAACGGTCACACTCGGCAAATCGACTTGGGGCATCTCTTTCTTTTGACTTTCAATGGCTGATGTTTCTCCATCCGCATGGTTCAGCCTGATTTTTAAGTTCTTTTTCTTCATTTTTGTTTTAATCTTATTGAATTATTTGCCGAGATTAGCAAACTGAGCCAGTATAGCCATTTCTTGCGCTTCTTTTGCCTTACGCTTCTGCTCAGAAACGGCAGCGGCAGCAGCTTCCTCTCTCTGTTGCTTCAGGTACAGCATATATACATAATACAATATGCCGGCCATCAATATCAATCCTATCAATTTCTTCATTTCCGGTTTCGGATCAATGCAATCAGAACAACGAACTGCAAACCGATAGACAGCAAATCCAAATGGTAGCGACGAACACTATACCCGCAGATATTGAAAAGTTCTGTCGTACATTCACTCGGCCGCCAATTATTTACGAAATACTCTTCGCGTTTGACATTTGCCTTTTTCTTATAATCTGATCCGCTTTTTTCAAGCGATACATCATAAAATGTTTTTACTTTTGGTCCCATATTATTATAGTTTTTTAGTTAATTACTTCCAAAAACGACCGGAATGATACGTTAATGTCCCTGACTTAAACGCCCAAAATCCGCATACAATTACAGCCGTCAAAACAACCCAGAGCAAAATGGTCTTACCATTTTGTACCCAGAAGCTCTTTTTGATGGCATACTTTTCCGGAACAGCATAATTATCACCTTGTTCCTTGGCCGCCTTTTTGTTAAGATACCAACGCGAAGTACCCTTCTTTCTCCAAAAAGTGGAAGGCATGCGTGGGGATGCCGAAATATGCATGTACTCATACCCTTCATCCTTACTTATCGGATTATAACGCGGAGCCGTCTCTTTCCACTCCTTTGATGATTTTGCGTATGACATATTATTCTAATTTTAGTTTCTTTGCTTGTGAATTTAGAACTACTACAGCTATAACAATACAAATAAGTGCAATTAATCTGACTGCAGTTCGTTTATTGTTAAGGTTGACATCACGGTAATAACCCTTGCTGTTATCTGTGATTAAATGTTCACGTTTCATAGTCTCCGTATTACTTGCGTTTCGTCAAAGCTACTGTCAAAAATAAGCCGCCCAATATCAGCGTAATGATTACCATGGTAACATATGTGCTGCCACCTGACATAGATTTTCCGATTAAATCATTGAATTCGCTTGATTGTTTGGAATTCGCCATTGTTTGAAGGCTCAACCAATCTAAAAATGCTCGATGGGATTCTTCCTGTTCCCCAACGACTGCACTTATTGTCTGACCGATTGTATCAACAACTCCGGTTACAGCATTAGCAATCGCACCAGCCGGTGATGCCCCCGCAATACCGCTGCCTATTCCACCGATTACACTTCCTATTCCTTCAGCCATTATCCCAAAAATTTAGTTATTATCAACATTACTCCTACTGCTAAAGCCATGAGAACCAATGTATTGTCTTTCTTTTGTATATTCTCTTCCGTAGTCGTCTTGTTCAGGATCATCATCTGCCCCATTAAAGCTGCCAGGTTGCTGAACGTTGAGTTTTGATTTGCAAACATTTCCTTTAGATCATCACCGGCAATAATAGCACCGTTGAGAACAGGATGAGTTTTATCCCATTGTAACGCCAAATTATAGATATGGTCAATGCGTTCCTGATGGAAACTGTTATTGCTGTCAAGCAAATGCTCCAACGCTCCGATCATCTGCTTTAGAGAACGCCATTCCGTACCGGCAAGTTTATCAAAAGCATACTTATCCGCTTTAAGTTCATCCGCCGTATTCAGGACAATATGCCCCTTTTCGTGTAGAATCCAGAATTTACGTTCAAAAGGCGGAAGTTTTGAATAAAGTATGGGATTGATGTAAATTGTAGCGGTCTGACGATCACAAGCACATGGAGTACCAACCATCTCCCCTGTGGTCTTGTTTACGTATCTGAATCTTATTTTTTCTGCTTTGTTCATGTTATAAAAAAGTTCGTCAACCTCGCCAGATGGCGGCTGACGAACACTCTCCTAGGCTTTTATACAATGACAATTACTTTTTGCCTGCCACAACAATTACAATGACAAGAACTACAACAAGAAGAAATGCTCCCCCACCAACAGCCACCCATTTAAGGGTATTGTTATTATTGTCGTTTTGCTGTTCCTGCAGTTGTTTCATATACAAGCGTGCGGCATTCAACTGCTCTGCTTCATCCTGTGCGGCTTGATTGCCGTATTTAGATTTTCCCAGTTCCATTCCCCCACTTATGATGGCTAATGCTGCATCAATACCCTTATCAATTAAAGATACCTTTTGATCTGTGGTTAGATTGATTTTGTTATTAGTAGTAGAATTGGATCTGCTCAATCCGGATGACATAAACAGTTTTCTTTCAGCCTGGAATCTGGGACTCTCTACTGCTTTCCGAAGAATTGAGGCAAACGGCTTGCCAAACTCGGCACCATACTCTTTATATGCCTTCATGCAGAAAGCGGCCGTAATGTCCTTACCACGAGTATCATAACCAAAATTTGCGAGCAGGTTCCGTATTGCTAATTTATCCGCATACGGAAGCATTGCCGCAAAGAACATATTGAGTTTAGTTTCGCCCGTCATACGCATCAGTCTTCCAGTTTGTCCACCATATCGCTCAACGCATAGGTGGTGTTCATCTCTGCGACTACTTGTAATGCGAGAGAGAGACTGCTGTTAGGAGCAAGTTCTACAAGCATGACAGTAGCGTCATCAAGCTGCATTGACAAGTCAATCTCAACAATGTTTCGGTTGAACTGGTCACTGCGGACATAATCCTGCGGACGGATCTTCACATCGCCGGTTTTTTTGCCAAGGGCAAAACCATAGAAAGAGATCTCCTTTGCAAACTGCGTGTCTTGTGCAGCAGAAGTGGTTTGCAGTTTGAGCTTGCAGAAACGCATAGGGTGTTTGTCAATCCAGCGTTGTGCAAGGTCAAGGGTTTGACTGGTGCAGCTTACAATAGTTGCATCGTTTGCGCCTGTAAGCACAACACCTTCTTTTGCGATGGCATCTGCTGTTACACCGGCATACTTGGCAATCTCGGCAACGGTCTTCAACATACCGGGGAACAAGGCTATAACCTTGGATTCCGTAGTACTTGTATTAACCAACGTTGCTTCAATGGTTTGACCACGTTGTTGCTCGTTCAGGAAATCAACAACAGAAGGAGCCTCGCCACCATTAGCACGAGCGCGACGCTTAGCAATGTTCTTGTAAGAAACAGGAACTACAGGACCTACAGCACGATCCGAAATTTTTAATTTGTTCACTTTCATACTTTAAGTTGTTAAAATGATTGATTGTTAATTTTCATCACCAATAAGTTTGGACTTATTCTTCATCTTGCTCATTCTCTGAATCCCCGGATCCACCAGTTTCTTCTTCACTGGTTGTATTGGAATTAAGAATCTGGTCGCCCGATGTTAAAACCGGCTTTTTACTCTTCTTTTCCGAACGGAAATAGAGCAACACAATCAAGCCAATGGCAATAACCAAAAGGAAGAAAATCGTACTTGTGCGGTTGATAAAGTTTTTCATAATCTTTTTTTATTTTTATATTGTTTGATATTGAATGGAGTTCCGTCTCAAATCCACCCCTGCGTCGAGGGAGCAAATCGCTCCCTCTTGGGTGGTGTCCTCGCATATACCAATTCATCAGTATAAATATCGTTTAAGGATTTCCATCCAAAATAGAAAAACATACAAAGCTTTCCCCCTTAACCGATAATTAGTAAATGTTTACCTGTATTTTTTCACGAAACATCCCAATTATAAAATTATAGGATATACTATTTCAAATACCGATTTTGGATCTTACTCGAAATCCGATGCAAAATTACTGCTATTTACCAAATCGCTGTCCGTTTTCTGCCTTGTTCTGCCTTGTTTTGCCTTGTTTTGCCGGATTTTATTCATAAAAAAAGCTCCTTGTTTCCCAACAAAGAGCATCACACACATCTTTTAACAGAACCTATTTAACAGCCATCCCGAACAATAGCATACTCATCCATTATATATTGTACTGCACGCGGCGGTAACTGGTGATCTGTTGGACGGACACCGATACTTTCCAAAAACTGACGGTGTTTGGGTTGTTTCATCCACCTTCGCAATGTTTTAACAGAGCATCCCGCCATATTCGCCAGCTCATATTTATACATGGTCTTATATCTATAATTATTGTTATCCATTCTTAATTGCGTCACAATAGTGATCATTGACAACCTTTCTTCCTGCCAGAGACTTTCCGTCTCCATCTACCCCATTGTAATTCTTCGGATGTGGTCGTTTACCATAGGATATTGCATTTACTTCCTCAACCTTCTTGGCAACGTTCGTGAAACCTGATATATACTGTTTCCGACGAGTAATGCTATCCAAAGTCCGATATAGCACGAAGTCAGTAGCAAAAGTAAAGAACACAGGTGGAACTTCCGTAAAACCATGTGCTATAACAAAAATATCAACAGCGTTATGCCTCATCAGAAGCAGGAACTTGTGTAGTTGATCCGAAGTAGCAGAACGAAAATACCCCCTGCAGTCATCGAATACAATTATTCCATTTCTGAAGTAATTAAGGACATTCATCGAACGCAACGGATCCCACAGATGTACCCGCACGTCCGTAAAACCAAAATCTTTAGCACAACGCAGTTCTGTCACTGGTAACCCTTTCCACTCACCACCATCCAAACTGACAATAAGCGCACGTTTTGCGCTTGATCGTAAAATCTGCTTGACACCTGTTGTTTTGCCAGTACCTGTAGCACCAAGAACAACAACCATCTTACTTCGGTAATCTATCGTATGTGCGGGGATATATCGCTCACTCATTTGGCATTGTTCCTTGCTTCGAGGACTTTGTTATATTCTTCCCTGTCACGTAATGCACCAATAAACTTGAAACTATATACAGAGACTAATGCTACTGCTAAATTCCATCCGGGTGACATGTGGAAACCTGTTTCCTTCATATATTCCACCAATGCATCCTGGATATCTTCCAGTTCACTTTTTGATGAACGGTAATGGTCTGCATCCTGATGACCGATATAGGACATTACAATGGCTGCTATACGGTCAATCGCACGCGCTAAAGCTTTCCCGCCACTTTCCGCGACCGCTTTACCCAAACGCTGTGCCGGTTCTTCCTCTGGTGTGTCCTCAAAATCGGCAGGGATATTACTTGGATCGTCTTCACCGATTGGTACATAACCATTATTTGCAGGTCCTTCTATCTCAGATGTGTCAACACCCGAATGAATCTCCTCGGCCAAGGAACCGAGATTGCTATCGAGACCTGTAGAAAAAACATACTGTTTTTTTTCACTTTCCGGGATATTCATACTATTCTTCTTTTTGCAGGAACTTCTTTATTCCCATATTCACCAAATCTTCCATTGAGATACACTCAATAGTGCGAACCCACTTGTTATCTTCCGACATAATTACAGTACACGCATAGATATGGTCATTTTTCTTCAATATCACTATTGTACCATAACTTTCTCCAAGCCTCAGTTCGTTTTCTGTTTCTTTCAATACATCTGAAAGCACCTCGTTCACAGCCGGAGCTGCATGTGCCTGAATATCCGGCACGAACTGAGATAGAAGACGCATTAGTGTTTTATTTCCAATATTAATCATATATGCCAATTGCCTTTTGCAGTTTCTTCATCGAGTCAATCTCAGGTTGATGCTTATGCGCAATCTCCAATATCTCACGCTTGCTGACCACAAAATCGTAGAACCAGCAATTGTACTGTTGAACGTTGTACTTTAGGAAGCCGTCTATCAACACCAAAAATGGCGTTAATCCATCTACACCTGTCAAAATAGCCAAACGCTCGGTCACAAGATTCAATAACTCCAAGGTAAAATCGTCAACTGTACCTGATATGGTATTGGGTAAATCAGACGGTGCATCATGTTCTGCCTGCATAGATTCAATAACGTGTTGCAACTTGTTAATCTCCTGAGTCTGCGATTCCATGGAACAGTTAAGGCTGTCACGTTCTGCAGTCAGATCTGATATTTGCTGTCTGAGTACTGCAGCTTCTTCAGTCGATGCTGCAGAGCCGTCTTCCATTATACTATGTAAACGATTTATTTCCTCTTTGAGCGAAGCTGCTTCTTGAAGCGATTGATCCAATTTGCCTTTCAACTCCATATTTCGAGTTTCCAGTTCTTCCATTTCGGCACTGTTATCCTTAGTAGTATCATCACGATGCTCTAACCAATAACAATAACCGGTAATTAGTAAATTCAGATTCTCATCCGTGCCAATAGCATCAGGAAAAAGTACTCTTACTCTTTCATAAGTCTCTGACGAGACATTAAAATTAACGGACTTCCTTCCCATAATTGTAATGATATTTAATTTTTATATTGATTTTCAATAAGAAATCAGTTTTTGATAACGTTCTTTCAGCCCTATATCACTCTGTTTTCACTTTTAATAATTCGATTTCAACCCTCTTTCACGTTAATTTCACTATTGATAGCATGATTTCAGATTGTGATAACATGATTTCAGATTGTGATAACATGATTTCAAATTGTGATAACATGATTTCAAATTGTGATAACATGATTTCAAATTGTGATAACATGATTTCAGATTGTGATAACTACTTTTCAATATCCGATAACAGGTTTTCAATTGTAGTTATCACAACTTTCGTCGTTGCAAAAGTACTTTTTTTTAATCATAACCAACGCACAAATACCACAAAATTTTTCATTACTCACTTGATTCCAACCAATTACAAAGTTGTAACAGATTTGTACCAAAGTTGTAACAGATTTGTACCACGGCGCAATTACTTTATTATCAATACTTTACTTTTTTATTTCACCTTTTTGGGTACAAGTTACAACTTATTTACCATAAATAAGGGGTTGAAAAGGGGAAAACAGCGGCGACCAGGTCCGGACGTGTCCTCTGCAATTCCCTTCTGATTCCTGGAGACACAAAAAAAGCCACCACTTGTAACAGTGATGGCTTCGGTAATGTTGCCCCGAAAGCAGCTCCGGGTGATTTGATCCATGGGTTATTTCTCCATAGTTTGCATGAGTGAGTCATACTTCTTCCGGGCTTTCTCGATATTCTCGAAGGTGTCGTACACGTCTGCGATGACGGACATGACCTCGCGTATTTCCTTCTGATACGGACAGACGGCTAATCCATCTTCGGTGTACATGATTGCGCGTGATAGATTCATCTGTGCACGAAGCAGCCCTTCGCTCAGGCTCTCCAGCCTGGATGGTGTCAGATCATTGGATGCGAACAAGGCTTGTATGGCAGGAACAGGGCTGTAGGTGATATTAGTGTTGGTACTCATAGTATACCTCCTTTCCCTTCCGGATGTTCGTCCATGTACCGGCGTGCGGCCTCTTTCTCTATATCTTCTGCGGCTTTATTGAGACGAAAATGCAGCTCTCTCTGTTGTACCATATATTCGTTCACTGCGGAATTACCCAGATACCCGAACGTGAGCGTCAGTAGTTCGCGCATATCCTCCAATGTACGCATGACAATGGAAGGACACGCATCGCCCCAGTTCTCCATGCTAAGCATGTTTGTGTACATCTTACGGAAACGGACGTATGACTCAAGCAGCATGGTTCTGTCATCGCGAATGGTCATAAAATCGTTTTTGCTTTCGATTGTCATAGCGCACCTCCTTTCGTGGTAAATGAATACGTACAGATGTTGTCGCCGATCTGGAACTGGTACGCCATGCCGCCCTCGATGGGGAACGTGACGGCGTTTCTGCCCTTCAGCCTTACGGCGTTGGCAAGGGAGTGGAACATCTCTTTGAGTTCGATGGTGCGGCACGCATGCCGCTTGGAAATCATTGCTTCCATAGTTTATAAATTTTTAGACAAATAAAATATCGGATACTACCCGTTGTCTAAAGTCCTATAAACGAAGGCTCGCTAAGCCATTACAGCTTTCGCACGGGGTATCCGATACTACAATCCGGTATTAAACTGAGCAATAAAAAAAACCGCTCACTCGCGGCAACTTTCCCAGTCACCTTCGTTTATTTTTTAACTTTAGACGGTGCAAAGGTACTGCTTTTTTTTGAAATATGCAAATTTTTGAGCAACTTTTTTTCATAAAAAAATGTTCCTATATAAAATATAGGAAACAAAGTATTTATTTTTTGTGCGCGTTTTGCTGATGCGTCCGGAATGGCGCGAGAGTGGCGCGAGAGTGGCTGATTAACCGCTGTGAGTCCGCGCAATTAAGAAGAACGCGCACTTATGCGTGCGCGTCAAACTTGCCGTCGTGAATGTCCTGCGGATTGATGTCAAACTCATTGTCTCCCCAGCAAAGCCCCCAGTTGTTGAAATAGAACTTTCTGAAAAGATCTTTGTTCAGATACTTGCGTACAAACGCAAACTTAGACGACGAGATAAACGGAAGAAAGTCAGCCAACCTCTTCACTCCATCGTCGAACTGTACGAGGATTCTATAATCCCCTTGGTATGTCGCGTTGGTAATCATAATTATATCTTTTTGGTTATAACAACTCGCTTGATCGTGTTTCCGTAGCGGAATACCTGTTCCCATGCAAACAACATTGCTTCCTTGTATTTCGCCACAAAATCCTTCAGCTGTTTCAGTTTGGCAGGCGAGAACTTACCTGTTACCTCCTGGTAAGTCGTTCTGTACACTTTTCCGTCCTTGGTATGGAGAATGACCTTAACAACGGCATTTCCGTACGTGGCGTGTATATGAATCGGCTCGTGATCGTTGGTATAGAAACCGATAATTATTCCAAGATATTCGTATATAACAGGCATTTTCTGTGTGCGATTTTTGATTTTCGGTGCAAAGGTACGACTTTTTTTTGACATACACAAGAGAGACATACGTTTTTTCGCATTTTTATCGTCCCGTATGTCTCTCGTATGTGTCTCGTAGGTGTCTAAAAGGCTAACCGTGATATTGCGAATCTTACGCTATCGTATTCAACTTGATTGACGAGCGAGCGGAGAGAGTTACGCATCTCTGTTTCCTTATTTGGATCTATTTGCCGTAGCATATAATAGATTAGCTTGAGAATGCCCACAATAGAGAACTCCTCCCCCGCTTCCAACCCCAACAATTCACGCCTGCCGACAATTCCATCGTACAGCCGTTTGTCATACAAAATATGACTATGGGCACATACATTCCGGATGATTCGCAGAATATCAATGTACGACTTAAATACATCTTCATCCGCTATACTATAGCGCGCATAAACCTGCTGATGCAACGGTTCGTCCAAAATATTGAGGTAGAGATGCTGCACTTCGCCGAATGTCAGGAACTCTAATGTTTTCCATGCCGGTGCGTATGTATCTTCAGGATGCTTGCGATGATGCTTCCGAATAACATCGTTATTCCGTTTGATCTTCGGATATCCGGCGCGAAACTCGTCAATGAAAGCCTCTCCGACGCAGGCCGGATTAACAAACCAAATCGGGTCTGTCTTATAATGATTGGACACGATATAGGTGATGTGCGTACGGATGTCCGTCTCAATTGTCTGTAGATAGAAAGAAAGGAGATTGCGGAAGCGGTCATCAAAATCATACAGTGCTTCTACTTTCTCCCATGTAGTATCTCTGCGGAAACGATGTTCGCCTCTTTTTCTATATTCAGGAATTTCGAATCGATACCAGTAGAATCCCATTCTGTAATAACCGACACTAAGCAAAACCTTCCCAGCGTGTTCTATATCTGTAATCGTCATGCCACGATCCTGCAGGCGGGTTAATTGCTCATCAATTGTTGTAGCTGTTTTTCTGTCGCTCATAGTTTTTTTATAAAAAAGGGAGGTACTAAGCCCTCCCACCGGTTTCCATTTTATAGTGTTATCTCAACACGTGAAACAGCACTTTACTCTAAGTATAGAGGTCACTATTTCTAATGACGGTGCAAAGGTACTGCTTTTTTATTGAAACCACCAAATTTTTCTGTCATTTTTTTCCGAAATCTGCATTTTTTCGTCACTTTTCCGCAAGAAATCCAATTTGGATCCCTTTTGTCGGGTACGTTCATGTACCGATGAGATACCGGAACAAAAAAGCACCCGCAGCGGGTGCTAAAGTGTCGCGAATATATATTAGGTACGCGCGCTTATGCGCGCGCGTGTGATATCTAAAAAATAATCTTTCTTACCTTTCGGGGTAGAAAAGCGATGATGTTCGCTAACGAAGAAAAGTCTTTAAGGTTGTTTGTCATTATGTAGAAGCATTTGACCTTCTGACTCATTTCGTATTGGTAGAGGTCTTCAATATCTTTTGCATGCTCTCCGGTAATGGCAGCTCTAATGTCATCATTGTTAAACTCAATGACATTAAACCGATGTGTGATTTGCTCTATCTCTTTCACCATTCTGTCAGTTCCGATTTGCTTCTGCAATTTAGCTGTCAATTGGGCGACTGATAGAGAAGATATATACAATTTCTTTCCGTTCAATCCGGAAAGGAAACGCAAAGCCTCAGTACTCCCTGCTGTATCTTTGTAGATGCCATATTTATTAGCGATGCATCCGATAAGACAATTGGTATCTACGAAAATGTGGTTCTCGTTGTTTCTCATAAGGATAACACATCGGCATACTGCCGTTTTTCGGACGGAGTTAATAGATCCAGATTGGCATTTACCCACCGACGTTCAGCTACATCGTGAATTTCACTGCGTGTAACACCTGCTTTGTCAAGCATTGTTTTTAATAATTGAGCACGTTTTTTGCTCAATTCCTCTCTTCGTTTTGCTGTCATAACTGCATGTATTTTAGAAATTCGGTGCAAAGATACGACAATTTTTTGAAATGTGCAAGAGAACGTGCGTTTTTTTGCATTTTATCGTTCCGTATGTGTCTCGTATGCGGGGACTAATACCAGCCTTCCGGAAGGGTGTTATCGACAGGGATGTCTAATGAGGTCTGAATATAAAACAGTTCCGTGCTTTTGCGTCTGGTGCCGCATAATAGGTTCTTTGTAGCCCGGTTGTCCTTCGCGTTCCATCCGAGCATCTGCGGAGGGCAGAAAATCCATCCTTTTTCCTTGCAGTAGATTTTAAGTGCGGTCTTGAAGCTTTGTGCAGACTTACTTTTGCCGGTCTTGCCCAATTCCGAACAATAATCATCGTACACTTGTTGCCGGATGAGGATATGATCGAGCCGTTCGCTTGGGTTGTCACTATCCTGTGCAAAATAAACATCCGCCCATGCCTTGAACGTATCACCCATCATGGCATTGCGCACGCGCTCCATGACTTTCTCCAACGGCGGCATATATACGGTGTTTTGATTCTTTAGGTAGAATTGCAGGCAGTTGATCATAAAGTTATAATCTGCGTTCCAATCCTCCTCAGTATAATCATGCCCGAACAGGTTTTGTCCGTCAAAGTCACTGCTGACCTTCCTTGTCTCGCGGTACTCGCCATCAGAACCTTGCTCATGGTAATAGTCACCGAATACTACCGGTATCAATCGGCGCAAGGTGCTTCGGTCGTCTCCCTTCCATGGGAAGTTAGAAGAAATGACCGTATGAGGACTATCCCTGTAGTCTATTTCAAATGATTGTGAGCCTTTGGGGTTTACGGTCAGCTGTCCGGTGATCTTGCCGTAGAATGTATCAAATGGGAAGTTCTTGGCAGCATCGTCAATAAAGAGGATGTCTGTATTAGAACTGACGCGATCGAGGAAGTGGTTATTTTTAGTCATGTCACCATCGCGCCCATCGAGTGTAACGATGTCTGCCAATTGCATGTAATGGAGAACGCGCATAAACAGCGATTTGCCGGATCCTCCGGAAGATTCATCTTCGTTGGTTAATTTACTCTCCATAATCCAAACGCACTTGGCCATGTCGTCCTTCTTGAAGTGATGCAACAAATAGCCGTAGGTGTATATCTTGTTTAGCAGGTTCAGATGGTGTTCTTGCCTCTGGTCTGCAGTCAATCTGGAGCCATATATATTGAACCTGTTTTCGGCGGCATACTGCGCATCGGCTTCCGGGTCATCGGTCTCCAGTTCTACTTTCCAGTTCAGGCGGCTTCCGTTTATTAGATAGCAAAATACTTTACTGCGCAAACTGTCAATATGAAAAGTGTTGTCTTTATCCACATGGAAGGCCGGTGGCAGCTCCGTGAACTTGTGCGGTATCACTTTATTACTCCAGCAGTATGTACTTACATCCTTACTACTGGTTATCTTGAGTCCGTCGGCACTGACCACAATGGAACAGTTATCAAAGAAAAGCGTGCGCGTCGTCGGCGTGCTCACATCAAAACTGACCTCTATATTATCCAAATCATCGTATATGCTCTGCGTGGCGCGCTTGCTATTGATGTACGCTTCCATGATATTAGGGCGCACCTGACGCGCTTTCAAATCCTCACGCACGAAATCGCGAAGCTGCTTGGGTTCCATGCTCTCCACCTTATACTCATTCAACCGGCACGGCTTTACTTCGCCGGTAATCGGGTCTTTTAGCTTATAGAAACCGTTAAGACGCAAGTAATAGAGAAGGTTGGTGGCCTTAATCTCTACTTTCTTGCGTTCTACGCCTTCTTTGTCTGTTACAGTCTCTTGCCAGAACTGCGCCTGCATGGCGGTGTTTACCAGTTTCTCAAACTCGTATTTAGACGGTCGCAAATCGAGAAAATCGCGCAAGTCCTTACGTGGTTTACCTCGGTTGTCCTTGAAATGTAGCAGCCATTTGGGCAACTCAATCGTGTATATCTCCACATGCTGCAAAGCCAGCCGTTCCCCCTGACGCACGCCGGTTGCATCTATATCTGGGATATTATAGATCTTTTGGGCTATACGGTTTAGTTCTGAAAGCGTCGAATAAGTCAGATCTGCAGTCTCACTATTTAGCCATATAGGGTAATAACCGAGTCCGGCCACATTCATTGCGTCACGTTCTCCGGAGCAAAGGAACACAGCCGGAAGTTTCTCAACGTGTTTTTCTGATACTCGATCTTCGCTATTCAACTCGTCAAATGCCGATATCGCTTCCTCCAGTCCGTTTACATAATCCTTTGGTTTCGTTCCGTCATAGAAGAACCGGTAGGCTTTATCGTAGCTCAATGGGCAATATATCTTCCGGAACACGCCGCACTCATGTAGGAAGATTGGGAAGTTCTCACTACTATGTACGGTTTTTCGCGTCAAACGGCCTGTATCTTTCTTCCGGAATACTTTACTATAGCTTTCCAGACTATAGTAATGATATCGCTTTAGCGTTTCCTCTTTCACAAACGCCCCCCATACCTTCAAATCGGCTTCGCTTGGTTTATCTTTAGGCTTATATTCAAAATCGCCCTCCTTCGCACCAGTGCCCTCTACATCTTCAAACTCTATCTGCGTGGCCTTATTTACATCTTCCTTGAGTCCAAAATCCACGCCGTACTGATCTGCCAGTGCATGAATCGCTTCGGAAAAATAAGCAATGTTATGATACTTCATATATACGTCAATGGCGTTCACTTCGTGTCCGTCATCGCCGAAATCGCATATATACCAAATGCCGTCGTTCTTTTGGCGAATGGTAGCACTCGCCGTTCGCTCCTCCGGGCGCATCTTGAATTTTTTGGCAGTGCCATTTACGACATGCTGCGCGTCCGGGTATAAGCTGTAAATTATATCCAGACCGCCGTCGGTAACTTTTAGTATTTCGTCTTTCAGGTTCATGCGTCTTTTGCAAATATATCAATCTCCAGCCCTGCTATGCAGTTTCTGTTGATTACTTCGTTAATCACTTGCGCGCTGTAGTCGTCTATAAAAGTACGGCCTTCCAACAGCTTGTAAAAATTATCTCTATTGATGCCTAATTTGGCTATCACCTTGCGCCGCTCAGCGGAACGACGCGCACAGTCATACGTAAAGTACCACTTGCGCATACACTGGTTCCGCCGCCGGTGCTCGTCTCTGTCTATTCTATGCTTCATCGCTTAATATCGGTTTGCATATCGCATCTATGTACGCCTTTTTCGTAGGTTCGTCAGCACGGCGCAGTTCCTCATCGGTAATACGCAAGTGCAATGAGTGTATATTGGCTTTTTTATTGCCCCGGTACTCACTAAAATACAGTTTCGGATCTGCATCCAGTTTGTCTGCTAACTCCACTACCTTCTTTGGGTTGTAGTCCATAAACACGATAAAATGACCGCACGCGGACGGTTCAATTTTGTAGGTCATAATTATAAGAATTTAATTGGTTTAACTTCGCTGCTAATGCTTCACATAATACTCGGCTGGTATTTACTTCTACCGCGTTTCCGATGTACTTCTTTTGCTCCGCTTGTGTGCCTGCAAATGTCCCACCGGCTCCACAAAATAGGTCTATGTATAGTAATTCTGTCATTGTTTCAATCCTCTCAATTCGTTCATAAATCTTCTTTCCTGTAGGTCAAAATATATAGGATCTATCTCACAGCCCACAAAACTAAAACCCATGCGCCAAGCTGCTATTCTACTTGCGCCACTACCCAAATTCGGGTCAAAAATCCTGTCACCCGGATGCGCATAGTTCTCCAGTAGCCACATATATAAAGCTATAGGCTTCTGATGGGGATGGATTTTCTTCGTCATACGTTCTGCGCCCATCCGATAGCCGTCCCACTCGATATGCACGATGTTACAGGGAATATGGATATCCGTATAAGCTATTTCGCATTTTGAGTAATGGAAAGCTTTATTATTAGCACTCATCTTATCCCAAACAATCAGATAGTTTGTATTTCCAAGTATGTCTGCAAAATAGTTCCAACCCCATATAATCTGATGCTCAGAAACGCGGCGCAACTCTGCAAAATACTCTGCTGTTGGTCGCTCACTATTCCGGTAGGTCGTTTCCGCAAACGCTTTGCCTTTGTTGCGTTTTTTCCAATCGGCTCCGATACCATACGGAGGATCCGCAATGGCTAAGTTAAAATGTTTATCCGGAAGCCTGCGCATATACTCCATGCAGCCTATGTTATACGTAAAGGTCATAGCATCCCTAATTTACGAAGTTTCTTAGCTGCGTTCTTAGCATTGAGGGCTTGAATATAGAAGCATCCTTGTTTTATCTCGGCGCGGTTCTTATATACCGGTCTGCCGGTGCCTGCATCTATATATGCAATATGCCTAACCTCTGCTGGGCGGATCTCTTTAGTCTGTCTGTCAAACTCAAATAGCGTGTGCCCTGCCACTTTACGCTGCTTTCCTACAAATTTATATTCATGCTGCTTCTTTTGTTGCAGCTCTACGCGCGTGCCTTCGCTGGCTGCCTGCGCTGTTTCTGGTATGATTTTCATAATTTTATATCTTCTTTTGCAATATCCATCCTTCTTATTCCCATTATTACGAAGCCGTCCTTGCAATATGCCGGATCACGTAATATATAGGTTACACGGCATATCATTTCCAAGACCCCATATTTATCTTTATCCGGATAGTATTCTCTCATATAGAGAAAGTCCCCCGGTTGATAATTTCGGTCATCATGCCTTACTTCAAAGGTCTTTAATCCTGCAAGTATATCCACAAAATACTTGCGTTCTATTTTTAGTTCATGTACCATAAGTTTTTACTATGTTAAAATTGAACATTTATCTCTTTTTTTCTCCGCTGCCAAACACGAAGGAACTACGAAGGAACTACGAACGAGCAAAATACAACATTTCACCTTATTGTCCTTCAAACAAAAAATAAACCTCGCTATCACTGTTGTGCGTATCTTCCGGATGTTCTTTCCAATACTCGTCGCACTTACAAAATCCCTCTTTTGTGCATACGAGATTCAAACAACACAATGCGCAAGGGTTTTCATTGATGGGTACATACCCTACTTTGTTTTCGCTCATACTTCCTATGTTTTATTTGCAAGGATGTTCAGTTGCAGAGCAATTCACAATATCAGTACAAGCGCAATGGCTACAGAGAATTTTTCTACGGCCTATCCACCAGCAATTACCAAAGTAGGGATTATAGCAAGGGTCTGTCTCGGTGCATCCACATACGGCGCATGTGCCCGGAACCGGCTCGTCACCGCTAAAGATAACCGTGAGTACAATAGTATTATGCTGAGTAGATACGGTGATTACCTTTTCTTCCTCCCGGATGATATGTGTAGTGCCTAATTTCATAATAGAATTGCGCTTTTTATATTCGGTGTTTCTCAGGTAAGACACTATCAGCCCTTTTATTTGATCTTTTTTATCCATGGGATATTCAGTGTCTCTATCTACCGGAAAATATGCCAGTGCTTCTAACGCCCATATTGGTTTAGTAGCAGGGATTATTTCTGTCGTTATTCTCATATTGCAACCTTTCTAAAGATGTTATAATTACTGTCGGCGAACTCAAAATAGTGTTTACTATCCGACTCCAGCCGGTTTGTTATGATTATTTCGCAGCACACGCGCACCATCAGGCGCAAGTTCTGCTTGTCAGTGCAGTTCTCTATAAGATTAAAAGTGCTTCCGCACGGCATCGTTTGTGCTTTCCTGAAAAGCCAGTCGCGCATAGTGTTCATACGCTTCTCTCCAATCCGGCGCAGCTCCTCATAGAACCACTCGTGATTACCGTCCTCGCGGTATATTGATAGATCTATTGCTTCCATACTTCTACTTCCTCCGGTCTAATGATCATTTCTGAATAACCTAACGTGCATCTAAGGGAAGAAATAACATCTTCCATTTCCTCCCGGTGCTCGTCATCAAACCTTACTGCTTCATCCACGCGCATTGTGAATGACGGATTTTTATAGCAAGAACCTACTGCCGCCCATCCTTTGAAGTAGCCATATAGTGATCTACACTTATAGCTTCTCTCATATAGAGCTATTACTTGTTTGCTCATTGCTCACCCTCCTCTTTATTGTGTACTTTCGTAATTAACTTTTCAATAGTGCGTACAAAAAAATCTACGCCATAATGAAAGCCGAAGAAAAAGCCAATTAGTGCGCCAAGCGCGAAAAGTAAAAAATTAGGAATACTAATCATAGGTCAAAAAATGTTATGTATTAAACAAATATAGGGAAGCAGCTTCTATATACTATCCCAAACAAGCAGCTCATACAAACTGCATACAGATCAAACGAAAGAAGCGCGAACGAAACAAACGTAATTTCATTCAGGACAAAGCATTTTACGCTCATACAGTCGTACATGCGCCGGTAGCGTACCGTCTCGATGATCGCCATGGTTAAATGGAGAACTGCATATAATATAGCAAACACTTTTATCATTGTTTCCTGATTTTGTCTGCTATCTTTAATAGGATCACGCGCTCCGCAGGCGTTACACGTGTGCGCCCCTGCACGCGATTGTTGTACTGGTCGCGCGTCCAGCCCAATTCCTGCAAGGCTCTCGCACGGAAAGCAGCTTCATCCATAACCGATACTTTTTTTAGAATTTCGTCCATATTTTCACAATTTTATTTGGTTGTGTTACTACTTTTTAGTAATTTTGCGCTGCAAAGGTAACACCTTTTAGTGATATACACAAATTTATTTCAAAAAAAAATGCAAAAAATTGCTGTTTTTATCACTTATGAGTGTTTTATATATTATAATTATGCAATACTTTTGTTTTCAGACAACACTATTTATTTATTTTTTTTATTGTAATTTTGTATTATGATTGACATTATCGCAAACATTGAAGCTATCCGCCAAGAAAAGGGGATTAAGCAGTCGGAAATGGGTAAAAGATTGGGTACTACTCAATCAGGTTATTCAAATTTCGTAAACAGGAACACAGACATGCCTTTCGGCAGAATATCACAAATTGCTGATATTTTAGGAGTATCCGTTGTTGACATCATTACATGGCCCGTTCATTATGTTCCAGAAAACAGCACTACAGAACATTGCGAAAAGTGCAAAGAAAAAGATGAGATAATTGAGAATCTCAACGAATTACTCAGAGAATACAAACAAAAATTAAAACGTAAGAAGTAATATGTTTAAGGCCCCGGTTATAAATTATCAATTCTCGATAGAAGAAGCTTTGCTAAAATTCGGTTTCCGGATTGACGATAAAGATAGCGGTGCAAGTGTCGCTTACGGCTTTGTGTACAACAGCTATGGAGAAATTTTTGTTGAGTTTAATCAATCTTTCATAACGAACTTTCAAACGGACATGAAAGTATTCTATTGTGACAAGAACACTCATGAACAGGTAAACCTATATATGGGAGTAATGCCTACCAATAATCGTGATTTTATTATGCTCATGCAAATGCTTCTTCCATCGGAAGAGTTTAAGGATCATTTAGGTATTATGGCTTAAATTGAAAATGTGGGCCGCGCACACATAGCCCACAAGATACAGATAAATAAATGCAATAAATACAGGCAATTTTATAAAAATGGAAGAATCCTGTCTTCCCGACAACTGCAAAGGAGATGTGTCAGCATTGATACATCTCTTTTTTAGTCAGTCATACGACACTTTCCCTGCCAATTTGGCAGAACCAAACTGACAAAATACTTTTGGCACAAGAGTTGATAAATAAAAATCGGATTGATTTGACATTGATAACTTAAAATATACAATCATGAATGTAAAACCATTAGCAGACAGAGTACTGGTTAGACCGGTAGCTGCTGAGACAACAACTGCTGCAGGAATTATCATCCCTGACAGCGCGAAAGAAAAGCCATTACGCGGTGAAGTATTAGCGGTAGGACAAGGCACCAAAGACGAACAAATGGTTCTTAAAACAGGCGACCAAATCCTTTATGGCAAATATGCCGGAACAGAAATAGAAATTGACAACGAGAAATTACTCATCATGCGCCAGTCAGATGTATTGGCTGTAGTATGCTAAACACTAAATTCTAAATCACTATGGCAAAAGAGTTAATGTATAATATTGAGGCACGTGACGCCCTCAAACGCGGAGTGGACCAATTAGCAGACGCAGTTAAAGTGACCCTCGGTCCTAAAGGTCGCAATGTCATTATTGATAAGAAATATGGTGCACCCCATATCACCAAAGATGGTGTAACGGTAGCCAAAGAAATCGAATTACCCGATGCACGTGAGAACCTTGGCGCACAATTAGTTAAGGAAGTGGCTTCCAAGACCGGTGACCAGGCAGGTGACGGTACAACCACTGCAACCGTTTTGGCACAAGCCATCGTCGGCGTAGGTCTGAAGAACGTGACTGCCGGTGCTAATCCGATGGACCTCAAACGTGGTATTGACAAGGCTGTTAGTGCCGTTGTCAAAAACATCAAAGAGCAGTCCGAAGTAGTCGGTAACGACTTTGACAAGATTGAACAAGTGGCAACTATCTCAGCCAACAATGACGCTGAAATAGGTAAATTGATTGCAGATGCCATGCGCAAAGTTTCCAAAGACGGTGTCATCACCATTGGCGAAGCAAAAGGCATGGACACCACAATTGAAGTCGTTCAAGGCATGCAGTTCGACCGCGGCTATATCAGCCCGTATTTTGTAACTAACACCGAGACTATGGAAGTGGAAATGGATAAGCCGTATATCCTTATCCATGACAAGAAAATCAGCAACCTCAAAGAGTTACTGCCCGTTCTTGAACCTGCAGTACAAAGCGGACGTCCGCTCCTTATCATCGCCGAAGATGTGGACAGCGAGGCATTGACCACATTGGTTGTTAACCGTCTGCGCGCCCAACTCAAAATCTGCGCAGTCAAAGCTCCGGGCTTTGGTGATCGCCGCAAAGAGATGCTGGAAGACATTGCCATTCTTACGGGCGGTACAGTCATCAGTGAAGAGAAAGGTATCAAACTCGAATCCGCCACATTGGACATGCTCGGCACAGCAGAAAGCATTGTGGTCAACAAAGACAACACCACTATCGTCAACGGTGCCGGTGACAAGGAAGCTATCGCAGCCCGCGTGGCACAAATCAAAGCACAAATTGCAGCCACTAAGTCATCCTATGACAAAGAGAAACTGCAGGAGCGTCTTGCCAAACTGGCTGGCGGCGTAGCACAACTCAATGTCGGTGCCGCATCCGAGGTGGAAATGAAGGAAAAGAAAGACCGTGTGGATGACGCATTGAGCGCAACACGCGCTGCCATTGAAGAAGGTATAGTACCCGGCGGCGGTGTAGCATACATCCGTGCACAAGAGGCATTAGCAGGACTCAAAGGTGACAATGAAGACGAGCAAACAGGTATTGAGATTGTACGCCGTGCCATTGAGGAACCTCTCCGTCAAATCGTTGCGAACGCAGGTAAAGAAGGCGCAGTAGTCGTTGACAAAGTGCGCAACGGCAAGGGTGACTTCGGTTACAACGCCCGCAAAGACGAATATGAGAACCTCAAAGCCGCAGGCGTAGTCGATCCTGCCAAAGTAGCGCGTGTCGCCTTGGAGAACGCTGCCTCTATCGCCGGAATGTTCCTCACTACAGAGTGCGTCATCACCGACAAGAAAGAGGAGAATCCTGCACCCGCTATGCCGAACCCCGGAATGGGCGGAATGATGTAATTCCTGACTAACGGTATATTAACTAAGAAGAGTGTGTCAAGACTACTTGGCACACTCTCTTTTTTATACAAATATTTATTAAAATATTTGCACATATCAGTAAAAAGCAGTACCTTTGCGGCATAATTGTAAATTAGGTATATAATGGAACTTTCCGAACAAGAACAAGTCCGCAGACAGAGTCTGCAAACCATGCGCGACTTAGGAATCAACCCCTACCCCGCTGACGAATATGTAGTAACCGGTTACTCTACCGACATCAAAAACAACTTTGTGGACCATGAGGAAGGCACACCTGAACCCGATGCCGAATGGTTCACCGGCAAACAAGTCTCTATTGCCGGACGTCTGATGTCCAAACGTATCATGGGCAAGGCGTCATTCATTGAAATACAGGACTCCAAAGGACGTATCCAGGTATATGTCAGCCGCGATGATATTCAAGCACCCGTTGCCGAAGGTGAACAGCCGGCAACAGTGGAACAACAGATGTACAATGTCGTTTTCAAAAAACTGCTGGATATAGGCGATTTCATTGGCATTGAGGGCTTTGTGTTCCGCACTCAAATGGGTGAAATCAGTGTTCACGCCAAGAAACTGACCGTTCTTGCCAAATCTCTGCGACCGCTGCCTATTGTCAAATACAAAGACGGTGTCGCCTATGACGGCTTTAATGATCCGGAACAGCGTTACCGCCAAAGATATGTGGATTTGGTCGTAAACGACGGCGTTAAGGATACATTCCTCAAACGCGCCACAATTCTTCGCACCATGCGTCAGGTCTTTGACGAAGCAGGTTATACCGAGGTGGAAACACCTATTCTTCAGCAAATTGCAGGAGGTGCTTCCGCACGTCCTTTTATTACACATCATAATACACTGGATGTCGATATGTACCTGCGTATCGCCACCGAGTTGTACCTCAAACGCCTTATAGTCGGCGGTTTTGAGGGAGTCTATGAAATCGGTCGCAACTTCCGCAACGAGGGCATGGATCGCAGTCATAATCCCGAATTCACCTGCATGGAGTTATATGTCCAGTATAAGGACTATAACTGGATGATGTCGTTCACAGAGCAATTGTTGGAACGAATTGCCATTGCCGTGAACGGCACAACCAAAGTACAAATCGGTGACCACGAAGTGGATTTTAAAGCCCCATACCGCCGTCTGCCGATTCTCGAAGCCATTCAAGAAAAGACCGGATATGACCTCAGCACTATGTCAGAGGACGAAATCCGTGCTATAGCCAAGAAAATCGGTGTAGAGGATACCGAGAAAATGGGTAAAGGCAAACTGATAGACGAGATTTTCGGCGAGACATGCGAAGGCTCATTTATCCAACCGACCTTTATCACCGATTATCCGGTGGAGATGTCTCCGCTGACAAAAATGCACCGGTCTAAACCCGGTTTGACAGAACGCTTCGAGTTAATGGTTAATGGTAAGGAACTGGCAAATGCCTATTCCGAGTTGAATGATCCTATAGACCAGTACAACCGCTTTGTGGAACAGATGAAACTTGCCGACAAGGGCGACGACGAGGCGATGGTTATCGACCACGACTTCATGCGTGCATTGGAATATGGAATGCCCCCGACTTCAGGTATCGGCATCGGTATCGACAGACTGGCAATACTGATGACCGGCCAACCGACCATTCAGGAAGTACTGCTCTTCCCGACCATGAAGCCGGAAGTGAATTAGCAAAATGACAAACACTATGGATAAACGAGTTGCAATATTAGGCAGCGGTAGTTGGGCGACCGCCCTCGCAAAAATTGTAATGCTCAATCAGGAGCACATTAATTGGTACATCCGCAAAAAGGAAACCATTAACGAATTTATGGTAACGGGTAAAAATCCCGGCTACCTGACAAATGCCAAATTTGATACATCACGTATTACATTCAGTTCCGATATCAACAAGATTATAGCGACATCGGACATTCTGATTTTGGCAATTCCGTCGCCCTATGTCAAGCAGTCACTTAATAAAATCAAACGCCAGATGACCACAAAGACGGTTATTTCGGCAGTCAAGGGCATGATTCCGGATGAAAATATGCTGGTAACCGATTACCTGCACGACAATTTCAATATCCCGATGAACCAGTTGGCTATTATAGCCGGTCCTTGCCACGCAGAGGAAATTGCTCTGGAGCGACTGAGTTACCTGACTATAGGCTGTAGTGACAGACAGTACGCCGAACAATTAGGCACACTGTTTGCCACCGATTTTGTCCGTACTACAGCCAGTACAGATGTCATAGGACTGGAACTGTCTTCGGTAATGAAGAACATTTATGCCATAGCGGCGGGATTGTGTCATAGTCTGCGATACGGCGACAACTTTGTGGCTGTACTTATTTCCAATGCGATAAAGGAAATCCAGCGGTTTACCGAGGCGATGGAGCCGAATGAAGCACATGACATCAATGCCAGCGGTTACTTGGGTGATGTGCTGGTTACTTCCTATTCCAAGTTTTCCCGTAACCGCCAATTCGGGCAAATGATCGGAATGGGTTATTCCGTAAAGGCTGCGCAGATGGAGATGGAGATGGTGGCGGAAGGATATTATGGCACCCGCGCCGTCCATGCCATTAACGAAAAAGCCAAGGTTGATATTCCCATTGTAGAGGCGGTGTATGACATACTGTTCAAACAAATGTCCCCGACAATTATAATAAAAGAGTTAACGCAAAAATTACATTAATATGACAGACATTCAATTTTCATTTTCAAAAGCCGTCACAGCCGAGGCAGTATCAGCCTATAAGGAGCGTGTGGCACAGGCTCAAAAAGACCTTGTAAACGGAACAGGTGCAGGAAATGATTTCCTCGGTTGGGTTACTCTACCCCGCGATATCCGCGTACAATTACAAGATATTCAAGCCACAGCAGACCTGCTTCGTAGCAAATGCGACTATATCGTATGTATCGGTATTGGCGGCAGTTATCTTGGCGCGAAGGCGGTTAATGAGGCATTATTATCCTCATTCGCACAACTTGAAGGAGGAAAACAAATTGTATATGCCGGACAGAATATCGGAGAGGATTACCTTTATGAACTGCAAAACCTGCTTAAAGACAAGAAGTTTGGCATCATCAGCATTTCCAAGTCAGGGACGACGACCGAACCGGCTCTGGCATTCCGTCTGCTAAAAACCCAGTTAGAGAACCAAGTGGGCAAATCAGCCGCAAAAGAACTTATCGTATGTATCACAGATGCCAAACGCGGTGCGCTACGAACCCTTGCGACACAGGAGGGCTACAAAACCTTTGTTATCGAGGACAACGTAGGCGGCCGTTTCTCCGTGCTGTCACCGGTGGGATTACTGCCTATAGCATGTGCAGGATTTGACATAGTCAAACTGATCGACGGAGCCGAGCGGATGATGGAAGTGTGCGGTATCAATACGCCGTTTGAGGAGAATCCGGCTGCGCTGTATGCAGCAGCACGTAATGTACTGTACCAAGAGCAAGGCAAGAAAGTGGAACTGTTAGTTAATTTCCATCCGAAACTACATTATGTATCCGAATGGTGGAAGCAACTGTACGGAGAGTCCGAAGGCAAAGAGCATAAGGGTATTTTCCCTGCATCTGTGGACTTTACGACCGATCTTCACTCCATGGGGCAATATATACAGGACGGTGAGCGTCATCTGATGGAAACGGTAATCTCAGTTGCCAAGCCGAATCACGAAGTAATCTTCCCGCACGACGAGCAAAATCTGGACGGATTAAATTTCCTGTCAGGAAAACGTGTGGACGAGGTCAACAAGATGGCTGAACTCGGCACACAGATAGCGCATGTAGATGGCGGTGTCCCCAATATGCGCATAGAGATTCCCGAGCTTAACGAGTACTATTTGGGCGAACTTATATATTTCTTTGAGCGCGGTTGCGGAATCAGCGGATATCTGTTGGGCATAAACCCGTTCAACCAACCCGGTGTAGAGGCTTACAAGAAGAATATGTTCGCACTGCTTGACAAACCAGGCTACGAGGCAGAATCGAAAGCGATTAAAGCAAGATTATAACAAGAATACAAGATTACGAACTATAATTAAAAAATATATAAACAAACAAAATGAAAAAAATTATTTTAATTTCAGCTGTAATGTGTGCAGCGTTGTTCATGACATCCTGCAAGGATATCAACGCCGTTCAATGTTGGGAAATCACATGGGAAAACACGAAGACCGGTGAAAGTGGAAGTTACTATTTTTGGGGTGACGGTGACTCATCAGACAAAGAAATAGACCGTATTGGCAGTATGATGGGCAAAGCAACGAAAAAACAAACCACAAGAAGTAGCGAATCCGATTGCCAATCAAGCAACATTCCACAATAAACCATTATAAGAAGTGTTATTATCACGGTAGTAACAAGAGGGTATGTTAAAAACCGAATTGTGACGTACTGAATGCGAACGTAATGCGAATGTGATGCGAACGTAAGTAATTAAGAAGGAGAAAAGAGGGTGTATCAAACGATTTTGATACACCCTCTTTCTTTTATACCATAGTAGTATATGAGTTACAAACTGTATGCTATGAATTACAGCGTTTTAGCAACTTCGATTTCCTCAAAGGACTCGAGGATGTCCCCTTCTCTAAGGTCATCGTAAGACTTGAGGCTCAAGCCGCACTCGGTATTAACTCCGGCTTCCTTGATATCATCCTTGATATGTTTGAGTGAAGCCAGTTCTGCGGTTTTGATAACAATACCGTCATGAATGACGCGCACTTTGTTGCCGCGTTTGATTTTACCCTCACGTACAATACAACCGGCAATAGTCCCGACTTTAGAGATGTGGAAGGTCTGCAGGACTTCCAAGGTAGCGGTCACTTCTTCTTTAATATCAGGTGATAACATACCTGCCATGGCAGCCTTCAGTTCTTCTATTGCGTCATAGATGATTGAGTAAATACGAATGTCCACTTCCTGTTCGTCCGCCATCTTTCGCGCCGTAGAAGTAGGACGTACATTGAAGCCGATAATAATGGCATCGGAAGCGGCAGCCAACAATACATCAGAATCGGAAATTGCTCCGACTGCGCCGTGTATGACGTTAACCTGGATATTCTCGGTTGAGAGTTTAAGCAAGGAATCAGTAAGTGCCTCAACGGAGCCATCCACATCACCTTTGATAATGATGTTGAGTTCTTTGAAATCTCCGATAGCCAAGCGTCGTCCGATTTCATCGAGACCGATATGTTTTTTAGTGCGCAGGGACTGCTCACGCTGGAGTTGTTCACGTTTATTGGCAATTTCGCGAGCTTCCTGCTCGGTTGTGAGGACATTAAATTCGTCGCCCGCCTGCGGTGCACCGTTCAAGCCAAGGATGAGACAGGGTTCACCGGGCAGAGCCTGTTGTATTTTCTGTCCGCGCTCATTGAACATGGCTTTGATTTTACCATGATAAGTACCGGCAAGCACAATGTCGCCCATATGCAGTGTACCGTCACTAACGAGAACGGTAGCGACATATCCGCGCCCTTTATCCAAGGAAGATTCAATAATCGAGCCTTTGGCACGGCGTTTGGGGTTGGCTTTGAGTTCCAACATATCGGCTTCGAGCAGCACTTTCTCCAAGAGTTCATAGACGCCGTCTCCTTTTTTGGCAGAGATGTCCTGACTTTGGTACTTTCCGCCCCAGTCCTCAACGAGAATATTCATATTGGCCAATTGCTCCTTGATCTTATCCGGGTTTGCGCCGGGTTTATCGCATTTGTTGATAGCAAAGATCATCGGAACTCCGGCGGCTTGCGCGTGGTTAATCGCCTCAATGGTCTGCGGCATGACGGCATCATCTGCAGCGACGATAATAATGGCAATATCAGTAACTTTTGCACCACGTGCGCGCATAGCGGTAAACGCTTCGTGTCCCGGAGTATCAAGGAAAGTGATATGTCTGCCGTTTTTGAGTTTGACATTATATGCGCCAATATGCTGAGTAATTCCGCCGGCTTCGCCTGCAATGACATTGGTGTTGCGTATATGGTCAAGCAATGATGTTTTACCGTGGTCAACGTGTCCCATGACGGTAACGATTGGGCAGCGTTCTTCAACATCTTCCTCATTCACTTCCTCATCGGCGTTGATTTCCTCAACGACATGTTGTGCAACATATTCGGTGGTAAATCCGAACTCCTCGGCAACGAGGTTAATGGTTTCAGCGTCCAGTCTCTGATTAATGCTGACCATAACGCCGAGCATCATACAAGTGCCGATAACTTTAGTAACCGGCACATTCATCATGGTAGCGAGGTCATTAGCGGTCACGAATTCAGTGAGTTTGAGTACTTTGGATTGAGCAGCCTCTTCGGCGCGTGCTTCTGCCATTTTCTCACGTTCCAACTCTCGTCTTTCGCGTTTATGCTTACTGGTAGCGGTTTTGCCTTTTTGTCCTGCGAGGCGGTTGAGTGTTTCTTTGATCTGTCTCTGAACTTCTTCATCGTCAACCTCGACTTTGATGGACTTTTTCTTGCTGTTGTTTTTCCCTTTCTGGTTGCGCGCATCATTTATATCCACCTTATTTTGTTTGATGCGTTCGCGTTTCCGTTTTTCGGCGTTCTGAGCGTTCTGCTGCTGTTGCTGCTGCATGCGCTCTTCGCGTTCTTTTTTCTTTTCTTCCTTAGATTTTTTGGTAGGATGAGTAGCCTGATTGATGGCACTGAGGTCAATTTTTCCGACGACCTTAGGCTGATTTTTGAGTTCGGGTCGTTGCAATTTGAAGACCTCGGGTTCATTCTTTTGTTTTTGTCTTAGAGCGTCTTCCTGCTGTTGTTTGAGTTTTTGTGCTTCAGCAGCTGCTTTTCGTGCTTCCGCCTCTTTGGCAGCCGCTTCCGCCAATTCTCGTCTTATTTTTTCCTCAGCAGCCTTTTTAGCAGCCGCTTCTTCAGCCGCACGTTTAGCAGCAGCTTCTTCGACGGCTTTTCGCCGTGCCTCCTCTCTGGCTTTTTTCTCGGCATCCAAGTCGATATGTCCGAGAACCTTGGGTTTCGGTAATTCGTTATCGGGATGCTGTGGTTTATTGCCGATATTGTTATTGTCAGCCGATGCGGCCTCTTTTTCGGCGCGTTCGAGGCGTTGTTGCGCCTGACGCTCCGCTTCCAACTTCAACGCCATATCCTTGTTAAATTCCTTGGCGAGAAGCAGATAGAGGTCGTCGTCAATTCGTGTATTCGGATCAACGGCGATTCCCTTACCCTGCTTAGCACAGAAATCAACGGCGGTGGATATGCCGATGTTTAATTCTTTACAAGCTTTGATAAGTTTAATTGCCATAATCTAATTGTTTTTAATGTATTGTATTATTCATTCTCGAATTCAGCGTTGAGGACTTTGAGAACCTCATCAACTGTTTCCTCTTCGAGGTCTGTTCCTTTGAGCAGTTCGTCTTTAGGAGTATTAAGTACGGCTTTGGCAGTATCGAGACCCATGTTTTTGAAGGCATCGAGAACCCATTGGTCTATTTCGTCATTGAATTCGTCGAGATAGATATCCTCGGCATCGGCTTCATCCATTTCGCGATAGACATCAATTTGGTAGCCGGTGAGCATGCTGGCAAGTTTGATATTGAATCCGCCCTTACCGATAGCAAGACTGACCTCGTCGGGCTTGAGGTAAACCTCAGCCTTTTTCTCCTCGTCATGTAGAACCATGGAAGAGATTTTAGCGGGAGCCAAAGCGCGCTGGATATACAGATTCATGTTGGATGTATAATTGATGACATCAATATTCTCGTTACGGAGTTCGCGCACGATACCGTGGATACGTGCGCCTTTGATACCGACGCATGCACCAACGGGGTCAATACGGTCATCGAAACTCTCGACAGACACTTTGGCGCGTTCGCCCGGGATGCGGGCGATATTTTTGATTGCAATCAATCCGTCATGTACCTCAGGTACTTCCTGTTCAAAGAGGCGTTGAAGGAAAAGGGGGCTTGTGCGGCTGAGGATGATTTTGGGGTTTTGGTTTTTATTGTCCACCTGCACGACCACCGCGCGCACGGTATCCCCTTTGCGGTAGAAGTCCGTGGGGATTTGGTTCTGTTTGGGCAGATAGAGTTCGTTCCCGTCCTCGTCGAGGAGCAGCATTTCCTTTTTCCAGACCTGATAGAGTTCGCCGCTCACAACCTGTCCGAGTTTGTCGGTGTATTGCAGATAAAGGTTTTCCTTTTGCAGTTCAAGGATTTTACTTGCGAGGGTCTGTCGCAGATTGAGAATCATCCGTCGTCCGAAACTTTCGAACTCCACTTTGTCGGTAATTTCGTCCCCTATTTCCGCCTCATCATCGATGAGCCGTGCTTCGGACAGTTCGATTTGTGTTTCGGGGTTAGCGACATCGCCGTCTTCCATAACGAGACGATTGCGATAGATCTCGAGGTCGCCTTTGTCGGGGTTGATGATGACGTCGTAGTTAGCGTCTGAGCCGTACATCTTGGCAATGACGTTCCGGAAGGAATCTTCGAGGACATTGATGAATGTCTGCCTGTCAATGTTTTTGAAGTCTTTGAACTCCTTAAAAATGTCAATTAGGTTAATTGACTCTTGTGATTTAGCCATTTTTATATATTGTTATAGATTTATTCGGATTATATTTTGAGGTCATACCGAGTGTAAGTGACCTCGTCATATCGGAACGTGAGCGTTCGGGTTTGTTTGGTTTTGCGTTTTTTGCCTTCGACTTGTACCATGACCGTAGTGTCGATGGCGAAGGTGTCGTCATCGACGCTGACGAGTTGTCCGCGCCATTTCTTGCCGTCGGCAAGGACTTCGACCTCATGTCCGAGGTGTTTTTGGTATTGTATTTTGGAGACAAAGGGGTCAGTGAGGCTGACGCTTCCGACCTCGAGCGCGTAGTCGTCATCGGGGAGATGGTCAACGAGGAATCTGTTGAGGCCGGCACAGAAATCAACATCAACGGTTCCGAGCCTGTCTATTTCGACAAGGATATTGCAGTCGCTGTCTATTTCGACCCGCTGCAGGGCATAATCACTATCCCTTAGGTAACTATTCACCAAGTCGGTTATTTGCTGTGTTGTAATCATAATTCTAAAGTTTGAGGGAACCGTTCGGGTCCCCTCATTCAAAATCGGTCGCAAAGGTAGTATATTTTTGTGATATACACAAATTTTTTGATGATTTTTTCAAAAAAAAAGATTATTGTTATCGAATTTATCTAATTTGCATCAATTTGGTTTTTGATTTTTGTGGATAATTTGGAAACAGTTTCTTTATACGCCGCACGTGCTACAACCACAAGCGCATCAACGGACTGAACTTCACCTCTGTACACGGCAAACGCACTACGGCGGTGAGTGCAGAGGAGATGAAACGGCGTGAGCGGTTCAAGGTGGTGCGTCTGGCGGCACGGAGCCGTGCGATGGACCTGAGCAAGCTGATCTACGACCAGATAGATTTCGCGGAGGAGCGCAAGGCGAAAGGTGCGGCGTTCAAGTACACGACCTACAAGGGTTGGTTGTTCGGCAAGGGCTGGAAATGCTTTGACGAGAGTACCAACACGGTAGTTTGGCCGGAGCGGTTGAATACCGTGGGGTAAAAAAGACCGTCTAACGACTGACAGACCGCTTTGCTGACAGATCGTTTGCACTGTTAGACCGGCCTGCGG
>CAJOKE010000018.1 GCA_905235225.1 Paludibacteraceae bacterium
GGTATATACATTGCAAGGCCAAGAGGTAAAATAAAGGTATAGTAAGGGTATAGCAACCCTATACGATAAGCAAGTGGCTGAAAGGTCACTTGCTTTTTTGTAGATATACATTTCTTGCTATATAGAATGAGACGAAAGTACCCTTTTACAATTCATCCGAATCCAATAGAATTGTCACCGGTCCGTCATTGACAAAATCCACTTTCATGTCTGCCCCGAATTGTCCTGTTTCGACATGCAGATGATACGTATCACGGAGTATCCGGTTGAAATAGTCATATAGCGGTGACGCAATTTCAGGTCGGGCTGCATGGATAAATGAGGGTCTGTTCCCTTTGCGGCAATCGGCATATAACGTAAACTGTGAAATGCTTAGAACCGCACCGTTTACCTCATTGATACTTAGGTTCATTTTTCCTTCTGCGTCTTCAAAAACACGTAATTGTGCTACTTTTTTGGCTATAATATCGGCGTGTTGCAGCGTGTCTGATTCGCTCACACCTACCAATAAAAGGAAACCTTTATCTATTTTTCCTACCACTCTACCGTCTATCCGAACTTCGGCACGGCTGCATCGCTGAACAACAACACGCATAACTTGATTTTTGGTGCAAAGGTAACATTTTTTTCCTGAATACACAAGATTAAGGAGAAAAATCACATAAAATCCGGTGACCTGAGCCTTATTGCACGAGTATATCCAAATTCAAAGATAAAAAATCATTGCTTTTTTTAGAAATGTTCCCTTCTTCGATTTCCACAGCCTACATTATGATTTTATTAGGATATTATTAGGCTATTATTAGGTTATTATTAGGTTATTCCAAACATGTTGCCGTAGTAATTACCCAGCAGAGATAACAAAAAATGCCCTTAGTATTAAGCACCTTCTATACAACAATATGAAGTTTATCCTTTTATAACGCAAGCAGGCGGGCAACTGCCCGCCTGCTCATTTTATACTTTGTACCTTGTGACTTTGTGCTTATTACTTAGTCCCTTGGTACTTTATTTACCTCTGCTCCTTGCGCACTGTTAAGAAAGGAAGCGGTGAAGACGATGGACAGGAAGTCCCATGACATTAAAATAGGAGCCGTGGATGGATGTGACGCCGATATAGCCGATATACTCCTGAATGCCATATGCACCCGCTTTATCCAAAGGGCGATAGCGGGTCACATAATAATCAATCTCATCATCAGTCAGTTCGCGGAACGTGACATCGGTTACGTCCACCAATGACTGCATGACGGGCAACCCTGTACTTGCATCCAAGCGTGTGAATGTGACGCCGGTATAGACCTGATGAGTATTGCCGGACAATAAGCGCAGCATCCGCCGCGCGTCATCCAAGTCTGCCGGTTTGCCCAACATAGTATCATGAAGCCAGACAATCGTATCGGCAGTGAGCAGCAACTCATCAGGATGCAGCTGCGGGATATAAGCCTCAGCCTTCTCACGCGATATATATAAAGGAATATCCCCTGCCGCCAGATTAGATGGATATGATTCTGCGGCATTGACTGAAACTACAGTAAAAGGAATATCCAAACCGGCAAGCAGTTCCCGCCGTCTGGGAGAAGCAGAAGCCAATAGAAGTTTCATTATAGTTGTGCCGTGATGATAGACAATTGGTTTTGAACAACAAAGGCGAACATCGTGCCGAGGAACATGATAAACTTCATCAGCATTTGGGCATGCCTGTAATCCGAGACTATCCGCGCCGCCCAAAGCAGCCAAAGTTCACAAGCAAGCGGTATGAACAGCCCGAAGACGATATAGCGCGTGGTGAGTGTCCCCCACTGATGCGGGAAAGGCAGTAATGCAAAACCGAAATAGGCAATAAGCGCAGCAGTAAATACGATAAGGACCGTGAGGAAGACCTTGGTCCATGTCTCGCCGATAATTATGGGCATGGTGTGGCACTCCAATTCGCGGTCGCCGTTCTGGTCCTGCAAGTCTTTAATGACTTCTCTGATCCATGTAGTAAGAAAGGCAAAAAGCGCGAATCCGCCGGTCCACATATACAAGTCCCTCGCAACAGGAATATACGGCATAATGTCCGGATAGCGGACATAGAGCCAGGAGATGTTCGTTTGCGCGACCAGTAAAGGCGGCAGCGCGGAAGTCAGGGCAATAATGATATTGCCGAGTATGAACTGCCGCTTGTAGGATGATGAATAAAACCACAGCAGCCCCGGAACAAGCAGAAAGACGGATGCGATAATCCAACTCCGCACAATCCATGCAACCGACAAGCCGAGCAGCACTCCGGCAACCGCCAGAACGCGATAGAGTATCATAGCCTGATCTTTAGTTACAGTCTGCGTGACGATGAGTTTGTCGGGGCGGTTGATACGGTCAATCTTGACATCAAAATAGTCATTGATGACATATCCGGCAGCAGCAGTGAGAATGACGGCTGCCATGAGCAGGCACAAGACCCACCATGGCAGCACTTCATAAAACCGAACGGCATTAAGAATAGGCACACAGACCCACTTCTCCATCACCCAAACGAGGATAGCGAGAAAGAGCAGGTTCTGCCACCTTATTAAACGGAGATAGTTAACCATATATTCTTATTTTGCCGTAGCCTCAATACGATAGACAGCTCCCGTCCATGCAGGCAAGGTGACCATAATCGGTTTGTCCGAACGGAAAGAGACAGGAATCTGTTTGCCGGAAATGAGTTCAGTCGCGGTAGCGGAATCGAGTTGCGGCTGGTCAAGATACCGGAAAGCGTCCTCGGGAATGTTGACCCTGATGTCGCATTGCTTGTCATCGAAATTGACAATCACAAGCAATAATTCGCTATCGGCTTTGCGGATGAACGCATAATGTTCATGCCTGTCAAATCCGTCGCCTTGTGCATATTCCAAATCATACATCAGACCATCGGTTACGGCTTTATTGTCGCGCGCGATGGTTAAGAGCGTCTGGTAGAAATGCCGCAGCTCCTTCTGGGCGTCAGAGAGTTTTTTGCCGTCAAACTTGCCGTTATTCGCCCACGCCTGAATGGAGCGCAGTCCCCAGTAATCGAAGATGGAGGAGCGTCCGTCCATGCCGGAGAATCCCTCTGCATCCATACCCTTCTCACCTAGTTCCTGTCCGGCATAAACCATAACAGGATTGCGTCCGAGCAGCGCGGCGACAGTCATAGCCGGTTCGGCAGCACGGCCGCTGCCACAGAAGAATCCACTGGCAATACGCTGTTCATCGTGGTTTTCGAGGAAATACAGCATATGTTCGCGGATGTCATCCACTGCCTGCCAGTAGTGTGAGATACCTTCTGCAGCCCAGGACTTGGAAGTCACTCCGCGCAGGTAATCGTACATACCGACTTTGTCATAGAGGTAGTCAAATCCCGCTCCGATGAAATCACGGTAGAGCAAAGGATTATAGACCTCACCGATAAACTTGAGGTCAGGGTGTGACTTCTTGGTTTGCGGAATAACCCATCTCCAGAACTCTATAGGTACCATTTCCGCCATATCGACCCTAAAGGCATCAATGCCCTTCGCCGCCCAGAAAGCGAGTATAGCCTGCATGCACTCCCATGTAGAAGGTATGGGGTTGAACTGTTTTTCGCCACCGCCTTGGTAGAATACACCGTAGTTGAGTTTGACGGTTTCGTACCAGTCGTTATGTCCCGGGTGCGCGGTAAAACAGTCATTACCGGTAACCTTGGCAGGGAACTCGTTGTAATCGCCGATGGGGAAAGACGGTTCGAACTTCTCGCCCGGAAGATAATAGAAGTTATTGAGTGGCGAGAACGCCCATTCGGGATTATCCCCCTCGCCCAAGTCCTTTACGCCTTCGGGCTTGCACACAGACTTGTATTCGCGTGCGACATGGTTGGGGACGAAGTCGATGATGACTTTGAGTCCCTGCCTGTGTGTGCGTTTGACCAGAGCCTCAAACTCCGCCATCCGTTTATCAGGGTCGGTAGCCAAGTCGGGGTCAACATCATAGTAGTCCGTAATGGCGTAGGGGCTTCCGGCTTTTCCTTTCGTGATAGCGGGTGTGTTGTATTGCGCAGAAGCATGGCGTATAACGCCGGTGTACCAGACATGGGTAACCCCGAGGTTCTGAATCGCCTTCAGTGCTTTTGGTGTGATGGCGTCAAACGTACCGCAGCCGTTTTCCGCCATCGAACCATTCGGTTTCCGCGTTTCGTTGTAATTGGTGAACGTTCGCGGAAAAAGTTGATATATTATCGGTTTCATTGAATGAGTGCTAACGTATCGCGTGCTATCATTAGTTCTTCGTCAGTGGGGATAACAACCACTTTGACTTTGCTATCGGGTGTAGAGATTACTATCTCTTCTCCACGGGTATGGGCATTGACTTCTTCGTCAATCTTGATACCCATCCAACCCATACCTTTGAGTGCATCCGAGCGGACACCCGCCTGGTTCTCTCCGACACCGGCGGTGAAGACAATGATGTCCAGTCCGTTCATGGCAGCGGCATAGGCACCGATGTATTTTTTGATACGATAGTTATACATATCAAGTCCCAATTGTGCTTGTCTGTTCCCTTCGGCACAAGCCGCCTCAATCTCCCTCATATCGGAAGATATGCCGGTTACGCCCGCCATACCGCACTTTTTATTGAGGAATTCGGACATCTGGTCAGGATCGAGGTTGAGTTTCTTCTGGAGATACGTGATAGCACCGCCGTCAATATCGCCGGAACGGGTACCCATCATCAGTCCTTCCAGCGGCGTAAGTCCCATTGTGGTGTCAATACATTTACCACGTTTGATAGCAGCGATAGAAGCACCGTTACCGATATGGCATGAAATGATTTTGACCTTGTTGATGTCCACATTGAGGAACTCGCAAACGCGCTGGCTTACATAGCGGTGGCTGGTACCGTGGAATCCATAGCGGCGTACGCCATAGCGGTCATACATCTCATGGGGAATGGCATACATATAGGCATATGCAGGCATAGTCTGGTGGAAGGCGGTATCAAAGACGCCGACTTGCGGCAATCCGGGCATGAGTTCCTGCACGGCGCGAATACCCTTCAGGTTAGCGGGGTTATGGAGCGGAGCGAGATCGCTGACTGCCTCGAAAGCGCGGATAACGCGGCTGTTGATGACCACTGATTCGGTGAATTTCTCTCCGCCATGGACCATACGGTGTCCGACGGCGTCAATCTCACTAAGGGATTTGATAACCCCTTGTTCGGGATCTGTAAGGAGGCTGAAGATGAACTTCACCCCTTCGGTATGTTCGGGGATGTCGTGCATTACGTTGCGTTTCTCCCCGGGATATTTGATTTTAACAAACGAACCTTCCATGCCGACACGTTCGGCACCACCGGCAGCAAGAAGGGATTGGTCACTCATGTCATACAGCGCGTACTTGATTGAAGACGAGCCGCAATTCAAAACTAAGATTTTCATGATAATTTATATTAGATTAGTCCATATTCATATTAGATTAGTCCATATTATTCCAACAGCAGTCCGGCAGCGTTATAGATTTTACCATCGCGGCGGATGTACAAGTTACCATTATAAAGGAACTTGGTAGCTTGTTGAACGCCATTGATATTATCCACATCTTCGGATTCCTTAACGAAGTAAGCGGTTACCTTATGGTTCTTATTCATTTTAACGACATAGGTAGCGTCATTCACTTCATTTGCTCCGTCCTCATAGTGGGAGAACTTATATCCGGTAGCCGGTTGTGCAGTGAGGGTAATGGATTTACCTTCCTGTACGGTTTTCTTATAGGAATCACGTTCTACACCGTCAAAGAGAACGATACCTTTACCTTCGGGTTCAACGGTAACGGTCAGTGTGAAGGATTCGAGTTCGGCGAATGTAGCCTTGAGCGTAATATCTTCAGTGATGACGATGTCCCGCTCGGCATCGGTATTGTCGTCCGACCATTTAACGAACTTGTAGTCCTCATCGGGTGTAGCGATGATGTGTATAACCGATCCGCCTTTATAGTTACCGTTCACGGATGTATTCACTTTACCACCGGCACCTGCTGAAATGGTGACTTTATACTCTATAGCAGATAAGAATCGCGCCTCCAAAGTGGTATTCTCTGTGATGGTGATGGTACGAGTAGCGTTTTTGTCTCCATCAGACCATTCGTTGAATGTCCATCCGGCGTCAGGTGTGGCGATGATTGTTACTTTCGCACCCTCTTTATACGAGCCGTTGACCACATCATTTACGGAACCGCCGACAGCAGCCGAGATAGTGAGATTATAGGTCGGTTTGGGAGTCGGGTCATCCGATATGCTGACAGCAAACTGTTCGCCATAATTATACTCGGAAATAAAGAACGGAGCGTCTTCCATAGTCGCAACAACACTCCAAGCATACAGCCCGGATTCTTCGAAGGTAAAGCTATCCGAGAAGTGACCGTCAGTCGAAACGGCATCACCTTCGTAAACTAAATAGCCTATATAGTTAAATATTATATAATGGCATTTACGTACCTCAGGTATTGTTTCCCAATAGAATGTAACGACATCATCATTGACAACGTGTGACAGATTATAGGGTTGATAGTCCTTGCCGGTAATATAGAAAAGATTACCATCTGCCGAGCCAAGGAACTCATCTGCGGCATTGTAAGCACTCACATTCCAATTATATTCACCGGTCATATATAACTTAACCATATCGGTCAACTCGGTCAAATGTTCAGAGCTGTAGCGTATAGTCCCGTACATAGTATCCCACGTTCTAATGACATAGTATGCGACATCGGAACTTGCGGGAGCGTCCCATGTGAAGGTAACCGTTTGTTTATCAGAACCAACCAAAGCCTTCAAGTTAGCCGGCAAGTTAGTGTTTGCAGTGATGTTAACATCGCCCTCATAAGGAGCAGCCACTTGATAGCCATTGTAGAACGGGATAATCCGATAGTCGTAAGTTACATCAGCGGTAGTATTCCACGTTACGTTGACCGTATTGACATTATTATATGTCCAACCACCCAAATAGGAATAGGAGTCCGTCGTTCCGTGCAAACGGTAGTAGAACGTATAGTACGTTGCATAGTCTTTAGCCGTGACGGTAAATACCGTTCTTCCGGGATTATCATTGACAACATCAACATTTGTGATACGGAAATCGTGGTCAACGGCAGTGCAATCGTCCGATACCAATTGCCATTGTGAAGCATAATTGTCTTTCCACAACATTTCGAAGCAGACGTTGTTGCTTGTGATATAATAGGAGTCACCGGTTTGCTCATACGGGGCTTCCCATGCACCTTTATTCTGCACGAGTACCATAGCGGACGGACCGGGGATATTGACCGTTGCCTCATACCAGTTACCGCCAGCGGCTGTGGCTTTTACCCATTGTCCTGCTTTATCAGGTTCCCAGTACCAGAACCATACTCCGGCGGAAATATCCATGTTATTGTCTGAAGGTATCAGTACCCGAATTTTCACATCACCCAGGGGATTGAGGTCAGTAACATTGAAAGCATATTCAGCATTTCCCACATAGTCATGGTAAGTGTCCCACGCCCTTAATAAAGCTGAATATTCTCCATTGCCGGGCAAAACGGTAAATGTTACATTGTGCTTACCATCCTCGGCTGGGGTTACTTGCGGATAAATCACTTTATTATCCACATAACTACCATTATAGTACAAGTATATCTCATAATTGAAGATTCCATCCTTTGCGTCCCAAGAGAAGGTGATTGATTTATCAGGATTCTCTACGCCTGTAAGTCCAGACGGGGAAAGCGGATTAGCCGGCATGGTGAATGGTGTATTGACATTGAAGGATTGGCAAGCCAAATTGAAATTATCATCATATGAGTCAACTACCCAATGGTCAATGAGAACCGCGGTGGATGTTGTGGATTTATAGACATAGGATATAGTAGATGTTTCAGACTCATCAGGCAAGATTGAAAATTCAGTATATATATCAGAGGAGCCGTCCTTGTATAGGAAAACACGATAGTATTTAGCCTTGTCGCTAACAGTCAGGTTGAAGGTAACGGAACCTTTCGCAGCGTCGGGTGTAGCGACACCTGCTGTCGGAACGATATTATGGTCGGTAACATCCTTATCCGTTAGTGTGAGTTGGTATTCCGAGCCATTAAGATGAACTCTGTAGTACGCTTTGGAGTTAGCGATGGTAATTGCATATGTAGCAGCGGCACCTTCCCATCCATCATTGCAGACATCTTTGTCAGCGACTCTGACAGAATATGAAGGTGATGTGACGTTGAATGAAGCGGAATACCATTTTCCGTTTGTGTTAGTTGCCTGTACGCAAGTTTCCGGCTGCGAAGGCGAAGACCATACGAACCAGACTCCGTTGGAAGCATCAAAGCAGCCGTCAGAAGGAACGAGTAGATTAAATTCAACCGATTCAAGGTTAGTGAGAACCGCATCGAACGAGCTATATGCAGTCGCACGCCAATCACCGTTAGCGTCATATGCTTGAATATAGTATTGCGCTGTTCCAGAAGCAGTCAAGGGAGATGTGGTAAGTTGGAACTTGTCTCCGTCAACAGGGATTTCTGAAGCCAATCCGGAGTAATAGAGGACATAGTTATAATTATAGTCATAACAATAAACTAAATAGCGCGCTACGTTTTCATTGACATCCCAACTGAGAGTATATGAATTATCTCCAACAGATGTTGCGGTGTGATTAGTCGGGATATAAGGATTTGCAGGAACAGTGAAGCCAGGGAAAGATATTTCTTTACCCACATAATAATAATCAGCATCGATCGGGCGAATTGTCCAGTGGTCAATGGTTAAATCTGCCGCGTTGGTAAAGCGGATATTACAGAGCAGTTTGTCTTCCACCGTATAACTATCATATACATCCGTTTCCGTTGAAAAGAGCTGAATCCGATAGCGGGGAGCCTGATCCTTCACAGTCCACGAGACATTCACTTCGCCGGGGGATGGAACGGCAGTAGCCGTAACGGCATTATAGTCGTGGTCAGGAGCATTGCAGTCAGTTTCTTTACTACTATACCAATGTGCTTCATTATCGCCAGACGAATAATAAAAATAATAATGGTAAGTAGCCTCAACACATATATTAGTATTACGAGTATTGTCATACGGACAACTAACATAATACTGTACTTTTCCAATAAGCGGTGACGCAATTTGAAGATTTTGTATTCTCACAAAGGGAACATTAAACTCGGCTTTCCACCACCGCGAAGTGGTACTTTCGCGAGTCATGGTCTCCGTATGCGGGTTGTCATCCGGATCCGTCCAAGTCAATTCAAATCCTTGTGAGACATCAATTTCAGAGTCAGACGGGATGAGGTATCGTACAGTAACATCCCCGAGATTCGGTAGAACGACATCCGCATTAACAGCAGAACCAATCATAAGCATTTGTCCCTCTGCATTACACGGTGAAACGCGGAAAATAAACGTTCCTTCCAGACCTTGCTCGGAGAAGTCGATGGTAACGGTACGGTTCGAATTATCGGTATAGCCAGTTTTCCAAAGATTGTTGGAAACGTCAAAAACCTCCCAGAGATAATAAGCGACGGACGAATTCTCATCCCATGTGAAATCAAATACAGCATTCCCTTTATCGATTGCCTTGACATTCATAATTTCATAAGGCAGTGATTCGGTACTACAGGGATTGGCGGTAACGGTATAAGAGAAATCCGTAGCAAAGTCCGTACCTCTTTCGTGATTATAAAGGATCAACCCGTTTTTGGCGGACAGAATAAATCCGACCTCATCCGGATAGCTGCCGGCTTTCCAAGTAAGTACAGGTTGTCCACCAAGGTAGGGGACATCCGCAGTACCTGCCTTTCCGGTAGTGAGCGTATAAGCGAACGTGTGATCGTTTTCAGTAATGAAAAGCGTGCCGCCGTTCCATCCGTCCCCGAAGTAGTCAGTCATAGACAGGGAGTAATTACACAGCGGAGTACATTCCACGACAGGGATATAGATATCGCCATTTGCCGCGGTTTTACCTTCCAAGGAGGAACTTCCTTCACCGTTATGGAAAACCATGACGATGTTTGTTACATCTTCGGTAAGGGGGCAATTGAAATAATCATACATATTATCAATTGTAAGTTGCCACAGGTCACCGGCTTTGGTCCACTGCGGCTGTGTTTTTGTCCCCCAATTAGGTTCTTTGATATATGCCCAATCGGCAAGCGATGTACACAAGGCGATATGGGAATAACATTCGGTAGCAGCAACCATGCCGCCATTACCCTGTGTCGGGTCAAAGGTCAGAACAATCTGGCCGGTGTATCCTTTCTCCAAGGGAGTAGGAGAGACCGTTACTTGGGCAAAGATGCCGGACAAAGCCATTGTCAGCACCAGAAAAGAAGCAAGAAGTTTTTTCATAATTTTGTGTTTTATTAAAGTTAATTATTTGTCATAACGGGTATTTATCGAACCGCGGCACAAAGGTACTGCTTTTTTTTCATATACGCAAATTTTTTCTTCATTTCGGTGAAATCCGTGTGTTGTTTTTATAGTCCGAAGTTGGCTACGTATTTGAAATAACCTAATAATAGCCTAATAATAACCTAATAATATCCTAATAAAATCATAATAAAGAGAGTGGAGAAAGTTTGAAAAAAAAGTGCGGGGGACCGCACTTTTTTTTGTTTTTGGATTTTGAGACAGTTACTTGATCGCCTGATTGGCCGTGATGATGACCATTTGGACGATGTCCTGTACTTTGCAGCCGCGGCTAAGGTCATTAACGGGAGCGGCGATACCTTGGAGTATCGGTCCTATAGCGTCAGCACCGGAGAAGCGTTCGACCAGTTTGTAGCCGATATTCCCCGCCTGCAAGTCGGGGAAGACGAGGACGTTCGCCTTTCCGGCAACAGGGGACTGCGGAGCTTTCTTGTCCGCCACAGAAGGAATGAGTGCGGCGTCCGCCTGTAGTTCGCCATCAATAGCGAGGTCGGGAGCGAGTTCGCGAGCAATGCGGGTCGCCTCTGTGACTTTGTCAATGAGTTCGTGTTTAGCACTACCTTTGGTAGAGAACGAAAGCATTGCCACTTTGGGTTCTATTCCCGCCAAAGAGCGAGCTGTTTCGGCGGTAGAGACGGCTATTTGGGCAAGTTCGCGCGCATCGGGACAGGGGTTGACGGCACAGTCAGCAAACACGAGTACGCCATTATCGCCAAGGTGCTTAGCGGGTGTGAGCATAAGGAACGCGCCGCTGACGATTCCCACGCCGGGTTTGGTTTTAAGGATCTGGAATGCGGGGCGGATAGTGTCGGCGGTAGTCCCTCGTGCGCCGGCGAGTTCGCCATCGGCGTCGCCCGCTTTGATCATCAGGCAACCGAGGTAGAGGGGGTCTTTGGCTTTTTTAGCCGCTTCCTCTTCAGTCATACCTTTCGCCTTGCGCAATTCATAGAGAAGCCCTGCATATTTAGGCAGATCGGGGTTATTTTCGGGATCGATGATAACGGCCTCGCCTATATGTGTCAGGTTTTTCTCCGCCGCCATCCGCCGGATGGTGTCTGGGTTACCGATAAGAATAAGGTTGGCAATTTTGTCTTTCAACAAGATATCAGCCGCCTCGAGTGTTCGTGGTTCGTCCCCTTCGGGCAACACAATGCGCTGCGGATTAGCTTTCGCACGGGCGCACATTCTTTCTAAAATATCCATAACTACAAATTTTACAAAAATCTTGTGCAAAAGTACAAAAAAGATACGATGTCTGCAACAAAATGCACAAAAAAATTAAATTTTTAGCAAAAAACTTTGGTAATTCAAAAAAAAGCAGTAATTTTGCGGGTCGTTAGCGAAAACGACATCAAACCAACAGGCACAAACCACCAAAAAACACAATGCTTATGCAGAAGAAACTATACCTCGCTTTGTTTGCAGTAATATGCTCGCTAAGTCTGTTTGCAGCAGAGTCTGATGGCGTGAAGGGTTCTCATCCGTGGAAGTTATCGGAGAATGAGAACGGTGTAGCAACGAAGTATGCGCATTGGACATTGGGTTTTGATTTGGGATTCAACTCGTTTGACGGGGATTTCGGCAGCGAAATGAAGCACGCGGTGTGGATTCCGTCAGCGGGGTTGTCGTTAGAATACAACTTCACGCCGATATGGACATTGGGTATTCAGGCGAATTATGACTGGTACAAGGTGTTCGGGAAGGAAGGCGGTCAGCATGCAGACGTACTGTTAGACGGAATGATGATTCGCGGGCAGGCGTATATGGCGTTTGATTTGATGGCGGCATGCTATCCGAAGGCGCAGAAAAAGATTTTCGGTTTGGACCTATTAGCCGGTGGCGGTGCGGGCGTATTCAAGAACAGTATCTATTACCCTGATGATTCCCGCCAACATACAGCGACATACGGTCCGGGTGCGCAAAGTGATGACAAATTCAGCAAGTTGTATCCGTTCATTTTAGCAGGTGCATTGTTTGATTTCAACGTAGGCCGCAGCATATCGTTGGGTTTGAAAGCGACATACACCTATTATATAAAGGATATAATTGACGGTCGCGGTTCATCGACCCCCGCAAGTAAGAATAACGACGGTATAATAGATGTGACGCTGCATATGCGCTGGAAGTTAGCAGCGCAGAAGAAGACGCATGTAAAGAACATCGCCAGTTATGCAACGTTCGAGAAGATGAACGAGAAGGGTCGCGAGAAAGATACGCTGATTATCTCGCATGTAGATACGCTGTACATGATGCAGCAGTCAAGCGACCATTCCACCGCATCAGTTCATGTGGCTAAGGATTATGAATACGCATTCATATATTTCGACCACGATGAGAACGATTTGAACGACAAGGCACTGATTGATATTCAGCAATTAGCGACCCGTTTGAAAGGCGACAAGAGCATCTGCATCGAGATTATCGGCTATGCGGATAACACCGGAACAGATGAATACAATACGAACCTCGGTTATGCCCGCGCAAAGAATATCCGCGACGAGTTGGTAGAGGAACACTTCATTTCGCCCGACCGCATCACCTATTCGAGCGGCGGAGTCATCCATGGCGGACGCAGTGAAGGAGCATACAGTCCGAACCGCCGTGCAGACATAAAGATCATGTCTTGCAGTGAGTTTGAGAGTGTCAAACGCGCGAATGACGAGCGGAACGCCATAGTAGAGGCATCCCAATCGCAAGCGATGGCAGACCGCGAGAACGGAGTAATCACGGCTCCAGAAGGCTTGACATTGAGCGGCATTGCACGCAAATACTACGGCAATCCATTCTGTTGGGTATTCATTTACGAGGTGAACAAAACGGCACTGAAGAACAATCCGAATTATATAGCCCCGAAGACCCGTCTAGTAATCCCCGATTTGTCGATCGAGCAAAAGACTATTTCGAAGAAGAGAGCAGAAGCATATTATGAAAAGATAAAATAAAAGGTCCGGTCCCGTAGCTCAGTTGGTTAGTAGCACCTGACTCATAATCAGGGGGTCCTTGGTTCAAGCCCAAGCGGGACCACAAAGAAGGCGAATTAAAACGCCTTCTTTGTTTTTTTATTACAAAAGTATAATAAAATTTTGGCATATCAATTATTTGTTGTACCTTTGCCGAATAGAACCAAATAACACAGAGAATATGAAACGCTTTTTAATTATTACGGTCGTTGTGCTGTTTGCCGGAAGTGCGGCAGCACAAATGAGTTATGAAGAGTACCGCAAACAGCAACAAGCCCAATACCGCCAGTTCAAATCGGAGAGGCAAGCCGAATATGACGCATTCCGCAAACGAATCAACGAAGAGTATTCGGACTATATGAAGAAACGCTGGGAGAACTACGTTGCCGAGCCGGCAGAAGAACCGACCAAGGAGAAGCTTGTCGCTCCAGTAGTGTTCGAAGAAAAGGATGAGCAGCCCGAACAGTCCGTTCCTGGCAAAGACGAGCAAGGTGGGAAGATAGAGCAGCAGCCGGTAAACCAAGAGCAGGCAAAAGCGGAGCAACAAGAGGGTGAAGACAAGGAAGAGCAAGCACAAAACGAGGAAAAAGACAATCGTCAGCAAGAGAAGGCAACAATCATCAAGGCTCCCATCGGCACCTTTACCCCGAAGCCGATAGCCGTTCAGAAAGACATAGTAATCGTGCCCAAGCCCCAGCCGGCTCCTGAGCCGATTGCCCCGGTAGAACCCGATGAGCAACAACCCCATAAGACAGTAGCCGTGAGTTTCTACGGGACGATGATGTCCATCGGCTTCCCCGATCCGGATGAGTTCAAAGTGCCGGAACTGAAAGAGGCCGCGTTGGCAGAAGCATGGAAGCAGTTGTCGAACGAGAAATACGATATAACCGTCAATAACGCACTGGCATTGCGGAGCAATCACAAATTGTGCGACTGGGCTTACATGAACCTATTGAAAGCCATTACGGAGAAGCATTATGGCAAGAGCAATGAAGCGGTTTACATGCAAGCGTACCTGATGACGCAATCAGGCTATAAAGTGCGTATGGCATTCTCGTCCAAAAAGAACCAATTATACCTGCTATTCGCGTGCCAATATGATATATACTCCATGTCATTCTACCGCGTGGAAGGTCAGAAATTCTATGCCTTTGATTGCGATGCCAAGGATTTGAACATATGCCCGGCGTGCGTGAACAAAGAGAAATCGCTATCTCTACAGATTGCTTCGGACCAGAAGTTTGACAAAGACATGACCCCGAAGCGCACACTGAGTTCGAAGAAAGGTGTGACAGCAACGATCAGTGTCAACAAGAACAATATAGATTTCTTTAACAATTATCCGTCCGCATCCATAAGCGGTGATCCGATGACACGCTGGGCGGCGTATGCCAACACCCCATTAGAGAAAAATGTCCGCGATGCCCTATATCCCCAGCTAAAAGCCAAGATAGACGGTCTGAGCGAGAAAGACGCCGTCGGTCTTCTGTTGAACTGGGTTCAGACCGCATTTGTATATGAATATGATGACAAGGTTTGGGGTCATGACCGTGCGTTCTTTGCCGCCGAGACATTGTTTTATCCGTATTGCGATTGCGAAGACCGTGCCATATTGTTCTCACGATTAGTGCGCGATTTGCTCGGATCGGATGTAGTACTGCTATATTATCCGGGACACCTTGCCGCAGCCGTCGGTTTCAAGGAACAAGTGAACGGTGATTATCTATTCTATCAAAACAAGAAATACGTGGTTTGCGACCCGACTTACATCAACGCCGGTGTAGGACGCACCATGCCGGGGATGGATAACCAGAAAGCGAAAGTGATCGTATTGTAATATGAAGAAGTTTTTGATTTGGTTGGCAGTGATTATCATTGCAGCGAGTGCTGCAGCAGGTTGGTATGCCTATGAGCATGGGGTGCGCTCATGGGACGAAGCGAAATACTTTGCCCGCCATGAATGGCAAAGAATCACAGAAAAAACCAAATCGCAGTTTAATCAGGAGGAAGAACAGCAGGCTTCTACGCAGCAGCAACCGGTTCAACCGGTGATTACCGAACCCACACAGAAAGCCAAGTCCGATACGGTCAAAAAGCCGAAAGCCGAAGTGATTGCGGCACCAGAAGAAACGACAGACCGTTTCTCCATATTTAGCGCGGCAGAAGACGAAGAATATGATACGCTGCTAATAGGACACTGGCAGTGTGTTGACCATCCGACATGGCACAAGGTTTATACCGATGAATATTCCGGCAACGGCTATTATTGGGGGAAGGAATGGGACGAGGCGGAAGATGTCAACGAAGATGACCTTGTAGATTACGGCAACGGCTGGTTTGAGTGGAAGATGGACAAGAATGATGTCCTTGAGTTGGCAACCACAGATATGACCGAGTCAAGGGTACCATTTATCTATACAATCAAGAAATTATCCGACAAGGATCTGATATACGTGGAGCAACGGTCAACCGCCAAGCAGGTATTCCGAAGACAACAATAATCCCCGAACCAATAGGGAGTCCCCAGTCCGATTAAAGACTTAGCCAGACGAGAATGGTGTAGCAGAGATTAACCAATCCCGCTAACATCAGGCATGAGTTGTACTCTACCCCTTTCGCGCGCAACACCTTATAATACAAACAGGCAGCCGGTACAAAGACTGCCATTGCCCAATTCACTCCGAATGCGAGCCATGCGAACAGGGGCATCAATGCCACGAGAATAGCGACTCCCACCAAAGCCGCGGGTTTGCCAAAACGCACGGGAAAAGTCTTTTTGCCCGCTTCGCGATCGGTATCCACATCTCGGATGTTATTTATGGCAAGGACACACATTGAAATGAGTCCGCAAACAGCACCGGCATAAAGAGCAGTGATATGGCGGCTGTAGAAAGTAGCAGCGGTGACATCGATTCCTGCCGCCTTGTATTGCAAGAAAACAGTTCCCACCGTGGCAATAATTCCGTAATACAGAAAGACAAATATATCCGCTATACCAAGATAGGACAACGAATAGTCCGTTGCGGTATAGAGCCACGCAAAGATAATCGCTGTCACCCCAATAGCAAGAATAAGCCAGCCACCGACATAACAGAGGAAAGCACCGGTAACGATTGCCACGCCAAGTGCCACAAAGCAGGCGGTGCGCATTTCGTCCGGAGTGACCTGTCCCTCTGCCAATGCACGGCTGAAACCTACGCGCCCTTTTTTATCCGTACCGCGGAGAAAATCATAGTAGTCGTTGATGAGATTACTAAGGATTTGAAGAGACAGTGCGCAAATGACGGTAAAAGCCGCAGCAGTATGTCCAAGCATACCCGCATAAGCAATTTGTTTATTCGCGACCAAAAGTCCCACCAACACAGGACACAATGATGCAAACAGTGTTTGCGGACGAATGATTTTAAGCCAGATAGTCCTCATTTTACAGCCGTATAAATAGTTGTTATACCCAAACTAAGCGTTTGGTAGTGCGCATCATGGAAGCCTGCGTTGAGCAGTTTTTGGCACATCCGCTCTCCCCAAACAAAACCTTTAACGCTGCGATTAAGATATGAATAGGCATTTTTGTCATGGCTGACGATTCTGCCGACAAAAGGCAAAATATGCGAAAAATACAAATCATACACCCAAGCGATAAAGGGGTTGGAAGGGTATGAAAATTCCAGAATCATCACTTGAGAGCCATGCTTGAGTACCCGCAGCATCTCACTCAAGCCTTTATCCAAATCAGAGAAATTACGCACTCCGTACGCACAGGTGACAAGGTCAAAGGAATTATCGTCAAACGGGAGTTCCAAGGCACTTCCCTGCATAAAGGCAATACGTTTTTGCAAGCCAAGGTTCTTCACTTTTTCCGCACCGATTTGCATCATTTGCGATGAAAGGTCAATACCTTGCACATTGAGTTGCGGCATTTGGCGTGCTAATTCAATCGCGAGATCTGCTGTACCAATAGCGACATCCAGACAAGAGCGGATTGAATCCTTCGAACCGACAGTGCGGACTGCTTTTCTACGCCAATAGCGATCAATGTTAAGTGACAGCAAGTGATTCAGAAAATCATATCGGCCGGCAATACGGTCAAATAAAAAACCAATATTCTTCTTATCTTCCATAATTCTCCACAAAAGTACAGAAAAAAAAGCAGAATCACAAAAAAGACAAGCCAAAGAAGAAAAAAAGGAGAAAAAAGGACTAAATTTGTATGAAAAAGCACTTTTTTTGCAAAAATATTTGTGTAGTTCAAAAAAAAGCAGTACTTTTGTCGTCGCTTTCGTGAAAACGGGAGTAAATGGTGCCTAATCGTATATCGGTAGTACATCAGATTTTGGTTCTGAGGGGCGAGGTTCGATTCCTCGTTAGGCAACAAAAACAGCCGCAAGGCTTTTTTTATGTAATGATAAGTAGGGACATACACGTTCCGAATAAAGTAACTAAACAAAAATGAAGACATTTGAATTGGTAGGTACTCCCCGTACGGAGTACGGAAAGAAAGCCGCAAAGGCTTTGCGTAAAGAAGAGTTAATCCCGTGCAACCTTTATGGTCTTGGTGAAAATCTGACTTTCAGCGTTGCAAAAGAGGACGTTCGCAAACTGATTTACACTCCTGACACATTGGTTGTAGCCCTGACAATTGGTGAGACCAAGAAAATGGCAGTTGTGAAAGAGCTTCAGGTTCATCCTATTAGCGAGAATATTCTTCACATTGATTTCCTTGAGGTAAACGAGAAGAAGCCTGTAACCGTAGAAATCCCTGTTCAATTAACCGGTCACGCAGAGGGTGTTAAAGCCGGTGGTAAGCTCAGTTTGGAGATGCGCAAACTGAAAGTAAACGGAATCTACACCAATATTCCCGAGCGCATAGTAATTGATGTGACCTCTTTGGGTCTTGGTAAGAAACTGGCTGTCAGCGACATCAACGTAGAGAACTGCAAGTTGATGAACGTACAAGACGCATGTGTTGCCCAAGTAAAAGCAACCCGCGCAAGTGCCACAGCAGCCGAAACAGCTGAATAATGAGTAAATACCTGATTGTCGGTCTCGGTAATATCGGCGATGAATACCGAAACACCCGACACAACATAGGATTCAAGATGTTGGACGCTTTTGCAGAAGCGTCCAACATTGCATTTGAAGACAAGCGTTACGGTTTTGTCGGAAAGGGACGAGTGAAAAACGCCGAACTTGTTCTACTGAAGCCAAGTACATACATGAACCTTAGCGGTAATGCCGTTCGGTACTGGATGAACGAGGAAAAGATACCATTGGAGAATCTTCTCGTGTTGGTGGATGACCTTAACCTTCCATTCGGAACGATTCGTATCCGGAAACAGGGCAGTGCAGGCGGTCACAACGGTCTCGGTCACATAGAGCAAGTACTCTGCACCCCCAATTACGCCAGAGTACGTTTCGGGATCGGAAACGAGTTTAACCGCGGCGGACAAATCAACTATGTCCTTGGCGAATGGACAGATGACGAAGAAAAAGCCATGCCAGAACGGCTTAATGTGGTGAAAGAGATAATCCCCTCTTTCTGTCTGCAAGGAATAGAGCGGACAATGAATATATATAATGGCAAATAGGTTGTGGAAACATCCGTGGGTAATGGCAGCGTGTAATTTTACGCTGATGATGGTGATTTTCTCACTATCGCGGGTTTTCTATTATTTGATTACAAAAGATTCATATCCTGATGTCACCCCCAGCCACCTATGGGAGTTATTAGCCGGTGGCATTCGGTTTGATTTGACAGCCCTATTGTATCTGAACAGCGTATATTTGCTGTTGGAATTAGTTCCGTTCCGCTTTCGTCAGCACAAACGCTACGAGCAAGCAGCACAATGGTTCTACCTGATTCCCAACGGTTTAGCGATTGTAGTGAATTGCATTGACATGGTCTATATGCAGTTCACCGGACGGCGGACAACCGTGACATTTTTTTCGGAATTCCAGCATGACAGTAACATCGTTCACATCTTTTTTACATCGGTAGTGCAATATTGGTATGTGACACTATTTGCCCTTGTCATGCTAACAATAATGGTGTTGCTATCGCGGAAGAAAGTGGATACAGGCAGTCCAAGACACTCCATTATATATTATCCCACCGAAACAGCTATCCTGCTAATCAGCATTTACTTCGTAGTAATCGGAATTCGAGGCGGGTTCGGCGTTTACACAAGACCCATTACGCTAAGTAATGCCTTAGCCTACACAAACCACCCCAACGAAACCAATATTGTTCTCAACACTCCATTTGCCATCATGCGCTCAACTGAGGGCAAAAGTTTTCCCGATTTGCATTATTTTGAAGAAACGCAGGCAGAGCAAATCATGTCACCCGTTCATAAAGCAGAACCGACAACCAGCCTCATTCGCAAGAATGTAGTAATTTTTATACTGGAAAGTTTCTCGAAAGAATATCTTGGTCATTATACCCCCTTCCTTGATTCACTCGCCAGCCAAGCATTAACATTCGACCTAAGTTTCGCCAACGGGCGCAAATCCATAGATGCAATGCCATCTATTCTATCCTCTATTCCCATGTTGATTACGCCGTATATCCTGACTCCCTACTACACAAACGACGTGGCATCAATCGCCTCCTACCTTGGTGCGAAAGGCTGGCAGACAGGCTTTTTCCATGGTGCGCCCAATGGAAGTATGGGCTTTCAGGCATACGCACGTTCATGCGGGTTTGACGCATACTATGGCAAGGACGAATACAACAACGATGCCGACTTTGACGGTTATTGGGCAATTTGGGATGAGGAGTTCCTGCAGTTTTTCGGGAAAACCATGTCAAGCATGCAGGAGCCGTTCATGACCGCGGTATTCACGGCATCCAGTCACCACCCGTTCCAAGTCCCCAAACGCTATGAAGGCGTTTTCCCCGAAGGGACACATCCCATACACAAGTGCATCGGCTACAGCGATTACGCCTTAAGACAGTTTTTTAACTATGCCAAGCGACAACCATGGTACGAAAACACCCTATTTGTCCTAACCGCAGACCATACCAACGCCCTTACAACACCTGAATACTCCACTGATAAAGGACGATATGAAGTACCGATTATTTTCTTTGACCCGAAAATGGAAGAATCACTTCGCACCAAAAAACGCCCCTACCCTGTGGCACAAGTAGATATAATGCCGTCTATTTTGGCTTATTTAGGTTACGATGAACCGTTCTTTGCCTTCGGAGAAGATGCCATCATACATGACAAGCAAGAACCGTATGTAATCAATTATAATAATCCCGTTTACCAAATATTCTCCGACAGCATTTTGGTGCAATTTGACGGACAAAATGTGACGGCTGTATATAACTTCGCAGAAGATAATTTGCTGCACCATAACATAAAAGACTCCATAGATATAACAAATATGGTACAGTATCTCAAAGCAACCATACAACAATACACCACCCGAATGCGGGAGAACCGAGTAGCAATCAACAAATAATATGGAAGAAAGAGTTGATAAATACCTATTCGCCATGCGAATCTACAAAACACGATCCATAGCGGCTGACGCATGCAAAAAAGGACGTGTAACCATGAATGGCGTTGAACTTAAGCCGTCACGTACATTCAAAATCGGAGATAAATTCTCCGTTCGGAAAGGTCCGATCACATTCAGCTTCGAAGTGTTGCAGTTAAGTGAGAACAGGCTTGGTGCGAAGTTGGTTCCGAATTTTATGCGCGACATCACTTCGCATGATCAGCTTGAACTTTTGGAATTGGCAAAACTTGCAGGGCAAACAGGTCGCGATCGCGGAACCGGTCGCCCGACCAAAAAAGACCGCAGGGAAATAGAACAATTCATTTCGGACGAATACTATGACTTTGAAGATTTAGACGATATAGACGATGAAGAGTAAAAAAGACAATATCGCCGAGTACATCTTGTACTTGTGGCAAATCGAAGACTACCTAAGGGCATTTCCCGAGCAGGCATACAGCAACACCGAACTGATGGAATTGCAAGAAATGATGCATATGGAAGGTATCATATACAGCGGTCATCTACAGTTGGCACAAAATGCTTTACGGGAATTAGAGGAACTACACGATGAATTAATAGACACCGAAGCACCGTACCGCGCCGTCATGATTCATCTACAGCCATCACTCAATCTTTTCAAATCAAAGACCGACCGCCCGGGAATGTCTGATGTGGAAGCATGCCTGACACTGCTTTACCAAGTGATGATGCTTCGCCTGCAACAAAAGGAAATCAGTCCCGAAACCGAGGTTGTCGTCAAAGACGCAACACAATTACTACGTTTCTTAAGTAAGACATACTATGACAACGAAGCAGCGGTTTGAGTATATTCTGTCCTGGTTTGAGGCAAACATGCCAATAGCCGAGTCTGAATTGAATTATGCTAATCCTTTCCAACTTCTGGTGGCAGTTATGCTTAGCGCACAATGCACCGATAAGCGGGTGAACATGGTCACCCCGGCATTATTTGCCGCATATCCGACTCCTCAAAGCATGGCAAATGCTACCAAAGAAGAGCTTTTACAATATATATCTTCCATCTCTTACCCGAACACAAAAGCGGAACATCTTATTGCCGCCGCCAAGAGGTTAACAGACGCATTTAACGGAATTGTACCAAACAACATTGAGGACTTACAGACACTATCGGGAGTGGGGCGAAAAACAGCAAATGTCATCTGTGCCGTTATTTGGAACCAACCGACAATGGCTGTAGATACCCATATCTTCCGCGTATCAGAACGATTAGGACTAACCACTAACAGCAAAAGCCCTCTACAGACAGAAAAACAACTGGTGAAATATATACCTGAAAACATCATTCCAAAGGCACATCACTGGCTTCTGCTGCACGGTCGATACACTTGCCAGTCCCGCAAACCAAAATGCGACCAATGCGGTCTGACAGATTGGTGCCGATTCTTCGGAAAAAAATAAGAGAACCATTTGCGTATATAAAAAATATATTGTACCTTTGCAGCAAAATTACAATAATTACACAATACTATGGCTGAAGAAAGAAAAATGCCATCCGCCGAAAAACTGAAGGCACTGCAAAATGCGATGGCGAAAATAGACAAAGACTTCGGTAAAGGAGCGATTATGCGCCTTGGCGAAGAAAAAATCGAAGATATTCCCGTTATCTCCACAGGATCGGTAGGATTGAACCTCGCACTGGGAGTTGGAGGTTACCCCCGCGGCAGAATAATTGAGATTTACGGTCCTGAATCCAGCGGTAAAACGACACTCGCTATCCATGCCATGGCAGAGGTTCAAAAACAAGGCGGTATTGCAGCAATTATTGATGCCGAACACGCTTTTGACCGTTTCTATGCCGAGAAATTAGGAGTGGACACTGATAATCTGCTAATTGCCCAGCCCGACTGTGGGGAACAAGCACTTGAAATTGCAGACGAACTTATCCGATCCAGTGCCGTGGATTTAGTGGTGATTGACTCTGTGGCTGCGTTAACTCCAAAAGCCGAGATAGACGGCGACATGGGCGACAATAAACTTGGTCTGCAGGCAAGACTTATGTCACAAGCTCTCCGCAAACTGACTGCCACCATCAACAAGACCCAAACAACTTGCATCTTTATCAACCAATTGCGCGAGAAAATCGGTGTCATGTTCGGCAATCCGGAAACAACGACAGGCGGTAACGCATTGAAATTCTACGCATCCGTCCGCATTGATATACGCAAAATCGGGCAAATAAAGGACGGCGACACGGTGCTGGGCAACCAGGTTCGCGTAAAAATTGTAAAAAACAAAGTGGCTCCACCATTCAAAAAGGCCGAATTTGACCTTATGTTCAATGAAGGAATCTCAAAAGTCGGCGAACTTGTTGACATGGGTGTTGAAACCGGCGTGCTAACCAAATCTGGCTCCTTCTACAGCTACAATGGCAACAAACTGGCGCAAGGACGCGATGCCGTTAAAAATGTCCTACGTGACAATCCTGATCTTGCCGAAGAAGTTGAAGCCAAGATAATGGAAGCCATTAAAAAGTAAGCTTATGCAGCAAACCGTGCTGACAGTCAGACCCGCTGAGGCGAAACAAATAGAGGCGACGTACCGCGTGGTGCGTCGCTCTGTTGATGCCCGGCAAAGAGACATTAAAGTCAACTTGACCATTCTGGCTGATGACAAGGGCAACCTTGTTCCACAAGAGGCACCCGTTCCGTTGTATGAACCGCCGCATTTCATCGATGTAACCAATAAAGAAGCACCGCAAGCATGTATCGTCGGTGCCGGTCCTGCCGGATTGTTTGCTGCACTGACTTTATTGGAACATGGAATCAAACCAATTATTTTCGAACGCGGAAAACCGGTCAGCGAACGCAAAAAAGATATTGCACTCCTAAACCGGAATGTAGCATTTAATCCCGAATCAAATTATTGTTTTGGCGAAGGCGGAGCAGGCACTTTTTCGGACGGTAAATTATTCTCACGCAGTAAAAAACGCGGCAACATGCAGCGTGTTATGGAGTTTTTCCACTACTTCGGAGCGCAGGATACCATCCTCTATGAAGCACACGCACATATCGGTAGCGATAAACTGCCACGCATTATACAAAACATAAGGGAGTGCATATTAGCGCACGGCGGTGAAATATACTTCAACGAATTATTCAATGAGGCACAATTGGCACGCTTCTCCAAAATCCCAACCATCCTTGCCATTGGACATTCAGCACATGATACCTACAGAATGCTGGATTCATTAGGAGTGGCTATGGAAGCGAAAGGTTTTGCCATGGGCGTTCGTGCCGAACATCCTCAGGAACTCATTAACAACCTTTTTTACCACCATGCGCCACAGGAAGAAATCAAAATTTTAGGCAATGCGTCCTATTCTTTGGTCACACAAGTCAACGGTCATGGTGTCTATAGTTTCTGCATGTGTCCGGGCGGACATATTGTACCCGCAGGCAGCAGCGAAGACGGGTGTGTAGTTAACGGCATGTCCTCTTCGCACCGCAACTCGCCATTTGCCAATTCCGGTATTGTAGTGGAACTGCACCCGGGGGGGCTGCCTATGCAAGCACTTGATTATCAAGAAGATTATGAGCGTCTTGCAAAGCTGCACGGCGGAAATGGCGCACAAGCACCCGCACAAAGATTGCGCGATTTCGTGGAGGGAAAAAACTCTGCCATACTGCCGGACTGTTCCTACCTGCCGGGGATAATACCCTCGCGCTTGGATCAATGGCTTCCGGAACCGATTCGGACAGGATTACAACAGGGATTCAAAGACTTTGACCGTAAAATGCACGGTTTTCTGACCAACGAAGCCGTCATTGTCGGGGTTGAGAGCCGCAGCAGTTCGCCGGTACGTATTCTGCGTGACCCGCAAACGATGCAATCGCTTTCACACACCAATCTTTATCCTTGCGGAGAAGGGGCCGGATATGCCGGAGGTATCACATCATCTGCCTTGGACGGAATTAACGCTGCTCTTAAAATCGCTGATCTATATGGAAAATAACTTCGAAAGAAGCATACAGGCATTGGGCAATACCGCTTTCAAGCAACTCCAAAATGTTAACATTATTCTGTTCGGGGTCGGCGGAGTCGGTGGTTGGTGCGCTGAAGCATTGGTGAGAACGGGAGTACAACATCTGACTATTGTTGATTTTGATACCGTCAATCCAAGCAATATAAACCGCCAAGTAGTGGCCACAACCCGAGATATAGGACAGCACAAAGTCGAAGCAATGCGGGAACGGCTTCTAACCATCAATCCCCAAGCAGATATAGTGGCTGTTAATGAACGCTTTTCGGCTGACACAGCAGAACTATTTGACTTCAATCAATACGATTATGTGATCGATGCTATTGATAGTGTACGCGACAAGGTATTACTTATTACCCAAGCCTGCGCCGCAAAGGCTGTGTTTTTTTCCTCAATGGGAGCCGGGCGCAAACTTGACCCGACTGCTATCCGCGTGAGTGCCTTTAAGAAAGTTGAAGGATGCCCTCTTGCTCGCGCCGTCCGACACCAACTGAAGTCCACATTCAACTTACAACCGTCAACTCTCAACTTCCGTTGCGTCTGGTCACCGGAACTGAGTACGCCATCCGGCACCATAGCACCCGTTGTCGGTGTATTCGGAATGACGCTCGCCAATTTGGTAATTCAACATATTTTAACCTCTTCCACAACGTAATTTCACCCCTATATTTCTTTTCTGTTCCATACTGTTATTACTGCTATCTACGTGTCAACTACAAATATTTACTTCCCCTAAAAACTACCTATGTTCATCCCTTTAATTGACGATATCGAAATTGACCGCGAAACACATCTGGTCAAAGACGCAAAACATAATATTCACCTTACCAAACTGGAATTCGGCTTGCTGGATTTTCTCGCCACACATGCCAATCGTGTTTGCACAAGAAATGACCTCTTGGACCATGTCTGGGGAGAACGGTTCATGTATGACACCGGGACTATTGATGTTCACTTGAATGCCTTACGCCGAAAAATGGGATGGAACAACAAAACGCCTATCGAAACACTGAGAGGTATAGGCTTTGTATTTCACACAAAGAACGTACAGACACACCAATTATCTCCATTGCTCGAAGTTTCCTCACAATGGATCAATGCACACTCCGGAGACTTCGCCGCTCATGGATTAACAATAGAGGTGGCTCTCACACCATGGGTAAATGAATTGACCATTCATCCTGACAACCTGCATCGATGGCTGGATGCTTCGTTGGACACGCTGCTGCCAACCGCCCAACCCGGTGTAATTAGATTATCATCACGCCTGACTATACACTATTTCTCACTGAAACTTGATATTAACGGAACCAACTGTGAACTCAATATCCCAATCTTAAGGAATACTTAAACTTCTTTTCCCCATTATTTCGTACCTTTGCACCATATTTTATAGCAAAAATGGTCAATTTTGAAGGTATTATAGTTGGAGCATCTGTCTTCCTTATGATCGGAATGTTCCACCCGCTGGTTATCAAAGCCGAATATTATATCGGAGTTAAATGCTGGCCTGCATTCGCATTGGTCGGATTGTTGGCACTCGGTGCATCTTTATTAGTGACAAATACAGTCATCTCCGTACTACTCGGAGCATTCGCTTTCTCTTGTTTTTGGTCCATCTTGGAACTTTTTGAACAGCAAAAAAGAGTGGAAAGAGGCTGGTTCCCCAAAAATCCCGACAAAAAGGACAAAGAAAAATAAAACCGATTTGCACAGGCGGATTATTTGATGTACCTTTGTCGCCGAAATGGAAATCGTCAATCTTTTACAGTTCGCCACAAGGCAGGAGTTGCGTGCTTGGTTGGAGCAAAACGCCGCTTCTGAACGTTTTTGCTGGATTGCTATTTATCGAAGTAAAAAGCCACCGGCAGGAATCTGCCTGCCATATATTGATGTGGTCGAAGAAGCGTTATGCTTTGGATGGATTGATTCTACACTGAAGCGGCTGCCGGACGGCCGTTTGGCTCAACGTTTGTCACCTCGGCGAAAGACAAGCCACTGGACTGCACTTAACATACAACGTTGCGCAAATCTTAATGCCCGTGGACTAATGACTCCCCTCGGCATCAAAGCCATCCCCACCAACCTCAACTAAATATTGTAGATTATATTACAAATTATGGTTTGCAACCAAGGCATTCCACATTTTTTTGTGTTCGTATTTGATGGCTGTATCTTGGGACAAAAGATTTGCATAGCATTCTACAAAACACTTTGGATTATCCAACAAACGTTGGTATTATGCCGTTTATAATTAACTGACACCCATGGGTATTTCGAATTTGCTCAACTTCCCTTTCTACTGATTCCTTATCTGCTTCTGCAACAGATCGCGTTGATAATATGTAGTACCTTTCAAGCGTGCTTGATTGTATTTTTTCTTTGGCTGTAACTACAATATTATGCGTTATTTCTATATCAAATTTAACTTCCACCGCCTCAAAAGCAGTTCCGTCTTCATTTACCACATCAATATCGCCATGCCTTCCACTGCGTGCATCAGCTGATGTATGAGGCTCTATTGGAAGTAACTGTTTGTCCGCATAGCGGGATATTTGTTTAGTAATAACCTCATATATTGCATATAATGCTAACACCGGCAGACGTGAAGCACCGGCAGAGTGATACTTTCCACAAAAATGTTTTTTCAGTAGTTCTACAATTGAATCTATAGTGAGATTTTGAGGAGTAGCTATACTTATCTGCTTTTTATCTCTTTGAATAATTAAGTTCTGCAACAGATAGTCAACAATTTCTTCTTGCTTTCCGCTTTGCTCGATCTGCTTTATTGCTTCCAAAAAAGCAGGTTTCAATGTTGGAATGGAAGGCTTAATTGCCCCCGTATACTTTTCATCATATGGCACTTTTTGTTCAAGAGACCGGGTCAACCAACCACTTGATCCCATTGCAGGAAAGCGATTCTCCTTCAGGAAAGGCGTAATATAATTAGCATCAAAAGTCCGCCCGGCATAACCGCCTTTTATACTGGATTGATGCCTGCGAATATCTTGTTGAGGATGAAGACATTTATATACTGCACTACTTGTAAATACAACTGTCATTACCGCCTTAGAACTCTCTGAATTGTCAATAATTACGTTTAGCGGGTGTCTAATACTGTCCGGCAACGTACTTTCTGCCTGATTTCCGTTAGCCGCAACTATTACAGCTGCATCGTATTTCTTTTGTAGAAATTCACTTGCTTGCATCATAATAATTGCTGTTTGATTTGTTTTATTATTTCCTGTATCATCGGTACGCATACCGCATTACCCGCTTGGCGATACTGTTCCGTTATACTGGTATCTCTAATGAACGATTCCGGAAAACCCATCAAACGATAACACTCATTTAGTGTTAATTTACGTACATTTGCACCGTCATATATCCAAAAACGACCGGAGGTCTCTTGGGATGGCAATGCCGGATGAACACCTTCGATTGAATAAATACGATTAGGTTGCTTGTGAACCCTTGACAAATATTCCGTACCGGGACGCACACCGGCCTTCCGAATTTGCTTATTTCGATATCCGACAAATATCAATCCGGATTCTTGACGCCTGAAACTGTCTAAAATAGTATATGGCTCCTTGATATACTCATAATTGGATGTATCGCTATCAAGAATATCCTTAATAAAGACCTTTTCTTTTATTGGCAATTGTGAAAAATCAAATTCTTTTTCCTTGTGAGCCACTATAATAATCCGCTCCCTATTTTGAGCCACACCGAAATTGGACGCATTCAAAACCTGATATGGATGATGAGTATATCCAAGATGATCCAAACCCTCCAAAATAGTTTTTAGTGTTCTTCCATGGTCATGGTGTACTAAGTGTTTGACATTTTCCAGAAAGACCACTTTAGGTTGCTTTGCTTCAATTATGCGAAAAACATTATATATTAATGTTCCCCGTGTGTCATCAAAACCTCGCATCTTGCCTGATATACTAAATGGTTGGCATGGAAAACCTGCACACAAAACATCATGAGTCGGAATAATTTCTAAAGGAATCTGCGTTATATCTCCAAAAGGAAATTCTCCATAATTTGCATTATAAACCCTTTGGGCATTTGGATTAAATTCTGACGAAAATACACATTTACCACCTTCATCCTGCAGAGGTATCCGAAAACCGCCTATCCCGGCGAAGAGGTCTATAAACGTAAATTCGGCATCAATTGGAGGAGGAAAAGGCACATCGTATTGTATATCTCCTACACCGTCAATATCATACGACATGGCAAACGGCGACACATAAGAAAAGGATTCCTGATGAGTATAAAATTGCTTAGACTGAGCCTTATGCGTGATAAATGCTATATCACGCTCATCATATGTCGCTTGCAACTCTCTATACCAGTCAGAATACCGCATATTGGACGCAAAAGTACAAAAAAAAAAGTGAAGTAGCAAATATAATTTATCATTTTGGGTCAAATGGAATATTTTTGCATATAAAAGATTCTTTTTCATCCATATAGATGATATAAAAGACATATAACTAGACTATCGATGTGATATTATGCCTTAACACAACATATAGTCTGTATCTTTATAATTGTATATTTTACAAAGACACTAACTGTAATATATATATAATATATATTACATATACAATGGTCTTTTTTTGTGTTTCTCCCAAAATGTACGATTATTAAGATTTTCTCATCCTCAACTCGTCTTTTTGCTTACCTGACACATACGACTCGCTTACGGGAGACTTACGACTCGATAGAACACAACTGATTTCATGACTAAAATGTCCGATTTTTAAGATTTTATGCCGGCATAACAAAAATGGATGACACTTGCCATCCATTTTGGTCGAGAAGACGTGACTCGAACACGCGACCCCTACGTCCCGAACGTAGTGCGCTACCAACTGCGCCACTTCTCGTCGCTTTCTACAAAAGCGGCTGCAAAAGTACTGCTTTTTTTTTATTCCTGCAAATATTTTTGCATTTTATGATTATTATTTGCGATTTTTACTCTTAAAAACAACACTTTTCTGCTTTAATTCAGTTGTTGAAGCCTTATCTATCAATACCTTGGCTTCATCCAAAGTAAGTGCTGACACATCAACAGACTTCGGAATACGGTAATTTCCTTCCGGCGTCTTTATATATGGACCATAACGGCCGTTCAATACTTGGATATCACCCCATACATGAATCGGTTCATTCTTCTGTGCTTTATCAGCAATAAGTTGAAGTGCTTCTTCTTTCGTGATATTAAACGGATCAACTGATTTCGGTATTGAGATAAATTCACCATGGAAACGGATATATGGTCCATATTTGCCTTCACCTATTACCACATCTTCACCTTCAATATCGCATAATGTATAAGGTAATGACTTCTGGAAAAGCTCCAGTGCTTCATCCAATGTTATCGTATATATCGATTGACCATGTTTAAGCGACGCAAACTTTGGCTTCTCATCATCCGAATCACCCAACTGGACACATGGTCCCAACTTTGATATCTTCGCTAATACCGGCTGACCGCTCTGCGGATCTGTTCCCAAACGAATCGGAGCAATATGACCCGACGGCACATGCTCTATCATTGGGTGAAACATCTTGTAAAACGAATCTACTGTCTTTACCCAATCGGCTTCGCCGGCAGCGATTTGGTCAAAATTTGCCTCCTCGGTTGCGGTGAAATCGTAAGAAAGTATCTCAGGGAATTGCTCTACCAGAAAATCATTGGTCATCCTGCCAAGATCTGTTGGAAGCAACTTTTGCTGATCTGCTCCGTACATTTCCTGCTTCTGTTTATCCGTTATCTTGCCGCCTTTTAGCGTTAACTGATTATAATCACGCTTTTTACCGGCGATACTGCCACGCTCTACATATTTGCGCTGCTGGATAGTCTCGATAATAGTGGCATAGGTAGAAGGACGTCCTATCCCCAACTCCTCCATTTTCTTAACTAAAGCTGCTTCCGTATAGCGTAAAGGCGGACGAGAGAATTGCTGCTGCGCGTTCATCTCTGTCAAACGCAGCTGCTCGTTTATTGCCATGGCTGGAATGGTATGAATACTATCCTCTTGTTCTTCGTCTGTAGATTGAACGTAAGCACGCATGAAACCGTCAAAAGTCACGATTTCACCGGACGCAACGAACTGATAGGTAGAACCACTGACAGAGACTTCAACTCGCGTTGTCTCAACTTGGGCATCAGCCATCTGGGAAGCTATCGTACGCTTCCATATTAATTCATACAGTTTCTTTTCATCAGCATTTGCTCCGGCTGAATGAATATTCATATAGGTCGGACGTATGGCTTCATGAGCCTCTTGCGCACCCTTGGAGTGTGTCTGATATTTACGCCCACGATGATACTTTTCCCCGTATTCACCGACAATCTCATTCTTGGCCGTCGCTAATGCCAGACTACTCAAATTAACCGAATCAGTACGCATATACGTAATATGTCCTGCTTCATAAAGTGACTGAGCCAGACGCATAGTCTTACTTACAGAGAATTTGAGCTTCCGGGCAGCTTCCTGCTGCAATGAAGAAGTCGTAAATGGCGGTGCCGGAATATGAACACCCGGTTTCTTGCTAACCTGCTCGACCCGGAAAGATGCCGTTTGGCATAACTCAAGGAACTTCATCGCCTCTTTTTTTGTCGCAAAACGATGGTTTAATTCGGTATGCAAAATGGATGCATCAGCCGGATTAATGCCGGTGAAATCGGCAATAACTCGATATTGGGCTACCGTTTTGAAGTTCTCAATTTCCCTTTCCCGCTCAACAATCAAACGGACAGCAACCGATTGAACGCGCCCGGCAGAAAGTCCTGTCGTTATCTTTCGCCATAGAATTGGAGACAACTCAAAACCAACTATGCGGTCTAACACACGGCGCGCCTGCTGAGCATTCACCAAATTATAATCTATGTCTCTGGGTTCTTGGATCGCCTGTACAATGGCACTCTTTGTTATCTCATGGAAAACAATCCTGTGGGTTTCCTTTTTCTCCAAATTAAGAACTTCATGCAAATGCCACGCAATAGCCTCTCCTTCACGGTCTTCATCAGATGCAAGCCATACCGTATTAGCCTTCTTAACTTCTGACTGAAGTTGCTCCAAAAGATGCTTCTTACTTGGGTCGATAACATAATTAGGACGGTAATTATGCTCAAAATCAATTCCGATACTGTTTTTTCCAACACCCTCTATGTCACGGATATGCCCTTGGGAAGATAGTACATGATAATCCGACCCAAGAAACTTCTCAATGGTCTTCGCCTTGGCAGGTGACTCAACGATGACTAAATTTTTACTCATGCTCTACTTTACATAATTATATAAGGTGTGTCCCGAATTCCCTTGAAACAAAAGGGAAAGCCGAAAACGGCGGCAAAGGTACAACTTTTTTTTTAACCGTGCAAATTTATTTTTTATTTGCGTATATCAAAGATAAATAGTATCTTTGCAGCGTGAAAAAATAATAAAGCTATGTATATCGCAATTGTAATCCTTTTATTAGTGTTCGGTGTCGGTCTTTTAGTGGCTGAATTATTCCTGCTTCCGGGGTTCGGCATTGCCGGCATATCAGGTTTTGCATGCCTGATAGGTAGCGTTGTTGTCGCTTACCTCAAATTGGCTCCGATATATCCGTGGGCTGGTCATGCAACTTTGGCGGCGGCATTGATAATGACCGCCATCGCCATTTACGGATTTCTCAAAAGTAGGGCTATCGAAAAAATGGCGTTAGACACATCTATTGACTCGCAAGTCGGCTTGGCTGAACCGGGTAAAAAAATTGAAAACCTGAAAAAAGAGGCAGAAAAAGAAAGCAAAGTTAATTAATAACGAATAACATTAAAGAAAAAAGTTATGGAAATCATTGAAGTTATTTTGATCGTTTTAATTGCCATTTTGGTGATTATCTTCTTCTATTATGTGCCGTTTATGTTATGGATAAACGCACAGGTAAGCGGTGTCCGCATCTCTCTGGTGCAACTATTTCTGATGCGCATTCGCAAAGTTCCGCCTACTAAAATCGTGAATTGTCTGATTGAAGCGCACAAAGCCGGACTTCAAGATGTAAAACGTGATGGACTGGAAGCACACTATCTTGCCGGTGGACATATCGAACGCGTGGTTCATGCTCTCGTTTCAGCAAGTAAAGCCGGCATCCAGTTGCCGTTTCAAATGGCAACAGCCATTGATTTGGCTGGTCGGGATGTATTCGAAGCCGTACAGATGTCTGTAAATCCGAAAGTGATTGACACACCCCCGGTAGCAGCAGTGGCAAAAGACGGTATCCAGTTAATCGCCAAAGCACGTGTAACAGTTCGTGCAAATATCAAACAATTAGTCGGGGGTGCCGGAGAGGATACCATCCTCGCTCGCGTCGGAGAAGGAATAGTTAGCTCCATCGGTTCCGCTGAAAGCCACAAAATGGTTCTCGAAAACCCCGATTCCATCAGTAAACTCGTCCTTTCCAAAGGACTGGATGACGGAACAGCTTTTGAGATCCTGAGTATTGATATCGCGGATATTGATGTCGGTAAAAACATCGGCGCACAACTTCAAATGGATCAAGCCGAAGCAGACAAGAACATCGCACAGGCTAAAGCCGAAGAACGACGCGCAATGGCTATCGCCAACGAACAGGAAATGAAAGCAAAAGCACAGGAAGCACGAGCTAAAGTAATTGAGGCAGAGGCTCTTGTACCACAAGCCATGGCAGAAGCGTTCCGCAATGGAAACCTCGGCATCATGGACTACTACCGTATGCAAAATATCCAAGCTGATACGACGATGCGCGAAGCAATTGGTAAGCCCAACTCTTCATCCAAAAAATAAGAAGTAAGGACTAACATGAAAATAGCCTTGCTACAATATCCCGTTTTATGGGCTGATCGTGACGAAAATCTGCGGTTGACCTGTGAGCGCATTCGTGCTATTGCAGGTCAGGCGCAGTTGGCCTTGCTGCCTGAAATGTTTACAACCGGATTCTGTACCGACCAGCCCGAATTGGCAGAAACAACAAACGGTGAAACCGTAAGTACACTGCAAAAATTAGCCGATGAGTTCCGGATAGCCATAGCCGGTTCATTTATCTGCAAAGATGACGCTACGGGAAAGTTGTATAATCGCGGCTTTTTCATAAAACCATTCGAAACTCCCGATTTCATCGATAAAAAGCACTTATATGCCCATGGCGGAGAGGACCGCTTCTTCACCGCCGGAAATAACCGTTCCGTAATTGAATACTTAGGCGTTAAATTCAGATTATTAATATGTTACGATCTACGGTTCCCTGTCTGGGCAAGACAGGAAAAAGATAATCTGTATGATATTCTCTTAGTTTGCGCTAACTGGCCTCAAGTTCGAATAAAATATTGGGATGCACTTATTGCTGCACGTGCGACGGAAAACCAATGCTATATATGCGCAACAAACATCATCGGTGAAGATAATCAACAATTGCATTACAATGGTCATAGTATAGCATATGACAGTTATTTGAACCCAATTGCACAATTTGAAGACGATGAAGAAGGAACCAAAATTGCAGACTTTGATATTGAACGATTACACCATTTCCGTTCCGTACTCCCGCTTTGGAAGGATGCTGATGATATCGTAATAAAATGAACATGGAAAGTATTTGGAACATACGGGAATTGAATTCTGAAGAACATGCTTTAACCGAACAATTGGCAGAGGAATTGCATATTGGTTTTCAGGCGGCAAGATTATTGGTCATTCGGGGAATTAAAACTGCTGACGCAGCACGGAAATACATCCGCCCGTCTTTGGACGAACTGAATGATCCTTTTTTAATGAAAAACATGGATAAAGCGGTTAAACGCCTTCACCAAGCCATAGAAAACAATGAACACATTTTAGTTTATGGAGACTATGATGTTGATGGAACAACTGCTGTTGCACTCATGTACACTTTTATAAAATCGATGACAGACAATGTCGATTTCTATATTCCTGACCGATATACGGAAGGATATGGAATATCGTTCAAAGGTATCGATTTCGCCGATTCCATCGGATGTCAACTAATAATCGCTTTGGATTGTGGCATTAAAGCTGTTGATAAAATTCAATATGCTCAGAATAAAAACATCGATTTCATCGTATGCGACCACCACACTCCTGGTGAAGAATTACCTAAAGCAGTAGCTGTGTTGAACATGAAACGCATCGATTGCAACTATCCATACAAAGATTTAAGCGGCTGCGGAGTCGGATTCAAACTTGCTCAAGCCTATGCTATTAAATACAATGTAATCTTGGATTTACACCAGTTCCTTCCCTATACTGCCATGGCTGTAGCGTCTGATATTGTCTCCGTTACTGGCGAAAATAGAATACTTACTTGCTTTGGTCTCAAAGCCATTAACAATAATCCTTCACCCGGATTAGCAGCACTGATTGCCGTTGCAGGCATAGATCCCAAACATGTAACAATCTATGATTTGGGCTATAAAATAGGCCCGCGTATAAATGCCTGTGGGCGTTTGTATTCCGGTCGGGAAGCAGTGGAATTGCTTATCACAGATGATATGGAATTTGCACGACAGAGAGCCAAAGAAATTAATGAATACAATTCCGAGCGGCAAGGTTATGACAAAAACATAGTAGAAGAAGCCATAGAATTACTCACAGCCGACCCTGAAAACGAATACAAACACACCACAGTGGTTTATTCCCCTAAGTGGCATAAAGGTGTTGTGGGAATTGCAGCAAGTAAATTAACCGAAACTTTCTATCGGCCTACAATAGTACTCACTTCCGATAAAAACGGAATAATCTCCGGTTCTGCACGTTCAGTTGGTGGCTTTGATTTATATGCTGCCATAGATTCCTGCCGGGACTTGCTAACTAATTTCGGTGGACATGCATTTGCTGCCGGATTGAGTATGAAAGAAAGCGCATTACCCGAATTCAAGCAACGATTCGAAGAATATGTCACCAACCATATTACAGAATCTCAACTGCACCCGACTATTGAGGTTGAAGCAGAAATAGATTTTGCCGATATCACCGATCATTTTTTAAAAGTAATGCGGTGTTTGGAACCCTTCGGACCCGGTAATCCACGACCGATATATGTTACACGCAATGTTATTAATAACCGCGACACTAGATGTGTCGGAAAAACAGGCGAACATCTCCATGTTGATTTCACCGACCGGACAGCGGCAATTAGCGGCATTGCTTTCGGGAAAGGAGATTGGGCATTATACCTGCAAAACGGAAATGCTGTAGATGTATGTTATGAGGTAGATGAAAATGTTTTCAACGGCAAGCGGTCACTGCAAATGATAGTACAAGACATTAAAAAGAGCAACTAATATGTTTTCAGAAAGAGACACACAAGGCCCTGTTCGCAGGAAGGGCGGTATTGAAGTGGTTTGTGGCTCGATGTTTTCGGGCAAAACCGAGGAATTAATCCGGCGTATGAAACGTGCACAATTCGCCAAACAAAAGGTTGAAATATTCAAACCGACTATTGATGTGCGCTACAGTGTAGAGGATGTAGTCAGCCACGACAAAAATGTCATTCAATCAACGCCTGTTGACAGTAGTCAAAACATTCTGCTGCTTGCTAACGACATTGATGTTGTGGGTATCGATGAGGCGCAGTTCTTTGATATGGGAATTGTTGAGGTATGCAAGCAGTTGGCTGAACGCGGAATCCGGGTAATAGTAGCGGGACTGGATATGGACTTCAAAGGCGCACCATTTGGACCTATGCCTGCACTTATGGCAATTGCCGAAGATGTGTACAAAACACACGCTATCTGCGTTCAGTGCGGCGATTTGGCTTATATCAGCCACCGTTTGGTCGCATCTGAAAAACGGGTATTACTCGGTGAAACCGAGAGTTACGAACCCTTATGCAGAGTATGTTACAATAAGGCTATTGCAGCTGAAAATAATTGATGTCATAGTACCTCTTCCGCTTCATGGCACATTTTCCTATAATGTGCCTGAAAGTATGGAGTACCCGCAACCTGGCATGCGGGTACTTGTTCCTTGGGGGACTAAACAATTGGTTGCAATTGCCTGCAAAAAGCGGTTGACACCGATTGATGACGACATCATAATAAAGGATATTATTGCCGTTTTGGATGACCGCCCTATTGTAACCACCGAACAAATGGCATTATGGCAATGGGTTGCAGAATACTACATGTGTCCCATTGGCGATGTAATGGTTGCTGCATTACCAACTAAAGCAAACGATAAAGGATTTAGCTTTTCTCCTATTGCCAAACGACGTGTAAAATTACCGGAATACATCGGTGAAATCGAGGATATTCATATTCCGGACCTTCAACAAAGCCACGCTATGACTCAAATAAAGGAACAATGGCAGCAACACGAAACCGTGCTGCTTCACGGCGTGACATCTTCCGGTAAAACCGAGGTCTATATGCACCTTATCAAGGAACAATTGGCTGCTGACAATCAGGTCCTGTATCTTGTGCCGGAAATCGCATTGACTACCCAACTGACAGACCGGCTCCAACGCATATTCGGCGATAAAGTAATCGTTTATCACTCTCGCGTAACAGATGCTGTACGGGCAGAGATTTACCGGCAACAACTATATCCTAATGCCAAATTAATTGTGGGCGCACGCTCTGCCGTTTTTCTTCCATTTGCAAAACTTGGTTTGGTCATTGTCGATGAAGAACATGAACCAAGTTATAAACAACAGGATCCTGCTCCCCGTTATCACGCACGTTCAGTTGCTATCATGCTTGCCAAGCAACATGGGGCAAAAGTGCTTTTAGGTACGGCAACACCGGCGGTGGAATCGTATTATAATGCTCTAAATGGAAAATATGGTTTAGTCGTTATGACTAAACGATTTGCCGGACTGCAACTTCCGGCCATTACCTTGATTGACTTGCAGAGACAATACCACAGGAAAGAAATGTACGGGCATTTCTCAGACCCGTTAGTGGCGCGAATCAAGGAAGAATTGGCACGCGAGAAACAAATAATACTATTCCAAAACCGGCGTGGATATGCTCCTATGATGTCATGTACAAACTGCGGAACAACACCCAAATGCGTTAACTGTGATGTTCCTATGACATTACACATGCGAACACGTATGTTGACATGCCACTATTGCGGATATTCATCTCCCATACCGATGAGTTGCCCGAATTGTGGAGGAACGATGAAGATACATGGATTTGGAACTGAACGGCTTGAGGACGAAGTCCAAAATCTTTTCCCCTCTGCACGTGTCATGCGAATGGATCTTGATTCTACGGCAAAAAAGAGTGCCTACCAGGATATCATTAACGCCTTTGCACATCATGAAGTGGACATTCTCATCGGCACCCAAATGGTTTCAAAGGGATTACATTTTGACGATGTAAGCCTGGTGGCGGTATTAAATGCCGATAACTTGTTCAATCAACCGGATTTCAGATGTTACGAACGCGCCTTTCAACTATTGGAACAGGTAAGTGGTCGTGCAGGCAGAAAAGGACAACAGGGGGAAGTGATTTTACAAACATTTGACCCTGACAATCCTATTTACAAATACCTACAAAACCACGACTACCCTGCATTCTACCAACAACAAATAGCAGAAAGAAAAACATTCTACTATGTTCCCTTCTGCCGGATGATTACTGTCATTTTGCGCCATAAGGATGAAAACCGTGTAATAAATGCGGCTAATTTTTTACAAACAAGATTAATGCAAGTGTTCGCAAAACGTTGTTCCGTAGTTATCGAACCATCTGTTGCCCGCATTCAAAACATGCACATCAGAACCATTCGGTTACGAATTGAAGAAAAAGCAAACTATACCCTTGCCAAACAAATGCTAAAAGAGCAAATTGACTATATCATTAATTTGCCCGATTGCAAAGGGGTACAAGTACTGCCGGATGTAGATCCGCAATAATCAGTTCTCTTTTGATTTGGAAAGTCGCTTTTCGCGGCGGGATTTGAAGGCACGTACTTTGCGTTTATCGCTATTTACGTACTTCTGAGGTGTTTCAATGATTTCATCCCAACCTCCCGCACGGTCAATTATCTGTTTTCCGGTATCATGACGCACAATATAAACTTCATCATATAATTCACCGGAATCAACAAGCCGGGTACGCATACGCAAGGTATCGCCATATACCGCAATATCCTCATACCATTGCAGACCGGAGCCTACGCGCGTATCCTTTTTACTGAGTTTATGAAGGTACGACTTCGTGGCGGCATTTGTATTTACATAAGGCAAACGGCGCGAATAATTGTGATCATGCCCTGCAAAAATCAAATCTGCACCTTGTAATGCACGCTTGAATGTAGCATATACAGACACATTCGTTCGACCCACACCGCAAGAGTGGACTGGATGGTGCATAATTACAATGACAAAACGATCACCGGCATCGTGTATAACATTTTTTACCCATGTATTGACTCGTGTAAAATCACGCAAACGTTGCAATCCATTGGTATTTATGGCAATGAAACGCACTTGGTTAAAGTCAACATAGTATGTAGTACCCTTAAAATCAAGCGGTCCGTTCTGCGGATGTTGAAAAGTCGTCATCCAATAGTCCGGTAAAATCCGGCGGATTCCTTTACGGTATTCATGGTTGCCAGGCACATTGATTATCGGCAACGAATCAAATGCCGTACCCTGCAAATCATGATATAGTTGCTGATTATAGTAAAAGTAACCGCGTTCTACCATATCGCCCAACTGCGCATAACAATCCGCTTGAGGATGTCGGTCACCAACTGCCTGCCATTGCGCGTGACTCAGACTATTATGTACATCACCAAACAATAGTATTTGGAATGTATCAGGTTGACGAACATCTTCCCAAGATATGCCATTGTATTCGAAACCGGATACGGTATCTTGCCCGAATGTTTCGAAACGGTAGTCTATCGTATCGCCTGTCCACTGCGGCTCAGGAGGATTCCCAAACCACACATTCCAACGGACAGCACAGATAACTGCGCCGACCGTCAGAATGATAATAATCAGTATAATCCGAAACTTACGCATTAGAACGGCAAGTCCGTACTTTCATCTTGTGAGGCAACAGAGTCAAAGCTCTGTATATTAGCATTACCGCCCATTGGTGCTGCTGCTGGTTGAGAAGCGGCTGCTGGAGCCGTAGCAGGTTCTGTTGTTGTAGCTGCAGGACTGCCTGTTACATCACCTTGCTGAACTCGCCATGCACGGATAGAAGTGTACCAACGACCATTGAACTCGCGGCTTTCTATATCAAACGATACAGTTACAAGGTCATCCAACTGACATGGGTTATTCTTGATTCTGTCCTCTCCGAAAATCTCAAAGCATACCTTGCGCGGATATTGCTCCTGAGTTTCAAGTACATAAGACTGGATTTTCCACGGATTTCCGGTACTTTTGCTGACACCTTCTTGCGCGGGAAGTACTTGAACAATTTTTCCTACTATATCCATAATTGTCTTCTAATATTTAGGATTCCTGTTTCCGGGATTATTCACCCTTGATGGCTGCAACTCCGGGAAGAACCTTACCTTCGATAGCCTCTAACAATGCACCACCGCCGGTTGAAATGTAGCTGACACGGTCTGCCATTCCGAACTTGTTCACACAGGCAACGCTGTCTCCGCCGCCAATAAGGCTATATGCTCCGTTATCTGTTGCATTTGCTACAGCCTCAGCGATTGCCCTGCTTCCACCGGTAAAGTTATCAAACTCAAACACACCTGCAGGACCGTTCCACAGAATAGTCTTGGCACCCTCAATGGCCTTGGTGAAGAGTTTGCGGCTCTCCGGACCGGCATCCAGACCTTCCCAACCTTCAGGGATAGCATTACTCGGACAAATAAGTTGGTTGGCATCGTTGGCAAACTTGTCACCGCAAACCGAGTCAACACCTAAAACAAGGTTAACACCTTTTGCCTTGGCTTGTGCCATAATGTCTAATGCCAAATCAAGCTTGTCATCCTCACAAATAGAGTTACCGACATGACCGCCTTGTGCTTTGGCGAATGTATATGTCATACCGCCGCACAGAATCAGGTTGTCAACTTTGTTCATCAGGTTCTCTATAATACCGATTTTTGTGCTGACCTTGCTACCACCCATGATTGCGGTGAAGGGGCGTTTGATATTATTCAGGATATTTTCAACTGCCTGTACCTCTTTCTCCATCAGGTATCCCAACATCTTGTTGTCCGCATCAAAGTAGTCTGCTATTACAGCTGTTGATGCATGTTTGCGGTGAGCGGTTCCAAAAGCATCATTTACATAGCAGTCCGCATATGAAGCCAAAGTCTTTGCAAACTCTTTTTGGCTCGCCTTCATTGCTTTCTTGGCTTCCTCATAAGCGGGATCTTCTTTCTCGATACCTACGGGCTTGCCTTCCTCTTCAGCATAGAAACGGAGGTTCTCAAGCATCAGAACCTCACCGGCCTTCAAGGCATCTGCCTGTGCTTTGGCTTTGGCACAATCTGGAGCAAACTGTACTTTTACACCCAATGCTGCACTTACTGCATCCACAATCTGGCTCAAACTGTACTTGGCATTCACTTTACCTTTCGGTTTGCCCATGTGGCTCATGATGATGAGCGCACCACCCTCATTGAGGATGTGTTTAAGGGTCGGAAGAGCACCACGGATACGGGTGTCGTCTGTAATTTGTCCATTCTCATTCAGTGGTACATTGAAGTCCACGCGCACAATCGCTTTCTTGCCTGCGAATTTGTAGTTGTCAATTGTCATAATTGTAAATATTTAAGTTTGTTTATTATTATTCATCCCAGTCTATGGAATTGAGTCGTCCCCGATAAGAGTCTGCAAATGTCTGTTGCTGGTTCTGACCGCCTATAACATACAGGTTGTTGTCCTTTACCAATACACTTTGCTTCTGCCTTGAACCATATGTGGCGGGTAATACGCACTTGGTGGTATCCGCCAATGTCCATGTATAACCCTCATCCACAGATACCAATATCTTGTTTCCACGATATACCATATCTTTATCTACACCGCCGAACATCATCAACTGCTTTTTATACCATACTACTGAAATTCCTGTCAGCGTCGAAAACTCCGGCTGCTCGATAGAGTAGTTCATAATACGGTAAAGCCCCTCTATTGTTGGCGCATATTCTATATTCCAACGACTGTTTACGCACTCCCCGCTACGCGAATAACCGCCGATAATCGAAGCACGCAACCGGCCGCTCATACTTTCAAAGGTCACTGTTGCAAAACCGCTAATCGGAAAATTGTAATCCAACACCATCTCGGTACGGCGGATTGTGTCTGCGGCAATCTGCCCAAGTAGCAAATCCTCGGTGACTTTGTCTTCCAGAACTAACCATACCGTATCATTGAATGACATTAGCATGGTTTCTATTGTAAAGTCCTTGTCGGAATAATCAACTATATCCCAGTTTAACCCGTCCTCGGTAGTAAACAATTTGCCATTCTCTCCGTAATAAAGTTTCTTCCCGTCGCTCAGTATGCCCTTGACACGGCACACATCCGGCAGTCCGTTAAATTCTGCTTCCGTCCATGTTGCAGCATCGAAAGATGTATAAACCCGGTTGGAGAAACCGTTGTTACAATACAAATAAAACTTATCACCCAGCAATACAACCTGTTGCTCTTCATCCTCAACGGGATACATATTGGTAGATAATGTCTTCCATTCATATAAATCAGGATCAACGCTATGCACCGTGGTCTGAATCTCATAGGTCTTGCGCTTGGTCAGATCCGATGATACTATTGTCATATATATAGGAGTCCGCGTAAAGTCCAGCGTGTCCGAACCGCTGACCGTAATCGTCGTATCGCCCAATTGTATCTTAACCGAACCGGGAGTCGCCTCACAACTGAAACGAGGAACAACCCGCGTCATCGGAGTCCCGTAACGAATCGAATCAACATTCCGTACAACACCGGTATCCAGACCCTCTTCGATAATGAACTTCGCTTCCTTCAAACCCTTTATCGAATCATGTCCGGCTAAATAAAAAGTCTTCAGTTTGGCTATATTTGATGTCGCTATCGTCGAGCTTGATTCCCCGCACGATACCATTACCACTACCGTAACAAATGGTATTATATATGTTAAAAATCGCCTCATATTCTTACAAAATATGTCATTTCTTTGTATATTTCCGATTTTATTTGTACCTTTGCGCCGTTTTTTAACCGACAATTATCAACCAATATGCTGTTTGAAGCCCAAATCATTGATCTAAAAAACATGCTGCCATGGGTGCGACTCCGTAAGGAAAAACAGGCTGTCCGCGCACTTGTGGAGCAAAAGCGTCGTATTTATCCTGCCGAACAGGTCGCTGCCGATTCCCAAGCTATCATTGCCCAATTGGAGCATATGCAGTGGTTTCGCGATGCCGAGACTATTATGATTTACTATCCTATTCATAATGAGGTCGATCTGCGTCCACTTCTCAAACGATACGAAGGACAAAAAACCTTCCTGCTCCCTGTTACTCACCGCAATTCTATTGAGCCGAGACGCTACGACGGCGAAGATATGATGCGGCGTGGCAAGTATCGTGTTCCGGAGCCTCAAACTTCCGAATGGCATGGTAAAATTGACCTTATTCTTGTCCCCGGTGTCGTTTTTGACCCGCTTTGCAATCGGATTGGACGCGGTGGCGGTTTTTATGACCGGTTCCTGAAAAAGCATCGCCATGTTCATCAGGTCGGCGTGGCTTATGACTTCCAAGTCAAAAAGCATGAAATACCGCACGGACAATTTGACCACCCACTGGACCGCATTGTTACACCTACTCAGACCATTGGATTGTAGGCTGCATCGCTATCTGCCGCTGGATTTCCTTGTCTGTTTCCGGCGACAAATGCTTTTCACCGCTACGGTAATAATAAATTAAACCATAGTTCTTGCAGCTGCGCAACCGTTGGTACGGCAACTGGTTCTTGTAGTAATCTTCCACTTGGTTCCATATCTTCAGGATGATCTCATCAGCCTGCTTGCGCAACGCTTCCAAATCACCATATACGCGATCGGTCGTTTTTCTGTGCATCTGCTGGTTGATTTGGTGTTCCCTGAAAATATCATAATGAACCTTCACCTTCGAAATCGTTGGATTATATATGGCTAAACCGCCCAAACGGATTCGCTCCTGCTCACCGTCTATGATATTCTGACCCCATACCAGAATATCCTCCTCACTGCTCAAATCCGGCAATATGTGCGACTCGCTGTCTAACTTGTATAATTCCTTGGCTTCCTTCTTTATTTCGCCGCGAATAACCGCCAGATTCAAAACCTGGATAAAATGCGATATGTACATTCGCGCATTCTGAACCATGTGACGGTATTGCTTGTTGGCGGATACACGGCTGTTGAAATTCTCGCGATACTGCGATACTTGGTTCTCAAACTGTAACAGGAATCGCTGTGCCTCCGATAAGGTATGATAATTTAGCACTTGCTCCGTAAAATCAGCTTCCGAAGCACGCTGAACAGCTGTTTGCAGTGCTTTTAACCGCGCTTGGTCTGTGTTTGGTAATCGTCTGTAAGGCATAATATCGTGTAATATTTAATCAGTTTACTATCTCATCATCTGGTTCTTCCCGCCAATTTTGCAGCAAGCCCCCGCAACTCCGCTACCGCTCCATTCTGCGGAACCGTTTCTAATTGCTCCAAGGCTCTGGCGGTCAGCCGCTGTATTTCTTCCTCGGCGGCTTTCCTGACACCTAATTGCTCATATTCCCTCAACACTTCTGCTAACTCTTTGCCCTGCGTACTCCAACCGGCACCTGCCTTGGCGCGTGCCGTCAGCCACATAAATGTCTTCTTCCCTTCCCGTATATCGCCACCGATGGCTTTCCCGAATGTAGCCGGATCACCGAAACAATCCAGTAAATCATCTTGTATTTGGAACGCCAAACCGAGATTGATACCATACTCGTACAACGCCCTCTGACCTTCCTCATCCGCACCGGCGATATATGCCCCGATCTGCAATGCCGTTGCTAACAGCACACTCGTCTTGAGACGGATCATCTCCATATATTCGGCAATACTGACATCCTCACGCTTCTCGAAGTCCACATCGTACTGCTGACCCTCGCATATCTCTGTCGCCATCTTGTTAAACATCCTCAGCACACCTGCTAATTTGTCTTCCTTGACTTCACTCAGCAGTTTGTACGCCTCTATTAGCATCTGGTCACCCGACAAAATAGCCGTGTTCTCGTCCCACTTTACATGAACGGTAGGTCTCCCGCGGCGTACAACCGCCTTGTCCATCACATCATCGTGCAGCAACGTAAAATTATGAAACACTTCCAATGCCAACGCTGCCGGCAGCACCAACTGCTCATCACCCCCAAAAACCTGCGCCCCCAACAAAGCGAGACGCGGGCGGACACGCTTACCTCCCGCAGAAAGCGCATAACCTATCGGTTCATACAACCCCCTCGGTTCACGCCGGTAATCCAACGATTCTATGATTTCATTTATATCTTTCATCAATACTCTTTACTATTCTTCCGACACTCCACATCAGTTTCTAATCAGTTCCTGATCAGTAGCTAATCAGTAGCTGATCAGTTCCTGAACCTTCCCGATAAGTGACATAAGACTGACCTGAAACTGCTATCAGTATCCAATTATGCAATGCCATTTTCACCCTTCTATAATATCAGTCAGCACATCCTTGATATCCAATCCGGCGGCACGAACCTGCTGCGGAATGAAACTGGTGGCTGTCATACCCGGAGTCGTGTTAATCTCAAGCAGATATATATCATAACCACCTGCACTTGCACTATTCTCAATCAGTATATAATCCGTCCTGATGATTCCGTGACAGCCAAGAATGTCATATATCTTCAAAGTCAATGCCTGTACCCTGTCACGTATTTCATCGGGAATACGCGCAGGCGTAATCTCATCCACCTCACCGTTATACTTGGCGGCATAGTCAAAAAATTCACGGCGTGTTACAACCTCCGTTATCGGGAATGCCACTGCCTTATGAGCTGTTTTATACACTCCGCAGGTAATCTCAATCCCCTTCATATATGCCTCGCATATGACTTCAGGTCCTTCTTCAAACGCACGTTCAATCGCGGGCAATATCTGCTCACGGGTTTTAACCTTGGTGCAACCGAAACTGCTGCCGCCGACATTGCTCTTGATAAAACAAGGCAGCTTCAACTCTTGCTCCACACGATCCTCGATACCGCTCAAATCGTCTTTTCTTCGCAGTAAAATACTATCGGCGATAGCTACACCGAAACCCTTGAGGTAATGATTGCATGCGTATTTGTTAAAGGTCAATGCCGCAGGCAGAACGCCGCAGCATGAATATGGAATGTGCATCATATCAAGATACCCCTGTAGCAAACCGTTTTCGCCCGGCGTACCGTGAATGGTGATGTAAGCATAGTCATAATGAACCAGTCGGTTGAGCGTCTGCAAATCAGCCCCGTGCAACTCAACTATTTCGGCATCATATTTCTCTTTGTCAATAAAGGATAAAATTCCGGCAGCACTACGCAGAGACACATCATGCTCTGAACTGTCACCGCCGGCAACTATAGCGATTTTCTTTCTTACGTTCGTTGTAGCCATCACAAACTCTTTAACTAAAAACGCGCAAAGGTACGGCTTTTTTGGGAATTATGCAAATAAAAAGTGCAGTTTCACACACTTTTCCCGTATTTTTACGCGCTGCACTTACAAAACATTTGCACACGTGCCGAAAATACACTACCTTTGCCGTCGAAAAAAACAAAAACATATGATTATCTATTTCACCGGTACAGGCAACAGCTTGGCTATCGCACAACAGATTGCACAGGCAACTAACGACCGGATAATGCCACTGACTGAGGCGGTACGGAAAGACTTTACGGGGGAAAAACGTATCGGCTTGATTTATCCGTCTTATGACTTTAATGCACCTCCTGCCGTTCGGAACCTCGTTCCTCGGTTGAAAATCAATCCGCAGGCATACGTTTTCATCATTATACCCTGCGGCGCGCAAGCGGGGAATTCTATTTGGACCATCCGACGGCTGCTACGAAATAAAGGTATAGAAGTGGCATACAGCCACAAGATTCGCGTGCCGGATAACAGTGCCATTGTTTTCGGACGGAATCCGAATGACCAGATTTGGAAATTCAGCCGGTTCGCAAACCGGCTCCAAACCATTATCAATGATATTATAGCCGGAAAGCACGGACATCATTTCGCCGGATGGAGTTTGATTTCATGGATAATGGGAACCGACCGGATGCAGGAATGGATGTTACGCACTTTCAGACCTTCAGTAAACGAAAACAAATGTATCGCCTGCGGCATATGCTCCCGGGTCTGCCCGATGCGCAATATCACAGTCGATGAAAAAGCCGCCGTCGGTCCGCATTGCACCGCCTGTCTGGCATGCTTGCACGCCTGCCCGCAGCAGGCAATCGAGGTCGGTGCCAAGTCCACCGTCAAAACCCACCAATACAGACATCCCGGTATAAAAATAAAAGACCTCACATTACGTTAGGCCTTTTATTCCATCTATTCAACCGGCTACACAATCACAGGCTAAGCACTTGGAGAGCCTGCCATTTGTCGTCTTTGATGTCCTTTTTCTCCTTGATAGCTTTGGTGAGCGGCACATAGACCACTTCGCCGTTTTGTAATCCGACCATAACCGACCGCTGTTCGTCCAGCAATGCCTGAACGGCGGCACAGCCCAAACGCGAAGCCAGAATACGGTCAAATGCCGATGGCGAACCGCCCCGTTGCAGATGACCGAGAATGGTGACGCGGGTTCCATATTCCGGATGGTTCTGCTCAATCAACTTGGCTACCGCCTGCGCACCACCCGGAATAGCATGTTCTTGTACGAGGACGATACCGCTGTTCTTATGCTTACGGCGTCCCTGACCGATAGCGGCTTCCAATTGCTCTTCCAATGTTGCGCGCTCGGGAATGATAGCCGCCTCAGCACCCGCCGCAATAGCGGCATTCAGCGTCAGGAATCCCGCATCGCGACCCATAACCTCGACAAGGAACAGCCTCTCATGACTGGTACCCGTATCCCGCAATTTGTCAACACACTCCACTATAGTGTTTAACGCCGTGTCATATCCGATTGTTGAGTCGGTTCCCCATAAATCATTATCAATCGTTCCGGGTATACCGATAACGGGGATATTATACTCCTGCGCCAACAAGCGGGCACCGGTGAATGAACCGTCACCGCCAATCACAATCAGCGCGTCTATCTGCTCGCGCTGCATCGTTTCAAAAGCACGCTGGCGACCCTCTGAAGTGGTAAACTCCTCACTACGGGCGGACTTGAGGATAGTTCCGCCGCGCTGAATAATTCCGCTCACATCCTGGGTCGTAAACTCTTGTACCTCACCATCCATCAGACCTTTGTATCCGCGAAAAATCGCCTTAACACGGATATTGTTGGCAATAGCCGCACGTGTCACCGCGCGCACCGCCGCATTCATTCCCGGAGCATCACCACCTGATGTCAACACTCCGATTGTTTGAATCTTATATTCCATAATAAAAATATTATTAATTACACGCCTAATACCATTTCTTTCAAATCGGCGTGCAAAAGTACAACTAATTTTTCAAGTATGCAAAATTATATAGAAGATTGCACAATGGAAAACACACTATCCTCCCGTATGTCTCCCGTAAGCGAGTCGTAACTGAGTCGTAAGTGGCAGGTAAGTGGCAGGTAAGTGGCAGGTAAAAATAAAGATACACGATTTTTAGAATTGAGGGCAAGTCAGAAAGACTCACCCTCTTGTTTGTATATCTCAAGTTATGAAAAGCTTTTCAAGATTGAAGAGTAGCGGGGCCCGGGATTGAACCGGGGACCTCATGATTATGAATCATGCGCTCTAACCAGCTGAGCTACCCCGCCGCACTTTAAGCCAAAATAACCGATAGCAAACACGGTCTCTTAACCAAAAGCGGCTGCAAAGGTACTGCTTTAATGTCATATACACAAATTTTTTTTGTATTTTTTTGCAAAAAGCAGTACTTTTAGCATTAAATCTGTCAAAAAATCCTAAAATCATCCGACTGCAGCACCATCATGCACGGTACGGAAAGTAGTTGTCACTACCAATTTGCCATCCGCGTCCACGGCAGACAAAATCATACCTTGACTCTCTATTCCCATCATTTTGCGCGGGGGAAAATTAGCAATATAGAGAACTTGCTTGCCAATAAGGACAGACGGATCAGGATAAGATTGCGCAATACCGCTCAATATCGTTCTTTCTCCGAATCCATCGGATAAGGTGAACTGTAACAGACGCTCGGATTTCTTCACCGGCTGACAATTCAATACGGTAGCCACCCGTATATCCATTTTGTCAAAATCATCGATGGAAACGGGAGTTTTAACAGGTTGCGGTTTCCAATTGGCAAGCTCGGCCTGCTTGGCGGCTTCCTCGTTTTCCTTTTTGATACGAGCCAGCCGATCCAATTGTTTTTGGATAGGTTCGTCATCCATCTTCTCAAACAGCAGACTTACCTCGCCTAATTGCGCACCGGCACTTAACAGATTCAGCGAGCCGAGTGCATCCCAATTAACGGTCTCCATTCCCAGCATTTTGCGCAATTTTTCCGATGAAAACGGCAAAAACGGTTCAAATGCAATAGACAAGTTGGCAGCAATCTGTAAGGACAAGTTCAAGATAGTAGCAGTACGATCCATATCTGTCTTGGCAAGTTTCCAAGGTTCGGTATCGGCAAGATACTTATTACCGATACGCGCAAGGTTCATCGCCTCCTTCAAGGCATCGCGGAAACGGAACTCCTCAAGAAGACTCTCCAATTGCTCTTTGACATTCTTGAATTCATCAATAGTTTGTCTGTCATAGTCGGTGAAATCGGAAGAAGTCGGTACTTTTCCACCGAAATATTTATTTGTAAGAACCAATGCACGATTGACAAAGTTACCATAGATAGCAACCAATTCATTATTGTTTCGCGCTTGGAAATCCGCCCAAGTAAAGTCATTGTCCTTGGTCTCCGGTGCATTAGCGGTTAAGACATAACGCAGCACATCCTGTTTTCCGGGGAAATCATCAAGATACTCATTGAGCCAGACAGCCCAGTTGCGCGATGTGGAAATCTTGTCCCCTTCCAGATTAAGGAATTCATTGGACGGCACATTATCCGGCAAGATATACGACCCTTCCGCCTTGAGCATAGCAGGGAATACAATACAGTGGAATACGATATTGTCTTTACCTATAAAGTGAATAAGACGGGTTGTGTCATCTTTCCACCATGTTTCCCATTTGCCGAAACGCTCGGGTTGTGCATCGCATAACTCCTTGGTATTGGATATATACCCGATGGGGGCGTCAAACCATACATACAGGACTTTCCCCTCTGCTCCTTCAACAGGAACGGGGATTCCCCAATCCAGATCCCGCGTTACGGCACGGGGACGCAATCCGCCATCAAGCCATGACTTGCATTGTCCGTACACGTTAGGACGCCATTCTTTGTGGTCTTCAAGAATCCATTTCTCCAGCCATTGCTGATATTGGTCCAACGGAAGATACCAGTGCGAGGTCGGTTTTTTGACCAAGGCATTGCCGGTTTCGGCATTGTACGGGTTAATCAACTCTTCCGGAGAAAGTGTAGAACCGCACTTTTCACACTGGTCGCCATAAGCACCTGCCGCATGACAGTGGGGACATTCGCCACGTATATTGCGGTCAGTGAGGAAATGTCCCGTTTCTGGATCATAAAACTGCTCGGTGGTTTGCTCGATAAACTTGCCTTCATCATATAATTTGCGGAAAAAATCGGACGCGAACTTGTGATGAATAGCACTGGTTGTCCGTGAATAGACATCAAAAGAGATACCAAAACGCTCAAAACTGGATTTGATCAATTCGTGGTATCTGTCCACGACCTGTTGGGTGGTAATTCCCTCTTTGCGGGCGCGGATAGTAACGGGTACACCATGTTCGTCACTGCCGCCGACGAAAAGGACTTCACGACCTTTGAGCCGCAGATAGCGCACATAGATGTCAGCCGGTACATAAACGCCTGCCAAATGTCCGATATGAACAGGACCATTGGCATAAGGCAGAGCTGTAGTAACTAAAGTACGTTTGAACATATTATTTATTGAATTTAATATTCTTAAGGTTTTTGAGACTCATATTTTTGAATGTCCATGCGTTGGCACTTGATACGGCAAACGCATCGGACAGCACCCTGATAAGTTCATCCCTGTTGACAGTACGGATGGCTGCATCATGCGCAATGGCAATTTTGCCGGTTTCTTCGGATACGACAATGGCTATGACATCGGCATTTTTCTCCGACAATCCAAGTGCAGCGCGGTGTCTTAGTCCATAATTTTGAGGGATATTAGTCTGCTTGGAGACAGGCAGAATACATGCTGCCGAATGGAGTCTGTTCCCGATAATAAACAAAGCCCCGTCATGCAAAGGTGTATTTTTGAAGAAGATATTCTCAATCACCAGCGAAGAAATAGTCGCATCAATGAATTCGCCGGTATCGGTGTATTCCTTCATTTCGTTATCGCCGGCAATGACAATTAGTGCGCCTGTTTTGGTCTTTGCCATATGCTCACATGCCATCACAATCTGATCCACATAATGCTCGGATTGCTGAGTGCGGTGTGTCAGCGGATGCCAGTTACTGAACCTTGCGCCGATTCGATAAAAGAAGCCGCGTAATTCTTCCTGAAATATAACAATAAGCGCAATCGCTCCGACACTGATAATACGGTCAAACAACGCTCCCGTCAATTCCAGTTGGAAGACATAACTAAGCAAATACCATGTCACCACGAATGCCAGTATTCCCCAGAACAGATTTGCCGCCCCCGAACGGCGCAATAATCGGAACATCTCATAGAAAATCAGAGCAACCAACAGTATGTCAATGGCATCTTTGATACCGAAAGAAAAGCCTATCATATGATTCGTCGGATTATATCAATCGTTGTCTTAGTTGCGGCTACATCGTGTACCCGCAGGATGTTTGCCCCGTTTTTGAGTGCCATGGCATTAGCAGCAATGGTCGCCGTCAATGCCATATCAGAATCAGGGGTTGTCTGAAGCGGCTTATAAAACATTGACTTGCGCGAGATACCGACCAATATGGGCAGATCAGCATAACAGAGGTCATTCAGGTACTTCAGCAGTTCGTAGTTCTGCTCCTCACTTTTGTTAAAACCGAAGCCGGGGTCGGCAATCACATCTCTGACACCCAAGCGGTGAAGCTCATCCGCTTTGCGCACAAGGAACTCTAAAACCTGAACACTGATCGGCTTATCAGATGCCAACGGAGAAGCATATGTCAGTACATAAGGAACCGCTAATTCTGCCACAGTAGAAAACATATTAGGGTCGCTGCCCCCGGAAACATCATTGATGATATCCGCATGATAGCGTTCTACCGCTTTACGGGCTATATCGGCTCTGAATGTATCAACCGAAAGGACTGCATCAGGATAGGTACGACGTATAGCACGCAATGCAATATCTATCCTACGCCACTCTTCTTCCGCAGTAACAGGTTGCGCGCCGGGGCGCGTGGAACATCCGCCGACATCAATAATATCCGCCCCCTGTGCAATCGCTTGAGCGGTCATGGATAATATTTCCGCCTCACTAATATTCGTACATGAGAAAGCAAAACTGTCAGTAGTTGCATTAACTACCGCCATCACTTTGGGAGTCCCCAAGTCAAAAAGTCTGCCATTTATATTAAGAGAGTAACTGCGCATTTGGACGGCAAAGGTACAAAAAATCTTCGGATTTAACGAAAAACATATGATAAATAATGTCAAAAGTAGCATTTTTTGCATAAAAATACACTTTTTTCAAATATTTTTGCACAAAAGTTGGTATAATTGACAAAAAAATTGTAATTTTGCGGGCTGAAAGTTAGAAACATACCAAAATGTGTAATATGAGAAACATATCAAAGTGTGCCATTCTGTTGGCAGCAGTATTATTCGCCGGTTGCCAAACGCGCGAGTTGAACACGAAAGTGTCTAACACTACCGGTTGGAATTATTATGACCAAAAGACGACGAATTTTGAAGCCCAAGAGGGCGTCGGCAATGTAAACCCTGTCGGTATGGTAGCCATTCAGGGTGGAACATTTACAATAGGTGAGAAGGACGAGTTCCTGACCGCTCCCCGTAACAATTACCACCGCACGCTTACTGTTAGTTCATTTTATATGGACAAGTATGAGATTACGACGCTAAACTGGAATGAATATCTGCATTGGTTAGAGGTTGTATTCGGCGAGGCTGCTCCCAATCTGGTAAACAGAGCTCGTCCTGACAAAACCGTATGGCGTGAGGATATGGCATATAATGATCCGTATGTGGAGAACTATTTCGACCATCCCGCTTTCTCATTCTACCCTATTGTCGGTGTAAGTTGGGAACAGGCAATGGCGTACTGCCAATGGCGTACCGACCGTGTAAACGAAATGGCTCTCATTAATGCCGGTGCTATTCAGATTCCTGACTTTGCTTCACTTCGTCTGACAGATGACGAGACATACAAGGAAGAGTGGGAAACCCGGACAGGTTACCAAATGGAGGCCATAGAAATCGATAATCCCGAGGATCCGGGACAAACGGTTACCATGTACCGCCCCGGTTACGACTACATCCGTGACCGCTTTGTATTCAATACAGAGAAATACCTTGAAGAGGATTCATATGTACCTGAATATGGTAAGAATCCGCGCAAGAACTCCTATGGCGAATATCGTAAAGTGAGCCGTGCAGATGGAATTTTCGTTACAGGTTATCGTCTGCCGACCGAGTCAGAATGGGAGTTTGCGGCATATGCACCTGTTGCCGGGGAAGACGGTTTGACCATAGAAGGAAAGATATATCCATGGTCAGGTTACCATCCGCGTGACATGAGTAAAGCCAATGCGGGTAAAATGCAGGCTAACTTTGTTCGTGGTCGTGGCGACATGATGGGTGTCAGCGGCGCACTTAATGACGGATACGTAATTACTGCTCCTGTGGATGCATTTGCTCCAAATGACTTTGGTCTGTACAATATGGCAGGTAATGTCAATGAATGGGTATTGGATGTTTATCGTGAAACATCCTATCAGGAGACTTCCGAATATAACTCCTTCCGCGGTAACATATATATGCATCCGAAGAAAGATCAGGACGGAAAGTTTGTACTTGACTCTGTTGGCTGTTTCGAACTTGAGTTCTCCAGCGATGATGACCGCCGAGATTTCAAGGACGGTGACTTCGCTTCCATTATTGATACCGATTATCCATTGGATACCGTTGGTATAACCAACTTGTCAGAGATAAAAGTAGATCCGACAGATGTACTTGCCCCGCATATTACGCGCAATACGCGCGTATATAAAGGTGGCTCATGGCGCGATCGAATCTACTGGCTCAATCCATCCACACGTCGTTACATGGAGCAGGACAAGAGTTCCAGCACGGTTGGTTTCCGTTGCGCGATGTCCACTTTGGGTGATCAGATTCCGAGTGCATTCAGTCCGAAATAACAAACAAAATCATAGAATTATATGAATTTTCCGAGTAATCTTAAATACACCTCTGAACATGAGTGGATTCGTGTTGAGGGTGATGAGGCGTATGTCGGCATTACAGACTACGCACAATCCGAATTAGGCGAAATCGTATTCGTTGATGTGGACACCGTAGGTGACACATTGGCTCAAAGCGCAGTATTCGGTTCTGTAGAAGCCGTTAAAACCGTTAGTGACCTGAATATGCCGGTAGCAGGTGAGGTGCTGGAGTTCAATGAGACATTGAATGACCAACCCGAGTTGGTAAACAATGATCCATATGGTGAAGGTTGGATGATTAAGATTGCCATCAAAGACAAAGCCGAACTGGACAGTCTGATGGACGCAGCTGCTTACGAGGCATCGTTATAATACAAAACATCTTGGATACGTAATAAGAGTATGTCAGAAACCGAATTGTGACATACTGAATGCGAACGAGATGCGAACGAGATGCGAACGTTAGTAGCAAAAAAGGAGAAAAGAAAGTGTGCCAATTGATTTTGGCACACTCTTTTTTTAGTATAATATGTGTGTGTATTTGGTTTAGAATCCGGAATAAACGACCTCGATATCCATGGGCTTAAACGGGTTCTTGGCACTATACGTAACCGTTGCAGAAACAGTCTGTTGCTGCTTGATGGAAATAATATACGTAGTGTTATTGTTAGTCGCCATCACCACATCAACCGGCACCATTAACATACTCAATGTATCAGGATTATTCGTTGAGCGCAGTTGGTTTGTCAACAGTGCCGACATGTCGTAGGTATAATAATACTCAGTACTACCGAGTTTATTAGTCCCTTTTGTCAAATCTGCCAACAGCGCACATGTATCAGAGGGAAGCTCGCGTTTTGTGAAGAAACGGTTCATGGCAGATTCCTTAATTAACAACATCTTGGACGCAGGCTGCGACCAATCATTCCGGTTTAGCACTTTGTCATTCACATTAACGACATCGACCTTCACTTTTCCCATATTGACATAGGGACGCTTGCCATCAATTCTTGAATTGATACGTTTTTGTATTTCCGCCATCGGGAATTGGAGACGGGTATAAATGTTTGCAGGAGCAACAACGTAGTTAAACAAATCTGTCTTATTTAGCAGGTCGTCAAATATTTCCTTATGATCCTTATACGAAATACAGTTAATTTGTCTCACTTCGGAATTGGCATAGAACGTCTTTATATCATGAACCACCGTATCCATATCAGCCCCTGCTTTCTTATAAGAAAAAGAATAGTACACCGATATATTGACATCCAGAATATTAAGAATTGTACCACTGCCGAACTCAGAAACGATATATACCCCTTTGAATTGTTCATTGAACGCATCTTGTGAAGAGAAATCCCGGATATCAAAGAATCGCTTGGTAAAGTCATCTGACATTTTGGCACGTATAATCGGATAATAGGTCTGCCTTGCACTTGAGTATAACGAGTCCTTTTTGCGGGATGCAACAACAATCTTCTCATTTGCCAAAATCTCGGGGGCATCACTGCTGACATAATCATCAGGGTCTATATTGGTCGGATAAGATCGAGCGTAGTCAAACTTTCCACGGTCAATCTCGTAAGCAGTTATCCCCATCGGACTATTACCATCTCCAAACCACGTGCGGTATGCAAGGCACAGACATACCGAATCCACCGTTGCTCCTTCAGGATAATGAAATCCAACCGGACAAGCCAACTGGGTCAAAATATCAGCATGCAGTGTGCCATAATCATTTGCCATCTCTCCTAAAAGGAAAGAGTCCGGTAAAGACACAATGGAATCGCACATGACCAATGATGAGCCAATCATAAATGTATCAGCTCTAACCAAAATCTCATCGTCTTTCTCTAATATTGATCCGCCGGCAGAGGACGCATCATCCTTGCAGGCCGTCAAAAAGACCGCAATAAAAAGTATTATTATGCTAATTTTACGCTGTAGCATTATTATCTAACAAGGTTTCGCAAAAATTCCACAAATCGGCTGAATTCTCCCCATTATACGGCATGATCGGCTTACCGCTCGTTTGCGCATAGTTAAGCAAGCGGGGATTAACCTCGGGGGTAGAAAGCACGATAGCATCCGAATTGTCAATAGCAAGACGCATCAATTCCTCATACCCGACAGAGAAACCGGCAATACTGCGCACATCATTAGCAGTTATGCCTTCAATGAGCAGTTTATCGGTAAACCGGGAATTAAATGCCGTTTGATATTCCTTGTCATCTAAAGACAAGACAATCTTCGTATGGGAGAAGAACGGTGTGTCGGCATAGGCTTTCTTAAGATACAAAGGAGCCAACGCGGAAATCCAACCGGAACAATATATTATATTAGGAGTCCAACGGAGTTTTTTAACCGTCTCAATAGCACCGCGGGCAAAGAAAATACAGCGTTCGTCATTGTCTGCATATTCCTTTCCGTTTTCGTCCACAACACCCTTCCGTCGTCCAAAATAATCATCATTGTCAATGAAATAAATCTGGATTCGTGCAGATTGAATACTTGTCACCTTAATAAGTAAGGGATGATCTGCATCATCAATTATCAAATTCATACCGGAGAGCCGGATCACTTCATGTAACTGGTTGCGCCGTTCGTTAATTTCGCCGAATTTGGGCATAAAAGTCCGAGTTTCATAACCATGTCCCTGAAAATATTCCGGTAATTGCCGGTTAAGGAGTCGAATAGGTGTTTCTTCCGCCAAAAAAGGATAGATTTCTTGGGCGAGGAATAAAATACGATTAGGCTCTTTCATAAGTAGTTGCTTTAATGAGAAAACAATATCTCACGGCAAAATTACAAAAAAAAATCCGCATTTGCACTATTTTTTACTCTTTTTTTTGTTTTTCCGTATATTTTTTGTAATTTTGCGCGTTTTTTTGGACATGTTGATATAAAAATATGCAAATTATTGAAACAAAAGAAGAGTTGCGCCGTCAAGTGGCGGCATGCAAACGCCAAGGTAAAACAATTGGTTTAGTACCTACAATGGGAGCACTCCATCAAGGACACGCTTCCTTAGTACGCCGTTCGGTCAGCGAAAACGATGTTTGCTTCGTTTCGGTTTTTGTCAATCCGACGCAGTTTAACAACAAAGAGGATTTGGCAAAATATCCACGCAATCTGTCACGCGATGCCAAATTATTAGAATCATTAGGTTGCCAGTTCGTTTTAGCACCCACTCCGGAAGAAATGTATTCCGCAGAAGAAATGAATACAACGTTTGAGTATGATTTCGAGGGTTTGGACAAGATTATGGAAGGCAAAATGCGCCCCGGACATTTTAACGGTGTAGTACAAGTAGTCAGCCGCCTGTTCTATCTTGTACAACCGACAAGAGCCTATTTCGGAGAAAAAGACTATCAGCAATTAGCCATTATTCACCAAATGGTTGAACGATCCAAATTAAAAGACACATTTGGTGACTTACAGATTATTGATTGCCCTATTGTACGGCAAGCAGACGGTCTTGCCTTATCCAGCCGGAATGAGCGTTTGTCAAGTATTGAAAAAAAGACAGCAACCAATATATATAAGGTACTATCTGAATCGGTGAAATCGGCAAAAAGTGCAACTGTCGAACAAGTTCAACGTCAAGTAATTGATGCCATAAATGCCATTGACGGTTTAGAAGTCGAATACTTCGAGATTGTAGATCAGACAACACTCCTTCCGACAAAAGATTTCTCACATGCAATCGGCTGCATCACTGTATATTGCGGTCCCGTCCGATTGATTGACAACATCAAATATTAGTATTCCCTGACATGCGTGTCCTCATCGACGAAAATATTCCTTACTTAAAAGATGCGTTGGAGCAGGTAGCAACGGTAATACCGATGAAACCGGAAGAAATCACACCAACTGCAGTACATAATGCTGACGCATTGCTTGTCAGGACACGCACAAAAATAAATCGTGATTTATTAGAGGGCAGTTCCGTTCAATTTATTGCAACAGCTACAATCGGCTACGATCACATAGACACCCAATATTGTGAAAAAGCAGGAATCCAATGGGTGTCCTGTCCGGGATGCAATGCCCAAGCCGTCTGTGACTATGTTGAAGAAGTATTGAACCATTTTGAGGCAAAGGGTACATTAGGAGTCATCGGAGTTGGACATATCGGTTCATTAGTGGCAAAAATGGCAGCCGGAAAAGGGATGAAGGTTTTATTGAATGACCCCCCTAAAGGAATCGGTGTAACCATCGATGAAATCGAAAGAAATTGTGATTTTATTACCTTTCATACTCCATTGACATACTCCCCGAATCCAAATCGAACCTATCATCTTTGCGATACAGATTTTCTTACGCATTGCAAATCAGAAGCCGTCATAATAAATGCTGCACGCGGCGGTATCGTGGACGAATATGCCTTACTGAAGAGCGGTCACCGTTGTGCTATTGATTGTTGGGAAAATGAACCGGATGTGAACAAGGAACTATTACTTTCGCCTCGCACCATTTTAGCCTCATATCATATTGCAGGATACTCTTTAGAGGGCAAATTAAACGCTTCACAAATGTGTTTGGACGCTTTTTGCAAACATTTTGGGCTACCGGCTTTGGTAATTGAAAAAAAATTACTACTTTTGCAGGCTGAAACAAAAGGGGATAGTAAAAAGGGATGGTTAAAGCGTATAAGCGACACCTTTAAAGCGAATCCGAATTCTTTTGAACAACTACGTAAACAATATAAATTAAGATAATGGCAAACTTTCAGAAACTAACCTCTCGTTCAGAGGATTATTCCAAGTGGTACAATGAATTAGTAGTTAAAGCCGACTTGGCGGAACAATCTGCAGTCCGCGGATGTATGGTTATTAAACCTTACGGATATGCGATATGGGAAACCATTCAGCATGAATTAGATCGCCGATTCAAGGAACAGGGCGTCAAGAACGCATATTTCCCTTTGCTGATTCCCAAATCTTTCCTGAGTCGTGAAGCGGAACACGTAGAAGGCTTTGCCAAAGAGTGTGCAGTTGTCACCCACCACCGTTTGATGAATGACCCGAATGGCAAAGGTGTTGTCGTTGATCCGAATGCCAAATTGGAAGAGGAATTGATTATTCGTCCGACTTCCGAAACAATTATCTGGTCCACCTACAAGAACTGGATTTCATCCTACCGCGACCTGCCCATCCTTTGTAATCAATGGTGCAATGTGATGCGTTGGGAAATGCGTACACGCCTGTTCTTACGAACCGCCGAATTCCTTTGGCAAGAAGGACATACAGCACACGCGACTAAAGAGGAAGCAGAAGATTATGCCCGCAAGATGTTAGATGTGTATGCTGATTTTGTCGAAAACGTAATGGCAATTCCTGTTGTAAAAGGAGTTAAATCACCTAACGAGCGTTTTGCCGGTGCGCTAAACACCTATTGCATTGAAGCCATGATGCAGGACGGAAAAGCATTACAAGCAGGAACATCGCATTTCCTCGGGCAAAACTTTGCCAAATCCTTCGATGTCCAGTTCTTGAGCAAAGAGAACAAGTATGAGTATGTTTGGGCTACCTCATGGGGAGTTTCTACTCGTTTGATGGGTGCCTTGATTATGACACACTCCGATGACAACGGTCTTGTTCTCCCCCCGCATCTTGCTCCGATTCAGATTGTACTTGTACCGATTTACAAGACAGAAGAACAATTAAATGCCATTCTTGATCGCATGAACCCTGTTCTTGACAACCTCAAGAAAGCCGGTGTACGTATCAAAGTGGATACAACGGATAAATATACTCCGGGATACAAGTTTGCCGATTATGAACTCAAAGGAGTACCTGTTCGTTTAGCTATGGGTGGTAGAGATTTGGAGAACGGAACCATTGAAGTGGCTCGACGTGACACCCTGACAAAAGAAACCGTCACTCTCGATGGAATCGAAGAAAAACTGCTGTCCCTGCTTGAGGAAATACAAAAGAATTGCTATGACAAAGCACTCCGTTACCGCATTGCCAATACCCGTGAGTGCAATAGCTATGAGGAATTCAAAGAGGAGATAAAGAAAGGCGGATTCCTTCTCTGCCATTGGGATGGTACTCCCGAAACGGAAGAACGCATAAAGGAAGAAACAAAAGCAACGATTCGCTGTATTCCGTTAGAGGCACTTCCCGGCTACAAAGAAGAACCGGGCGTATGTATGGTTACCGGCAAACCTTCACCACGCCGCGTTGTATTTGCAATTGCTTATTAAGGCACAGTTTTTGCATGTAGCAGTCTAACCATGCGCAAACTGCTATCAATCATACTATTAATTATGGCAGCGAGCTTTATGCCCGCTGCCGCTGCATTGTCTGATTCCATTCCGATGTTGGTTCAAGGAAATGATACATTCTACCTTGCCTTCTTACGGGATGTATATGTTTACCCTCCTTTGAAATTCAACAGCAAGAAACAGGAACGTTTCTATTGGAAAACTGTTCGCGATGTCAAAAAAACGCTCCCGTATGCCAAATCAATTACAAAAGACATGGCTTATGCAGATGCAGAATTGGCTAAATTGACTACAGACAAGGAGCGACGCCAATGGTGGCGAAAATATGAGCGTTACCTCTTCAAAAAATACGAAAAAGACTTCCGAGGCATGTACGCATCTCAAGGCAGAATGCTAATGAAACTAATGGACAGGGAGTCTGATCACACCAGTTATGAGTTAATCAAACAATACCGCGGTAAGGCTGCTGCTGATTTTTGGCAATTTGTTGCCAAATTGTTCAAGAATGACCTTAAAGAAGGATATGACGGTAATGACAAGGACCGCATCATCGAGCGGGTCATCACATTGGTGGAAGCCGGACAATTATAGGATGTCCGCCAATCGGAGATCAATTTGATGCCGCTCTATATCTGCTCTGACCACAAGGACTTTTAACTTATCGCCGATAGTAAACGTCTTGCCGCTTTGTTCACCGATAAGCCGATAGTTCTTCTCATCATAAAACATATAATCACCTTTGACAAGGTCTGTGATATGAATCAATCCTTCACAGCGGTTTCCCTCTAACTGAACGAACACTCCGAATTCTGTTACACTGACAATCGTCCCGACAAACTCTTCGCCGAGATGATCATGCATCCAGATGGTCTGCATAACCGAATCACGTTCTTCCATTTGGGCGTTCTGCTCCATCGCAGAACAATGCTCACATGCTTCTTCAAGGTCACGATGCACATTATTCTGGTAGGATTTGGTACGCTCACCCAATATAACTTGCGCCACTAAACGGTGTACCATCATGTCGGGATACCGGCGGATAGGTGATGTGAAATGGGTATAATAATCAAAAGCCAACCCGTAATGCCCTATATTTTTTGTGGAATATACAGCTTTGGCCATGGCCCGGATTGTGAGCAACTCTATAACTGAAGGTAAAACACGGTCACCCATTTTTCGTTTGAAGGCAGCCAACTTGCCCAGCTTTTCATAGTCAGGTTTATCATGAACACGATAGACAAACTCATGCCCCCTGCGTCCCATCTCCGTCGCAATAGTTCGGTTGGCAAGCAACATAAACTCCTCTATCAAATGGTGCGCATCATTTGATTGCTCAAAATAAATATCTGTCGGATGACCGTTTTCATCAAGGCGGAAGCGTACTTCATCCTGCTCTAATGCCAATGCTCCGGCATCCATCCTCGCCTGCCGCATTTTCTTTGCCAAGTCATTCAATGCGAATATTATATCCGATATAGGATGTGCCTGACGGCCGTTCATAATATCCCATACTTCATCATAATTGAACCGATAGTCACTACGGATAACGGTGCGGCATACCTTATACTTGAGAACTTGCGCCTCGGAATCCATAGTAAATATCACCGACATACATAATTTGTCTTCATTGGGACGAAGTGAACACAAGTCATTACACAACTCCTCCGGTAACATTGGTGCCACATGGTCAACGTAATAAATACTGGTACCACGTTCATAGGCTTCGTTATCAATATCATCGCCAGGATGAACATAATGTGTCACATCGGCAATATGTACACCGATAAGAAAAGTTCCGTCATCTTGTTTTCTAAAGGACAAGGCATCGTCAAAGTCCTTGGCGTCTGCCGGATCTATGGTGAACGTCAACTCATCGCGCATATCACGACGACGGACAATTTCATCCTTTAAATTGGCTTCTCGAATGAGCATAACACTATAATTTCCAAATTCCGTGCAAAGATAATACATTTTCACCACATACACAAATATGCCCGGACTTTTCCTGCATATTGGCTCCAAATTACAATGTACACGCAAAAAAAAGATAAAAATGACTACAAAAATGTTTTTTTCAGGCAAAATATTGCATATATCCGAAAAATGTGTTACCTTTGTGCGCTGATTGGTTGACGAAAATGAAAACTGTTAAAACATTGGAGAGGCTGATGGCGGAACGCCTGTTAGCTCTCAAGGCGATAAAGTTTCAGCCGACAAGTCCGTTCCTGTGGGGAAATGGATGGGAATCGCCCATCTATTGCGATGACCGAAAGATTTTGTCATACCCTAAAGAACGAGATTTCCTGAAATTGGAAATGTCACGCGTTTTGGCGGAAACGTTTCCATCGGTAGATGTGATTGCCGGTATTGCAACAAATGCGATTGCTGCAGGCGTACTGGTGGCTCACCAGCTTAGTTTACCGTTTATTTACGCATATCCGTTTCCAAAAGACCATGGATTGGAGAATCAGATTGAAGGAGATCTGCGTCCGCACCAGAATGTCGTGATTATAGAAAACCAAGTGGCTATTGGTGATAATTGCCAAAAGGTTATTGAAGCTATTCGTAACAACGGCTGTAATGTTTTAGGGGTGGTTACACTTATGGATTATGAATTGGAGTTAGGACACCAGGTACTCGCTGACGCTAATGTACCGTTAGTGCCGCTGACTAATTTCTCCACCCTCATGGATACCGCCAAAGAACTTGGTTACATATCCCTCGACACTGCAAAAATCGTTAATACGTGGCATAAAGACCCAGATAAATGGACTAAAAAACATGTCTGAACAAAAATACGAAAGCAAAATACAATCTATACCGGCTCCGGTAGCGCAGATTTACCCTGTTTTGAGTAATCTTAATAACCTCAACAGGGTCAAAGACATGCTGCCCGCAGATAAAGTGTCCGACTTGGAGATTTCCGAGGATGTAATTAAAATGAAAGTGGACGGATTGGGACAAAAGGTAGCGATACGAATCGTCGAACGAATTGATAATGACACTATCAAATTCGGGCTTGATAATGTTCCCATGGACGTGCATTTCTGGATTCAACTCAAAGAAGTTTCCTCTGCGGATACCCGTGTCAAACTCACAGTCAAAGCGGATATTCCCATGTTCTTCCGCATGATGTTAGAATCAAAAATACAAAAAGGCTTGGATGACGCAGCCATAATGCTCACACAATTCCCATATTCTCAATGGTCATGAAACGATTACATGTACATCGCGAAGGGCGAAACATTATTATCGGATTAGTTTTCCTCTTGTTCGCCATCAATGTCCCTGTTTATCTCTATGTTAATCACTGGGTATTTGCTATCACACTCCTATTGACAGCGGCTTTATTGGTGTTTGTTACTTATTTTTTCCGTAATCCGGTTCGGGTACTCGAGGTGGATGACCCTAATTTTATCATAGCCCCTGCGGATGGAAGGGTTGTGGTTATTGAACCTACCAAAGAAAATGACTATTTTCATGACGAACGGCTGCAAGTAAGTATTTTCATGTCACCCTTTAACGTACATGCCAACTGGTATCCCATTGAGGGGGAAATATTGGTTTCGGAACACCAGAAGGGACGGCATAAAGGGGCTTGGTTACCAAAATCCTCTACCGAAAACGAACGTTCTCTCGTTGTTATTGAGACACCGTCTAAAGTACGAATTGCCGTTCGCCAAATTGCCGGAGCTATGGCACGCCGTATCGTCACCTATGCCAAAGTCGGCAACAAATCCATGCGTAACCATCACCTCGGATTTATCAAACTCGGCTCAAGAGTTGATATGTACCTGCCTCTTGATACCGAGATGTTTGTAGAGGTCGGCGATCACGTTCGCGGAAATGAAACCATTATCGGAAGAATCAATTGACAATGACAATATATTAACAACTAAATCTTTATACCATGGACAAATTTCAAGAATTATTCGCGCAATATCCTTTTGCGCTAACAGACGAACAAGTAAAAGCCAATGTGGCTGACATCCTCGCAAAGCATTTTGACGAGAACAACAACATTGATGTATGGAAAGAGTGTCTGCATCAAATCGACCTTACTACACTTAGTGCAGATGACACCATCGCCAAAGTAGAAGGTATGGCCAAAGCTGTCAACGACTTGGATAAGAACTATCCCGGCGTGCCTAATGTGGCTGCTATATGCGTTTATCCGGCTATGGTTGAATACGTTCGCAAAGCACTCAAAGATCCGAATTTCAATATCGCTTGCGTGACCGGAGTCTTCCCATCTTCCCAAAGTTTCTTGGAAGTCAAGGTGGCTGAAACCGCTCTGGCACTCAAAGCCGGTGCTACGGAAATAGACATCGTTCTTTCTGTTGGTAAGTTCCTTGAGGGACGCTACCAAGAGTGCTTCGATGAAATTGCAGAACTCAAAGCTGTTTGCGGGAACCACCATCTCAAAGTTATTCTCGAAACAGGTATGCTACGTAACTGCGAGAATATTTGGAAAGCCTCTATCCTCGCTATGGCAGCCGGAGCTGATTTCATTAAAACATCTACCGGCAAGATTGCTGTCAATGCCACTCCCGAAGCTACTTACGTAATGTGTCAGGCTATCAAAGCTTGGAAAGAGAAAACCGGAATAAAGATTTGCTACAAACCTGCCGGTGGCGTAAGTACCACAGCCGAGGCTGTACAACACTTCACCCTTGTTAAAGAAATCCTTGGCGAAGAGTGGCTCAACAATGAATCCTTCCGTTTCGGCGCAAGCCGGCTCGCAAACAATCTGCTAAGCAGTATCGTTGGCAAAGAAGTCAAATACTTCTAAATCTGCTCATTTACAGATAATCATTAAAGAAAGATGGCATAAAGAGCCATCTTTCTTTTTATTTTACAAATAAATTTGTAACTCCCGTTTTTTTGTTGTACCTTTGCGCCATAAATGCGCTAAATACTATTGATATGAATAAAATTATAAGCAAACGTTTCTTTTCAGACAATGTAGCGGAATTAGTTGTTGAGGCTCCCCTTATTGCCCGCAGTCGTCGGGCAGGACACTTTGTCATTGTCCGCGTGGACGAACACTCCGAACGGATGCCGCTTACAATTAGCGATGCGGATATACAGGCCGGTACAATCACATTGGTTGTACAACGTATCGGTGTCTCCACCGCTAAACTTTGCGCTATGAACGTCGGCGATGAACTCGCTGACCTTGTCGGACCTTTGGGTAAAGCAACGGATATTCGCAAATTCGGAACAGTTGTTTGTGCGTGTGGCGGTGTCGGTGCTGCACCTATGCTACCGATTGCACAGGCACTCAAAGCTGCCGGGAACCGCGTTATCACGGTTTTAGCCGCACGAAACAAAGACCTTATTATTCTTAAAGACCAACTTGCACGTTACTCCGATGAGATTATCGTTATGACCGATGATGGCACTATGGGGCAAAAAGGTGTGGTTACAGTCGGTGTCGAGCAGGTTATCAATCGGGAAAAAGTGGATAAATGTATCGCTATCGGTCCCGCTATTATGATGAAGTTTGTGTCACTTACTACTGCTAAATACAATATCCCGACCGAAGCCAGCCTGAACACAATCATGGTGGATGGTACCGGAATGTGTGGAGCATGCCGCGTTACTGTGGGCGGTAAAACCAGATTTGTCTGTGTCGATGGTCCCGAATTCGATGCACATCAAGTCGATTGGGATGAAATGATGTCCCGACTGCGCTCATACAAATCCGAAGAAATCGAGGCTTACGAACAATTTAACAATGGCACTGTAGTCACGAAAGATGCCAATAAAGCTGCAACAAGGCTGCAACAAGGCTGCAACGATAACCTTAATTCTGCCTCCAAACCGACAGAGGGCGGTCGCGATGCCGAGTGGAGAGTTTCTTTGCGGCAGACACTCAAACCTAAAGAGCGTTCCGCAATTGAACGTGTCAAAATGCCCGAACTTGACCCTGCTTATCGTGCTACCAAACTCCGCGAAGAAGTGAATAAAGGACTAACGCCGGAAATGGCACTGCTGGAATCAAAACGCTGTCTCGATTGCGCCAACCCGGGCTGCGTCAAAGGGTGTCCCGTCAATATTGATATCCCCGGATTCATAAAACATATTGAAGCCGGCGACATTAACGGTGCATACGAGGTTATTAAACAGAGCAGCAGCCTGCCCGCTGTTTGCGGACGTGTCTGCCCGCAGGAGAAACAATGTGAAGCACAGTGTATTCATCTCAAAATGAACTCCAAGCCTGTTGCCATCGGATACCTCGAACGGTTCGTTGCAGACAATGCCGCTCAACCAAACAATATCCAACCTGCAAACGCAAGCAAAACAGCAACGAAAGTCGCAGTCGTCGGTTCAGGTCCTGCCGGATTGACTTTTGCCGGCGACATGGCTAAATACGGCTATCAAGTAACCGTCTTTGAAGCACTGCATGAAATCGGCGGTGTACTCAAATATGGTATCCCTGAATTCCGTCTGCCAAACAGTATCGTGGATAAAGAGATTGACGGACTACGCAAAATGGGGGTTGAATTCTGCAAAGATACCATTATCGGCAAAACTATCTCCATGAACGATCTCAAAGCACAAGGCTACAAGGCAGTATTTGTCGGTTCAGGTGCCGGATTGCCGCGCTTCATGAATATTCCGGGCGAAAACCTTAACGGTGTAATGTCCTGTAATGAATACCTCACACGTGTCAACCTTATGGACGCTTCCGATAAAACTTCCGATACGCCCTTACTATATGGCAAGAACGTAATTGTTGTTGGCGGAGGAAACACTGCCATGGACGCTGTACGCACAGCAAAACGGCTCGGTGCCGAACATGCAACTATCGTCTATCGGCGCAGCGAAGATGAAATGCCCGCCCGAATTGAAGAGATAAAGCACGCCAAAGAAGAAGGTATAGAATTTATGACACTTCATAATCCCGTTGAGTACCATGCGGACGAAAACGGTCGTGTTAATGAAGCCGTCCTTCAAATCATGGAATTGGGCGAACCCGATGAATCCGGACGCCGCAGTCCTGTTCCTGTTGAGGGAAAGACCATAACCATGCCTGTTGACTTGGTCATTGTAGCTGTCGGTGTCAGCCCGAATCCCCTTATTCCAAGAGCAGTCCAAGGACTGGAGATTTCCCCAAAAGGTACTATCGTAGTCGGCAACGACAATATGCAGTCCAATATACCCGCTATTTTCGCCGGCGGAGATATTGTCCGAGGTGGTGCAACCGTAATTTTGGCAATGTCCGATGGACGAAAAGCCGCTGCCGCCATGCACAACTATCTTCAAACCCATCAAGACTGACATTAGCAAATGGACAATTCCGTTTATACTGAAGAAAAAATACAGAAAATCGTTGCTGCACAACGCCGTTTCTTCCGAACCGGCACAACACTACCTGTCCAATGGCGCATCCGGCAACTCAAACGCCTCAAACAAGCGGTTCTCGATCATGAAGCCGACTTTGAAAATGCCTTGGCGCAAGATCTCGGCCGCAGCCAAGTCGAGGCATTTCTATGCGATATTGCTCCCATTGTTACCGAAATCAACGAGATACTTGGCGGCATACGCAAATGGGCAAGACCGGAAACCCACTTCAGCGGGCTGATGTGTTTCCCAAGTATATTCACCAAGGTCTATAAAATGCCGTATGGCGTTTCTCTCGTCATTAGTCCTTTTAATTTTCCTATTCTCCTCACTATAGGTGTAGTGGCAGCTGCAATGGCCGGTGGAAATACAGTTGTTATCAAATCCAGCTCCAAGTCCGCCGCCTGCACGGCTGTGCTAAAACAATTCTTTGCAGAACTATTCCCACCCGAATATATAACACTGATTGACGGCGGACATGATGTCGCTGATATGTGTCTGGCACAACGATTTGATAAAATTTTCTATACAGGTTCACCGGCTGTCGGAAAGCATGTGCTGGCGGAAGCGGCTAAAAACCTCACACCCGTTACACTGGAATTAGGGGGAGAAACCGGCAACTGGTGCGTCATACGCAAAGATGCTGACCTGAAAGACGCAGCACGAAAAATCGCGTTCTTCAAATTGACAAATGCCGGACAGATTTGCATCAACATTAACCAAATCGCCGTTGCAAAAGAAGTTGCCGAGCCGTTCTTGCATGAACTGAAAAAAGCCTTTATAGCACAAATCGGAGAACATGCCGAAACCAATCCCGAATACCCCAAACTGATTACAGAAAGCGCATATGATAAATGTGCCGGAATGGCAGAACAGTACCGTGACCGGATTATTTTCGGCGGTGTCGGGGAACGGCAGACACGAAAATATGCACCGACCATTATTTACCCTGTTCATTGGGACGAACATATTGTTCAACAGGAACTGTTCTGTCCGCTATTGCCTGTTGTACCTTTTGAGGATGCACAGGTAGATGCGCTGATGGAAACAATCGCTGACCGCGAACATCCGTTGGCTATGTATCTGTTCACCAAGAACATGAAATGGGCTAACCATGTCATGCAGACCCAGCAATACGGTGGCGGATGTATCAATGAGGTTTGCATCCACATGATGGTTAAAGGAGTCCCATTCAATGGGACCGGACACTCCGGAATGGGGGCCTATCATGGTGAATGGGGGTTCAGAGAATTTACTCACCCGCAAACCGTTCTAAAAGGAAGTAACCGTTTTAACCTGTCTTTACGTGAACATCCATACGGAGGAGAAACAGGAAAAAAGAAAATGGCACTCCTGCGGCTTTTTGAACGATGACTAACAATACTGAATAATATACATTACATGAAATCATTCTTTATCGAAACATATGGCTGCCAAATGAATGTAGCTGACAGTGAGGTTGTTGCAGCTATTCTGAATACCACCGATGCCCGGCTCACAGATAACCTTTTGGAAGCGGATATTGTTATCCTCAATACTTGCTCAATTCGTGAAAAAGCAGAGGAAACCGTACAACACCGCTTGCAGGAAATAAAGGCTCTTCTGGCAAAAAACAAACGTAAACCCGTTATCGGCATTATCGGGTGTATGGCAGAACGTATGGGAAAAGAACTGCTTGCAAACTACGGCGTTGAGTTTGTTGCAGGACCGGATTCATACTTGGATATTCCGAACTTGCTGGCACAAGCCGAACAAGGTCATAAAGCCATAAATGTGGAATTAAGTACCACGGAAACATATCGCGATATTCTACCTGCACGCATTGGAAAAACCATTAGCGGTTTTGTGAGTATCATGCGCGGTTGTAACAACTTCTGTTCATATTGCGTGGTGCCATATACACGCGGTCGGGAACGCAGCAGGGATGTAGAGAGTATTCTCAATGAAGTGAAAGACTTGCAAGCCAAAGGTTATAAAGAGGTAACCCTACTCGGACAGAATGTCAACTCCTATAAACTGGGCGAGATTGACTTCCCTGCACTACTGGCAATTGTCGCTGAAACAGTGCCGGATATGCGTATCCGATTCACTACTTCTCACCCGAAAGATATGTCCGATAAAACCCTGCAAGTCATTGCCGAACACGATAATATCTGTAAATTCATTCACTTGCCTGTGCAAAGCGGCTCAAATAAGATTCTCAAATCCATGAACCGCAAATATACACGGGAATGGTATCTGGACCGTATCGCCGCCATCCGCCGAATCTTGCCTGATGCAGCTATCGGAACAGATGTCTTCTGCGGTTTCCATGACGAAACCCCGGAAGACCATGCCGAAACGCTCAGCCTCATGCGTGAAGTCGGATTTGATACCGCCTTTATGTTCAAATACAGCGAACGACCGGGAACATTCGCCTCCAAACATCTGCCCGACAATATCCCGGAGGAAGAAAAAGTGCGGCGGCTTAATGAAATCATTGCCTTGCAAAACGAATTGTCACTTGCTTCCAACCAACGTGAAATAGGAAAAGTGCGCGAAGTACTTGTCGAGGGATTTTCAAAACGGAGCAACGAAGAAATGTTCGGACGCACCTCTCAGTACAAAACAGTCATTTTTCCACGCGAAGGAAGGCATATCGGAGAATTTGTAAAAGTCAAAATTACATCTGCCTCTGCCGCTACACTCAAAGGGGAAGTACAACAATAATCATCGGTTTTCCTCACAATGGAAAATTGACGATTATTAAGATTTTGCTCTCAAAAATCGTACACGACTCGCTTACGACAAACGTACTCAACGGTTACGACCGACGTATTGCACCGTTTTTTGACAAAAAAATGTACGAATTTTAAGATTGTGCAGAACTTGCTATCCTGCCGGCTTTACATCGGAACAATAGTTGCGTGAAAAATAAGATGGTTCAAAAACCGGATTGTGACGTACTGAATGCAAACGAGATGCGAACGTAATGCGAACGGGAGTAGCTAAAAAGGAAATAAGAAAGTGTGCCAAACAATTTTGACACACTTTCTTATTCATATAAACTTGTTTGGATTATTTATTCAAAGCCGTGCAAGCATCCTCGTCCTTTGCATCAACGGTTTTGTAAGAAGCATTGACACCGGCAATTTGCTTCTCTGCCATCACCTTTGTCATTTCGAGTTCAATCTCATGCCCCCAAATATACGATGTTTCACTAAGTGTACCCAGACTCATGGACAGCTCCCAGCACTCGCTCGCATCTTCGTACTCTTTTTCATAAGCCTCAGCTTGCTTTGAACAACTTGTCTCATCAGAAGCATCAGTCCATTCGTTATACTTAACGGTAATGTCCATTGTAACACCAACTTCTTTGGCTGTTGCTTCAAGTCCTGCCAACATTTCCTGTGCAAAAGCTACCGCTTCCTTCTCTGTAGCCCATACAGTGTAATTCATTGAATCATCAACGCCATTTAAGGATGCAGTTGCACCAAGAGCCCAGCATTTTTCGGTCTTGTCATCCAATTTTGTTACATCTACATCTTTTACATCTTTTCCGGATTTGCTCGGATCTTTTGAGCAGCTTGTCATAGCGATGGCTGCCACGCACATCAGTGCTAAAAATACTTTCTTCATAATAAAATAATTTAGTTAATTAAACAGTTAGACTAAAAAACGCCGCAAAGTTACTACTTTTCAACAAAATATGCAAGAAAAATAACAAAAAATTTGCATATGTGGCGAAAAATCCGTATCTTTGCAGCCTAATTCGTATGCGCGTGATATGCGCGCGCGTACAAAATATTATTAGGAATAAAAATTAAAGAAATACATGGAAGAAAAAGAAAAGTATGATGGCTCAAGTATTCAAGTGCTTGAGGGTTTGGAGGCAGTTCGAAAACGGCCTGCGATGTATATTGGTGACATTTCCGGTAGAGGTTTGCACCATCTTGTTTATGAAGTAGTGGATAACTCCATCGATGAGGCATTGGCAGGCTTCTGCACAGAGATTGCAGTACATATCAATGAGGATAATTCTATCACCGTTCAGGACAACGGACGCGGTATCCCCGTGGATATGCACCCGAAGGAGCATCGTTCCGCATTGGAGGTTGTGATGACCGTACTGCACGCAGGGGGTAAATTCAACAAAGATAGTTATAAAGTTTCCGGTGGTCTGCACGGCGTTGGTGTCAGTTGCGTAAACGCTCTTTCCACCAAAATGCACGTGGAAGTTTACCGTGACGGAAAAATCCATACACAGGATTATGAAAAAGGAAAACCGTTGGCACCGGTTCATGTAATCACAGAGGCTGAGGCTATCGGTAACTGGGAACAGCGTAAAACCGGTACATTTGTACAGTTCTGGCCTGATGCCACCATCTTTACAGAAACTGTATATTCCTATGATATACTCGCCAACCGTATGCGTGAATTGGCATACCTCAATGCCGGTGTACGGATTGTGCTGAAAGACAAACGTGTCAAAATAGCCGAGGATGCCAAAGACAGCGAAGGAAACGCCATTACCGGCATCAAGGGATATAAAGGAGAAGCATTCTATTCCGAGAAGGGATTAAGTGAGTTTGTCCGTTATATCGACCAGAACCGTACGCCTCTGATTAGCGAAGTCATTCACCTCAATACCGAAAAATACGGCACGCCTGTTGAGGTGGCTATGATTTACAATACGGATTACAACGAGAATGTACATTCATATGTAAACAACATCAATACAATCGAAGGAGGTACGCATGTCGCCGGATTCCGCGCCGCTTTGACACGTGTAATGAAGAAGTATGCCGAGGAAAGCAAACTTCTTGAAAAAGCAAAACTCAAGGACAAAGACGGTAATTCCACTATTGACCCGAACGATTTCCGTGAAGGACTGACAGCGGTTATTTCCGTTAAGGTGGCTGAACCTCAGTTTGAAGGACAAACAAAGACAAAATTGGGTAACTCGGAAGTAGCCGGTATGGTTTCAAGTGCTGTCGCCGAGGCATTATCATACTATCTTGAGGAACACCCGGATGATGCCAAAAAGATTGTTGAAAAAGTTATTCTTGCAGCTCAGGCACGTATTGCTGCGCGCAATGCACGCCAAAGCGTATTGCGCAAGAGTCCCCTGAGCGGTGGCGGACTACCCGGTAAATTGGCGGACTGTGCGTCCAAAGACCCGTCGGAATGCGAATTGTTCCTTGTTGAGGGAGATTCCGCCGGAGGTACAGCCAAAACCGGACGTGACCGCGTACACCAGGCGATTCTGCCCCTGCGCGGTAAAATCCTCAACGTTGAGAAAGCCATGGAGCATAAAGTCTTTGAGAGCGAAGAAGTACGCAATATCTTCACTGCACTCGGCATAACTTTCGGAACGGAAGATGATCCCAAGGCTCTGAACTTAAGCAAGATCCGCTATCATAAAGTAATTATCATGGCGGATGCCGATGTCGATGGCGCACATATTGCGACATTGATCATGACACTCTTCTTCCGCCATATGAAGGAAGTGATTGAGCAGGGACACTTGTATATCGCAATGGCACCGCTTTATCTTTGCTCCAAAGGCAATTACAAGGAATATTGCTGGACTGACCAGCAACGGTTTGACTTCATCCAGAAATATGGCGGTGGCGATGAGAAACAAATCAAGACACAACGCTACAAAGGTCTGGGAGAAATGTCCGATGAGCAGTTGTGGGAAACGACCATGGATCCCGCACGCCGCTTGCTCAAAAAGGTCACAATAGAAAATGCCGCTGAGGCTGACCGTACCATTGCTATGCTTATGGGGGACGATGTGGCTCCGCGTAAGGAATTTATTGAGCAAAATGCCACCTACGCTAATATTGATGCGTAATGAATATAGCAGTCTATTGTAGTGCCAAGGATATTATTCCCGAAGAGTATTTGCAATTAGGCGATACGCTCGGGAAATGGATTGCCGAAAACGGGCATACTCTGGTGTATGGCGCTGCAACAGGCGGACTAATGTCGCGCGTCAGCAACGCTGCCAGAAACGCCGGTGGCAAAGTCATTGGCGTTGTACCCCGCCGGATTATAGAAGCAGGCAGGTTAGCCCATAACTGCTCCAAAATATACAAGTTGGTAAATATGAGCCGTCGAAAGCAGAAAATGCGCGACCTCGCTGACTGCTTTGTATGCTTGCCGGGGAGTTACGGTACATTGGATGAAATGTTTGATGTCATCGCCAGCGGTACCGTCAATGAACACCGGAAACCCATATATATCCTCAACTACAAGGGATTTTATGAAGGAATTCGGATACAAACGGTGCATATGAAGGAACTGCAATTCCTGCCCGTACAGGAACATTATGTCCCGGTTTTTGTAGAAACAATGGATGAATTAACGCAATTATTAACTGAAAATAAAAACTAACCAATATGAATCTATTCACAGCCAGACTGACAGGCAAAATGGTCTCGACAGAGGCTTTTGAAGCCAACATGCATGAGATGCAACAACGTGTAATCCGCTACCGCAAAGTAGAGAAATCACCAGAATTGAAAGAGTATCTCGAGTTGAAAGCTATCGTGGAATCTTCTGACTTCCAAAGTCATAAAAATGAACTGAAAAACCGTAAATACAAGGATACGGAAGAAGGACGCAAAACCGCCCACTACAAAAACCTGTCAGGTGCCTTGAGGATGAAAGGTTACAAGTATGCACTCGGATTGCCTGAATTCCGCGAATTCCTTGAATTCCGCGAGTCGGAAGATTTCAGTAAAATTGCATCCCGCAAAGAACGGAGTCAGTCACCCAAACTCCAGACGTTCTACCGTATCTACAAGTCCATGTTCTACAAGAACTTCCTGCAGGTGCAACAATCCCAGGAACTCAAGCAGCTGACTGCACTCGAAGCGGAGATGGCTACAGAGGATTTCAAACAACGCAACGCTTTGTGGGCTGACGAAAAACGCTGGGAACACTCCAAGGAGTTCCAGACAGAGCAACGGTATCTCCAATTAGGGAATTTGGATGACATCAAGTTCTACTTTGCGCAACGTGCTGAAGAAATAGACTGGGCTGAACTCTTCAGACCCTCATTCGAAGATGACATGTCTTCCGGCAAGAACTGGAAACCCGGGTATGGCTACGCAACACAAGCACTTCGGGATGGACACTCGCGTACCAATGAACGGCAGGCATATAATAATGGCAAGAACACCTTCTTTGCCGAAGGGCGAATGGACATTGAGACACATGCCGAACCGAAAACGGCTGTTGCTTGGGATGAAAAGAAAGGATTTATCGAACACAAGTTTGAATATACCTCTGATGTCATGAATACACGTGACGCCTTCCAACAAACAGAAGGTATGTTCATGGCGAAAGTGCGCAGCCAAGGTTCAGGACATCATTTCTTCGGACTCTCAACGGGCAAACCCGGACAACCCATGCTGGCTCTCTATAACTATAATGGCAAAGTTCACCAGATGGGCATTATAGACGGGAAAAACAGCAAACTCGCTGACTTGACCGGCATGCTCCGTTCAATGTACTACGTCTACATAATCCGTTGGTCATCCAAAGAGATTATTTGGTACGTTAACAATATGGAAGTGATGCGTATGGAAAACAAACTTCCAAAAGACCAAATGTTCATGCTCGCACAGTCATTCCTTCCATCTTCCGAACGTGGCGGAGAGGGAAAACTCAAAGTGCAATGGGTTCGGGTATTCAGAAATGCAGAGGATACTAAAAATCAATTCCCAAGAAAAGAGTAAACTATGTTTCTGATTGCCGGACCATGTGCCATTGAGTGTCGGGAGACCGTCTTGCTCACTGCTGAAACGCTGAAGCGTGTATGCGAGGATATGGGTATCAAACTATACTTCAAGTCCTCTTATGACAAAGCCAATAGAACTTCCAACAGCGGTAGAGGGGTCGGCATGGAAACCGGATTACGTATCTTGCAGGAAGTTAAAGAGCAGTTTGCTCTGCCTATCCTTACTGATGTTCATGAGTCTTGGCAGTGCAAACCTGTAGCACAAGTGGCTGATGTACTGCAAATTCCTGCTTTCCTTAGCCGGCAGACCGATCTGCTGCAGGCAGCGGCTGAAACCGGGAAAATTGTGAATGTCAAAAAAGGACAATTCATGGCTCCTTGGGACATGAAAGGCTGCATCGCGAAAATCAAAGCCGTGCGCGGCAACACTGATGGCATATGGTTGACCGAGCGCGGTTCTTCTTTTGGCTATGGCAGGTTAGTTGTGGACATGACATCCTTGGTCGAAATGCGCAAATTCGGCTGCCCTGTTGTCTTTGACGCTACTCATAGTGTCCAGCAACCCAGTTCATCAGAGGGTATCACCGGCGGAAACCGTGACATGGTTCCACATCTCATGCGGGCGGCACTGGCGGTCGGAGTGGACGGCATTTTTCTCGAGGTACACCCCAAACCCGAAGAAGCGGTATCTGACGCCGCTAACCAAGTGAGACTAAGTGACATAAGAGATATTTTATTACAAGCACAAGAATATGACCTGTTCGCAAAGAGCAAAACAAATATTTGATGAAGAGATTGAAGAATTACGCAAGTTAGGCACAACCATCGGATCCGAATTTGACTGCGCCATCGACAAAATTTTCACCTGCAAGGGTAAGATTGTCGTTATGGGAATCGGCAAAACCGGCATCATGGGACACAAGATTGCTTCTTCTTTAGCATCTACCGGCACACCCGCTATCTTCGTAAATGCAGCAGAAGCCGTACACGGCGACCTCGGTATGATTAGCGGCACGGATATTGTTCTGCTTGTTAGCAATAGCGGCGCATCAAACGAGATTCTCAATGTCATTGATCCGGTACGCAAATTAGGATGCTATATCATTGCAATGACAGGAGACAAATCATCGAAATTGGCAAAAGAATCCGATCTCGTTCTATCCATTCATGTGGACAAAGAAGCCTGCCCGCTCGGCTTGGCACCTACTACTTCGACAACTGCGACTACATTGATGGGAGATGCGCTAATGGTTTGTTTGATGGAGAAACGGCAATTCAAAGCTACCGACTTCTCTCTCTATCACCCGGGAGGTGCTTTGGGACGGAAACTGTTAGGTAGAGTCCAGAATTTTATGACTACCGATGTGCCGCATGTATCTGTTAAAGCCTCACTCAAAGAGGTTGTGGCTGAAATGTCAGCCAAACATCTCGGTATGACAATGGTGTACGACAACGATATTTGCAAAGGAATTATCACGGATGGCGACCTGAGACGCGCCATTCAAAAATATGACCACCTCGATATAGAGGCTCAGCAAATCATGACACCCACATACAAACACATTGATAAACAAGCATTGCTGACGGATGCGTTGGCAGTTATGGATCAGTATAATATTACTACGCTTGCCGTCACCGAGAAGCCTACGACGGAGGCGATAATAGGAATTATATCTATTCACCACATTATTGATTTTAATTAAGTATGGAGAAGCAAACCGTTGCATTGTATTGCAAAAACAACAAGCAGTTTTATGATGTTGAACAAGGAAGTGCTATTATTGACTTCTACAAACAAACCGGAGTACAATTGAAATACCCGGTCATTGCAGCCCGAGTCAATTACAAAGTTCAGGACCTGCGATACATCGTTTATAAACCGAAAGATGTGGAGTTTATTGATGCCAGTTGTTCCGACGGAATGCGCGTCTATGTTCGCACACTTTGCATGGTGATGGCATGTGCCGTTAACGAATTATACCCCGATTGCTCGCTCCGTATTGAACACCCTATCTCCAAAGGATATTTCTGCACTTTGCGTACACACGACGGAGAAAAAGTCGAACTGAATAAGGAAATGATTGCCGGCATTCGGGAACGGATGCAGAAAATCATTGACGAAAACAGGACAATCGAAGTGGAATATAAGCAGACCAAAACAGTTATGCAGCTCTTCCGGGAACGCCCTGACTATGAATCTTCACTGCTGGAAACACTGGGAAATCCATATTGCCGCTTCTTCCGAATGGGGAACTTTATTGATTATTATAATGGTGTATTGATGCCATCTACCGGCTATCTTAACATCTTTGACCTGCAACCATACTACAACGATATGTTGCTACGAATCCCATGCAGACAAGACCCCAACCGGCTGGAAGATATGTGCGAACAGGATAAAATGTTCGATATATTTACGGAATTTGTCGGATGGAACAGATTACTCCATATTAGAAATGTGGGGGAATTCAATAAAGCCTGCAAAAATAACCGTTCATATGAAATGATTAAATTAAGCGAGGCGCTTCATGAGAAAAAAGTAGCACAAATCGCGGATATGATTGCTGCACGGGAACCACGTCCACGGTTTGTCATGATTTCAGGACCGTCTTCTTCCGGAAAAACCACTTTCTCAAAACGTCTCACCATACAACTCATGGTTAACGGAATAAGACCCGTTTCCATATCACTCGACAATTACTTCGTCAATCGCGAAGATACTCCGCGCGACGAAAACGGAGATTGGGACTTTGAACATATTAACGCCCTTGATTTACCACTCCTTCAGGAGCATGTCAAGGCGTTGCTTGATGGACAGGAAGTCAGTCTGCCTACATATAATTTCGAAACCGGTAAACGTGAATTCAAAGGCAATACACTCCAACTGGAAAAGGATACCATTGTTATCTTGGAAGGTCTGCATGCTCTTAATCCCGACCTGTTGCCTAATATTCCCAAAGAGGCTACTTTCCGCATTTTTGTCAGCCCCATGACTACCATCAACCTCGATAACCATAACTGGATCCCGACAACCGATCTCCGCCTTATTCGACGGATTGTACGCGACTATCGCTATCGGAACTACTCGGCACGCGAAACAATTGCACGCTGCCCGAGCGTACGCCGTGGCGAGGAAAGATGGATATATCCCTTCCAGGAGAATGCAGATGTCATGTTCAATTCCGCATTGTTGTTTGAATTAGCCGTACTCAAACGCCATGCAGAACCGATGTTGGCGGAAGTACCTAAATATTGTGAAGAATATGGCGAGGCACACCGCATGTTAACATTCCTAAGTTATTTTGAATCCATTCCAGAACGCGAGATTCCGCCTACTTCATTCCTGCGCGAATTCGTTGGCGGTAGTTCGTTTAGATATTAGTATGAATAAACTTTTAATTATCATAGCATTAAGCCTTCCCTTCACCGCCTTGGCGGAGGATACTGTTCCTGATTCGCTTGCTACTGAAGCGCAAACTGCTGAGTATGTTTCAGATACGATACCCAATGACTCCTTGGCAGATTCAATAGTTGAACCGCTGCATTCCATCTTCGATGTAATGACCAATGTCATTATACACCAGGATTCTCTGGTACGGCAATTGATCTTGGATAGGGCATCAGGGCGCGAAAAAGAAAACGTGGAGGTTGCCGGATACCGAGTCCAGATTTATTCGTCCAACCGGCAGCAGGAAGCAAAAATGGAAGCCATGCGTCTGGAGAAAGAGATGCTGACAAAACTGGATGTCCCCGTTTATGTCAACTACGCTCCGCCATTCTGGAAAGTACGTATCGGCGATTTTGCCACATACGAAGAGGCACAGGAATTTAAGAATAGTTTTATCCGTGAGTTCCCCGAACTTATGGGCGATACTTATGTTGTACGTGACCAAGTTATTTTGAAACAATGAATTTACAAGCATTTACTGAAAACACTGATACCACTAAAGCGATTGCAGAGCATATTTCTGCCATCCTGACTATACTTGGCGAAGACGTCCACCGCCAGGGACTTGAACGGACACCTGAACGGGTTGGAAAGGCTTTCCAGTACCTTACAAAAGGATACAACGAAGACCCGGATGCCATCTTGAAATCTGCACTTTTTGAAAGCAACTACCGGCACATGGTTATCGTTAAAGACATTGATTTCTACTCACTTTGCGAACATCATATCCTACCCTTTTTCGGCAAAGTGCATATAGCATATATCCCTAATGGAAAGCAAGTTACGGGATTGAGTAAGATTGCGCGTGTCGTGGATGTTTATGCACGGCGGCTGCAAATTCAGGAGCGCATGACCACACAGATTAAGGACTGCATACAGCGCACACTTGATCCTTTAGGAGTTATGGTGGTGGTCGAAGCAGAACATCTCTGCATGAAAATGCGCGGTACCGAGAAACAGAATAGTATCACCACTACATCTGATTTCACCGGCGCATTTACTCGCCCCGAAACACGGGAGGAGTTCCTGCGCTTGATTCGCGCATAACACACAACTTTTTATCACATTCAGAACTTCAGAAAATTGCCGATTATTAAGATTTACCCTCAAAAACCGGCTTACGGCTCACTTACGGCAGACATACGGCACGGTTACGACCGGCGTATTACACCGTTTTTTGACCAAAAAATGTACGATTTTTAAGATTTTGAATTAATCGCCATCTCGCAAATATCTCATTGGAATCATCAATTGAACACAAAAGGGGGCTACCTAATGGCAGCCCCTTATTCTATAGGGTCTTACTCAATTACGCGAGCTTGTTAACGTAAACAGCCAATTTCGATTTCAGATTGGCAGCCTTGTTGCGATGAATAATGTTACGCTTTGCCAGCTTATCCAACATGGAACTTACCTTCGGAAGTGCCTCGGCTGCAGCTGCCTTGTCTGTGGTAGCACGCAAGTCACGAACGGCATTGCGGGTAGTTTTTGCATAATAATGATTGTGAGCCTTGCGTGTTGCAGTTTGGCGGATACGTTTCAAAGATGATTTATGATTTGCCATCTCGACAGTTTAATTAGTTAAATTAGTTTTTCAGTTTATTCGTAGCCTATAGCAGAGTCGAACTGCTCTTTACAGAATGAAAATCTGTCGTCCTAGCCGATAGACGAATAGGCCATCTACAATGCTTTCTTCCAAAAGCGGGTGCAAAAGTACTATAAAAGTTTTGAATACACAAATTTTTTTGAAAAAAAAGTGATTTTTTAGCAAATATATTGCTTATATCGCGTTTTTTTTATAATTTTGCAGCCGATTTATGACAAAATGTATGAAAAAATTACTATACACCTTAATAATATTATGTACGTGTGCGGGTGCGTATGCACAGAATACAAACACGCAACCGGATTTGCAAACTACCGATAGCAGGTTCTTTGACCCCACTAAAAAGGACACTAAGCAAAACGACTACACTTTCGGTGTTGATTACCGCTTTGAACTGGGATATATACAAAACTACCAAAACTCCCTTAGAAAAAATTATCCCGATATGTTCCTGCACGGGGGACGAATCGGAGCCACGTTTGATTTCCTGCTTCCTATCCGTTTTAGTTTGCAAACAGGTCTGCTGATTGATATTGCATACGGTGTCAATAATCAACATTGGCGTTCACAAGACGCTCCCAGCGTGCAGGTAGAGTACCTGCGGCATAAAATTCTCGAAGCGGAATTGACTGTTCCTGTGCGGGTTTACTACAACATTCCTTTGTGGAAAAAACTGAATATGTTCTTCTTTACCGGCCCGCAAATCAGTATCGGTCTCACCGAATATGACTTTATGCAGGAGCATCTGAGTGATGGAACCATGGAGTGGCTCCAGTCACAGGGAATCCATACAAACCCGTATGACAGATTGGCGGAAAAAGAATTGCACCGCTTCAATATACAATGGGGACTCGGAGGTGGATTCGAGTGGGACAAATATCGCCTGCAGGCAGGCTATCAATTCGGATTGAATAATATGGTACGAAACAAGGTTATTACCAACCAACATATGTGGCAATGGGGATGGTTTGTAACCTTCTGCTATAAAATAAATTAACAAATTCTCTCATTTTCATTTGGGGTGCCAAAAGGCTGAGATAACACCCATTGAACTTGAGCAGGTAATGCTGCTAAAGAAAATGAAAAATCAACTTCCTCTTTTCAACCGGTCACGGTTGACTTTTATGAGTGCAATTGCACTCGCATGTGTGTCTGCAAATGCGCAGACGAGTAAGGACACCTTATCCGCTGATGATTTGACGCTTCAGGAGATTGTTGTAAGCGCACCTGTCATGCAGGTCACTAACAACAAACAGGAAATGAAACATGCAGAACTGAATCGCGACAACACAGGACAGAATCTTCCGTATTTACTCAATGTAACACCGTCTTTAGTAACAACTTCCGATGACGGTCTTGGGATTGGCTACACCTATTTTCATATCCGGGGGACAGACCAGACACGCATTAACATGACTATAAACGAAGTCCCCCTCAATGACGCGGAGAGCCAAGCCGTGTTCTGGGTGAACCTGACTGATATGGCAAGTGGAACAAGCAGTCTCCAAGTACAACGCGGTATTGGTACAAGTGCCAATGGCGGCAGCAGTTTTGGTGCCAGCGTAAATCTTAGAACATTGGACTCTGCCATTCCGGAAAGCGACCACCCGGGACCGGTACGTGCAGAATTGGATTTCAATGGAGGTATGTACAACACCTTCCGGGAGATGCTTAAAGCAGATGTTTATCTTGGTGACCGATTTGCCCAAAAAGGTGCATGGCATATTGGCGGACGGTTTTCAAAAGTGAACTCCGACGGTTACATTGAACGCGCTACATCTGACCTGTTCAGTTATCAGGGTGAAATAGGATGGCAGAACACCCAAACCGCCGTCACACTGACTGCCTTCGGCGGCAAAGAAAAAACATACATGGCATGGTACGGAGTCGATTATAATACGGCTTGGGGGATAAACGGTGCCAATCGACGGTACAACCCCGCAGGTGAATATATTGACCAAAACGGTAACATTGCCTATTATGATAACCAGACTGACAACTATCAGCAACACCATGCACATCTGCACATCGGGCATCGTTTCAATGTACACTGGTCGCTCTCTGCTACCGCCCATTACACCTATGGCACCGGTTACTATGAAATGCTCATGACCGACTGGGAAACATACCACGCGGATAACATCACACAAAAAGGACTCCGTAACCATTTCTATGGCGGTATCCTGACAAGCAAGTATGTACACGAAAAAGCAGATGTACAGTTCGGATTGGCATTCAACCAATACCGTGGTCTGCAATACGGCAATATCGACACCACCTGTAATGCCGGTACATTCATTCCATATTACGAAGGTTTCGGTCAAAAAACGGATGGCAACATCTATGCAAAAGCCAATTGGCGCATATTACACCGCGGACAGGAGAAACTCAGCCTTTACGGCGATTTACAATACAGAATGGTGGACTACAAGATATGGGGCGACAACGAGGAAACAAGTATGCTTGATATACCTGTCAATATCAACGTACACAACACATGGCATTTCTTCAATCCCAAAGCAGGGTTGACCTATGACAATCATGGACACCGCTTGTCTGCAACTTTTGCAATGGCACACCGTGAACCCACTCGAAACAATTTTGTTACTGCAGCCGAACCGGTTGATCCGAAGCCGGAGAGACTGTACGACTATGAGTTAGGATACAGTTACGCCTCTGCAGGTGTTCTCAAAAGCGGATACGCAATGCCCTGGACGATTGGGCTGAACCTCTATTTTATGGACTATGACAACCAACTCATCGCTACTGGCGATGTCAGTTCCGTAGGATATCTGATTACCACTAATGTCAAAGATTCATACCGCACAGGTGCGGAATTTCAATTCGGTGTAGACTGGACCGGATGGTTTGCATGGAAAGGCAACCTGACATGGAGTCGCAATAAGTGGAAAGACACTGCGCTATGGCGGACAATTTCCTTCTCGCCGGATTGGACAGCAGCAAACATCTTCTCTTTCCACTATGCAGGATTCAATGCGGACTTGCAAACGCTCGTTGTCAGCAAACAGTTTTTAGGCAATGATGAGAACCATGAGGCTATGCTGAAAGCATATACGGTGACGAACTTGATGATGACTTATGCGCTGCCATTCCATAAATTACACAACGCAAAAAACATACCTGACATAACACTTAAATGCCAGATAAACAATCTGTTCGATACAAATTATGTGAATAACGGCGGCACAGACGGCACCTATGTATGGTTCTTCCCGCAGGCGGGTATCAACGTTCACGCAGGCTTTGCCGTACGATGGTAGTCGCCGCCCAAGCGGTTATAACTGTCCCCACAGGAATCCAACCCCACAAATAATCTACACAGAAAAATTGCGCCCAGACAAAATCAATCCAACCCTGCCAAATACATAGTGCGGCATGTAGGGCGACCAAACCATAGCCGATGATTGTAGCTAAAATTGAACGCAGATTGAATGCGTTCTGGTAAATCATATAGCCCCAGCACGGCAATGTGAGAAACAATACTGTCGGAACCCAATATGATGCAACACCAAGTAGCACCGCCATTTGGAAATTCTCTTCCGCAGATGACTCATGCCGGTCTATCCGATATAAGACACGGACAACTACCATCACCAAGGCTGCCGCAGCAAATCCCCACCAATAATTGACAGGAACATCCAAACCGAAAACTAACGGAATACCGATTACGCTGCCGGCTGCCAATAGCCAGAAAACTATCGGCAGACCGCGGCGTAATATGGTTTTAGTGCGGTAATTCATCTCAGATGCTTATAATCCTTTGCGCTCCAACAGATACCTCGGATCTGCCTCTTTTCCGCGGAACTCGCGGTATAATTCACCGGCATCGCGCGTGCCGCCCTGCTCCAACAGATGACGGAATCGCTTGGCTACTTCGGCATTGAAGATGTCACCCGTCTCTTTGAAAGCGGCAAATGCGTCTGCATCCAATACTGCTGCCCATGTATATGAATAATACCCCGCTTCATAACCTGTTGTGAAAATATGGTTATAGAATGTCGAACGGTAGCGCACGATTATTTCGTCTATCATTTTCATCTTTGCCATCGAAGCGGCTTCAAAAGCGTTGACATCTATCGTGTCACATGCAGTCAACTCATGATAATCCATGTCCAATATACTGGCACTCAGCAATTCCGTCGTTACAAAGCCCTGATTGAATTTCTTCGCATTGTTGATTTTCTCAATCAATGATTCCGGCATCAACTCACCGGTCTGGTAATGAAAAGCGTAGGTTTTTAACACTTCCGGCTCATAACAGTAGTTCTCCATAAACTGAGACGGCAGTTCCACAAAGTCACGCGGAGTGTTCGTACCCGCAAGACTCTTATAGTGCGCCTTAGACATCAAACCGTGCAACGCGTGACCAAACTCATGGAACAGAGTCTCTACATCATCCATTGACAGCAAAGACGGATTACCTTGTGTCGGTTTGTTGAAATTACCCACATTGATAATAACAGGACGATGGTTAACACCAGACGCATCCACATATTGCGGCAATATATTATTCATCCATGCCCCGGGACGTTTGCCGGAACGCGGAAAATAATCGGTATAAAGAATACCTACCAACGAACCGTCCGCATCCGTCACTTTGAATACTTCCACTTCATCGTTATAAACCGGCATTCCGCTCAGTTGCTCAAAATTCAATCCGTATAGTTTATGCGCTAACCCGAATGCTCCTTTACGTACATTGCTCAACTCGAGATACGGCTTCACTTCTTCTTCATCAAGGTCATATTTGGCTTTGCGTAGTTTCTCAGCGTAGTACCACCAATCCCACGGCTGAAGTTTCTCGCCGGGCAAATCCTGCTCCAACAACTTCTGCAACTCGGCAGCCTCGCGTTTGGCGGCAGCAAAACTCGGTTCCCATACTGACTGCAGAAAAGCATCCACCGTCTTCGAATCTTTTGCCATACAATCTGACAATATATAGTCTGCCGGACAATCATAGCCAAACAATTTCGCCTTCTCAATGCGAAGTTTCATTGTCCTGTTTATTACACTTTTATTGTCATTCGCATTGTCATGATTGGCGCGGGTCGTGTAGTCCATCAGCAGTTGTCGGCGCAATTCGCGGTTCTCGCAATACTGCAATACTGGCGTAAAACTTGTCCGCTTCGGAGTAAACAACCATGCCTCAGGACGACCTTCAGCAGTTGCCGCTTCCTTAGCTGCTGCCATAGCTGATTCCGGCAGACCGGCTAACTCCGATTTATCGGTTACAAAACGCTTCACGGCATCACTGTTGGTTTCCGCCACCACGTTTTGCCCGAACTGCAATGACAATAATGCCAATTCTTGGTTGATTGCCTTCAATCGCTCCTTTTGCTCCGGCTCCAAATTGGCTCCGTTGTTAACAAACATTTTGTATGTTTCTGTCAGCAAACGCATTTCTTCAGCATTAAGACCAAGGCTTTCACGCTGATCATATACCGCTTTAATTCGCTTGAATAATGCCTCGTTCAGCACAATACCGTCCTGAAATTCCGACATTATCGGTGCAACCTCGTTCGCAATAGCATCCATCTCATCATTGCCGTCCGCTTCCAATACATTGTAAAACACACCGCTTACACGCTCTAACAGAAGACCACTACGGTCAAGAGCTGCCACCGTATTCTCAAATGTCGGTGCTTCAGGATTATTTACAATGGCATCTATCTCTGCCTGATACTCGGCTATTGCCGCCTTGAACGCGGGCAAGTAGTCGCTGTTCTTTACTTGGTCAAATGCCGGTACACCATAAGGAGTTTGTTGCTCAACAAGCAACGGATTTTCTCTTGTGCAAGCCATAAACAATACGCTTACTAAACAAATAATACTAATCTTTTTCATCTTATTTTATCACTCTATTTATTCTCAATGTTCTTTTTCCGCCGCAAAGTTACAGTTTTTTTTTGACATGTACAAGAATTATTTGCATATTCACGCCTTTTGCTGTATCTTTGCAGGCAAAAATATAACAAAAAAAAAGTATAAGTCAGCACAACAAAAAACATTTTGAAACATGAATAAAGAAGATAAATACAAGAAGTTGGCGGCGCAGGTGGCGGCTGTTGTTGCCGGAGAGACAGACGAGATTGCAAATATGGCGAATGTGGCGGCAGTATTGCATGAGGCGTTTGGCTTCTGGTGGACAGGGTTCTACAGAGTAATCGGACAAGAGTTGGTTTTAGGCCCGTTTCAGGGACCGTTGGCATGTACGCGCATTCCGTATGGCAAAGGAGTATGTGGAACAGCATGGGCGAAGAGTGAAACGGTTATTGTGGGTAACGTGCATGAGTTTGCCGGACACATAGCATGCTCCGATGCATCTAACAGCGAAATTGTTGTGCCGATGTTCAAAAACGGAGATGTTTTTGCCGTGTTGGACATTGATAGTAAAGAGTTCAATACCTTCGATGAAATCGACAAAATTTACTTGGAAGAGATTGTTAAAACGCTGTAAAATAATCTGTACTCTAATTGTTTTGGGGGCAGGTATAACAACTATATCCGCAGAACCGTTGCGGATAGTAAGTTATAATGTGGAGAACCTGTTTCACCCCAAACATGACACAGTAATGGTTGATAGCACCGTTACGGAGAAAGATGACTGGGCATGGACGCCGAATGGAGAGCGGCGTTGGAGTTATACGCGGTACTACCGCAAAGTGGAATCAATCGCCCGCGTACTAACGAATGCAGGCGGATGGAATGGCATAGATATAGCAGGATTGCAGGAAGTTGAGAACGCCGAATGTGTGAAAAGGTTGTGCCACACACTGCGGAAAGGAGAATATGGTTTTGTACATTATGAGAGTCCTGACCGCCGCGGAATAGATGTTGCTCTCATCTATAAAAAGGCAAGGATAGACACCCTTGCTACAAAAGCCATCCCCGTTCCCCAATTAGAGACACGTGATATACTCTATGTCTGCGCCAAAACAGCAAAACAAGACACTCTTCATCTCTTTGTCTGTCATCTTCCTTCACAACGCGGCGGTGCGGCGGAAAGTGAATGGAAACGGAAAATAGCAAAACATGTCTTACAATCCGCCGTAGATAGTCTTTACACTCAAGACCCTCAAGCAAAAATCATAATAATGGGCGATTTCAACGGCACTCCCAAGGATGATATTACCGGTATGAGAAACCGAATGAATGAACATGGGAGAAAGCTTCAACGGACAATGGGGACGCATAAGTACCAAGGACAATGGACCTGCCTTGACCAGTTTTATACCTCGCCTGCCGTGGACACCATCAGCAAGGTGTGGATCTATGATGCGGAATGGCTTCAAGAAGAAGACGAAAAATATCTCGGATTAAAACCCAAACGTATGTATAACGGCTTTCGATACCAAAAAGACGGCTTCTCAGACCACCTTCCGATAGTATTGGAAATAGAAGACAGCACCCGCTAATTGTACACCGGCATATCAACCGGCTCAGCGACTATTTTGGCACCATCCCATGCGTGAATCATAGCGGTCATCAGACTCTAAATCCGAACACTGCAAAAGACATTATTGCATTGTGAAGATAGAAAAAACATTTTAACGCATTATTATTTGCACACTCGGATTTTTTATTGTACCTTTGCAGGCGAAATATTAACCCTCAAAAACACATGATTATGAAAGATTTGAAAGGAACAAAAACCGAAAAGAACCTCATGGAGGCTTTCGCAGGCGAGTCAATGGCACGCAACAAGTACACTTTCTTCGCGTCAAAAGCCAAGAAAGACGGATTCGTGCAGATAAGCAAAATCTTCGAAGAGACCGCAGCAAACGAGAAAGAACACGCGGAGATATGGTACAAATACCTGAACGGCGGCAAGGTTAGCGACACGGCTGCCAACCTGCTGGCTGCGGCTGAAGGCGAGAACGCCGAGTGGACGGACATGTACGCACGCATGGCTGCCGAAGCACGCGCTGAGGGCTTTGACGAGATAGCCGAGAAATTCGAGATGGTCGGTGCTATCGAGAAACACCACGAGGAGCGTTACCGCAAACTGCTGCAGAACATCGAGGACAAGGTGGTCTTCTCGCGCGAGGGCGACTGCATCTGGCAATGCTCCAACTGCGGTCATATCGTCATCGGCAAGCAGGCACCCGACGAGTGTCCCGTATGCAACCATCCGCAGAGCTATTTCCAACTGCTGGCAGAGAACTACTAACCTTTAAAACAGACACTTATGTTTACACTCATTTCGTTGCCCTATGCGCCGGAGGCACTGGAGCCTGTCATTAGCCGTGAGACCATCGGCTACCACCACGGCAAGCACCTGCAGACATACGTGGATAACCTCAACAAACTGATTGCAGGTACCGGGTTTGAATCCATGCCGCTGGAAGAGATTGTCCGCAAAGCGCAGGGCGGTATCTTCAACAACGCCGGACAGATACTGAACCACAACCTCTATTTCACGCAGTTTATGCCGATGAAATCGGAAGAAATGGCACTTGACGGACTTGAGATAACAAAAGCCATTGCCCGTGATTTCGGTTCGTTGGAGACGTTCATGGCGGAGTTTGAGCAGAAGGGCGTGACGCTCTTCGGTTCCGGCTGGGTGTGGCTGTCGGCGGACAAGGACGGCAAACTGGTCATCACCCAGGAACCCAATGCCGGCAACCCGCTGACCAAGGGACTGAAACCGCTGCTGACGATGGACGTGTGGGAGCACGCCTATTATATTGATTACCGCAACCGCCGTGCCCGCGCATCTGCATGACCTCTGGCAACTCACCAACTGGCAGGAAATCAACCGTCGGTATATAGACTAAACCCTCGGTTTCATCGACAAAAAAACGGCAGCCTTCCGGTTGCCGTTTTCTGATGCTTTCGTCTTTCGACTACTTGATCTCAATCTGTTTCGTCGTCTTGCCTTCTACTTTCTTTAGTTTCGGCAGTTCGATAGTCAGAATACCGTCTTCTACCTTGGCGTTGATTTCTTCTTCGTTCACATCATCCGGCAGACTGTATTTCTGCTCGTAGTTGGTGTACGAGAACTCGCGGCGCAGATAGTGCGAGTGTTTGTCTTCCTCTTTGTGCTCGAACTTGTTCTCGATGGCAACGCACAGGTTGTGGTCTTCGTCGATATGAACGCGGCAGTAGTCTTTCTTTACGCCCGGCGCTGCCAGTTCAACGATATACGCTTTCTCGGTTTCTTTGACGTTAACCGACGGAGCGGTTGTACTTACGGTGTTCATCAGATCCGAGTTCAGAAACTCATCAAATACTGTTGGGAACCAACTGTTTCTACGATACATTGCAGGTGTCATAATTAAATCTCCTAAATTTGCGGGCTTCGTCATCTTGTTTGATTCCGAAAACCCAGGTTAAACAATCTTGCGTTGTTTGCGGTCTGTAGGAGTTTTATGCTTTTGCAGGCTCGCGTTAAAACGTTTTCACCTTGAATATTGCAATCTCCGTGCCAACCCCTCCATCCCTGCCAAATTGTCCATTTTCGTGCCATTTTGTCCACCTCTGTGCCAAAATGTCCATCTTTCTCTTGCGTATATCAAAAAATTGTTGTACCTTTGCAGGCGTAATTATTATCTTAGGGAAAATGTGCTTGTATGCCTAAAAAGAGAAACGAAAATATTATTGAGCAAAATATCCCTGCCGGGGAGTTTTAAGCCATAGATATGGACAAAAAAACGCACAAGCCACTTATGAACACCATGAAAGAAGACCAACACATAGAATTCAAACAGTCCTGGCGGGATGAATATCTGCAATATATTTGCGGCTTTGCGAACGCGCAAGGCGGCACATTATATATCGGTATTGACAACAAGGGAGAGGTTTGCGGTATTAAGAATGCACATACATTATTGGAAAATCTCCCGAATCAGATTAATCAGACGATGGGATTGTTAGCTCAGGTCGACTTGCACGTTGATGAGGAAAAAGAATATATCTCTATTCATGTAGAACCGAGCGACCAAGCCATCTCATATCGTGGCAAGTTTTATTACCGCTCCGGCTCCACTTTGCAGGAAATGAACGGAGTAGCCTTGACTGATTTCCTTTTCAGGAAAAACAACACCACATGGGACCAATCTATCGTGGAAGAAGCCACATTGGATGAATTGGATGCAGAATCCGTTGATTATTTCCTGCGCAAAGCTGTTGATGCACAACGCTTGGATGCAAGCGTGAGAGAATTGTCTCATATACAACTGCTCCGCAAACTCAAACTGGTCAATCACGAGGATCAACTGACGATGGCGGCACTACTGTTGTTTGGTAAAGATATTGAGCAATGGAACCTGATGGCATCTTTCCGAATCGGACGTTTCCAACAGTCACAGGCGAATCTGCTTTTTCAAGATAATATCGTTTGTCCGCTTATCCACATGCCGGAAAGAGTATTGTGGACATTGCGCTCCCGTTACCTCGTTGCACCTATCCATTATGAGGGCTTGCAACGTATAGAGCCGCTGGAGATACCAGAAGATGCTTTGCGAGAAATGGTTTGTAATGCTATCGTGCACAAGAACTATTTGGGTCCGCATATCCAGATGCGGGTTTGGGATGATAAAATTGAATTGTGGAACTTTGGCGAGCTTCCGTATAACTATACAATAGAGAAACTGCTGCAGACGCATGAGTCTTATCCGCGTAATCCATTGATTGCGCAAATCTTCTATTTGGCTGGTCTTATTGAGCAGTGGGGACGAGGCTATGAAAAAATCCACGATGCTTTTGTCCGGGAACATCTGATGCAACCTACGTTTGAACAAGCCCGTGGTGGCATCTTGGTCACCATCCCTCGTGAAAAGTTTATTGCTATACAAACCGGCAAATCAATCGGAGCGGAACTATCTACGACACCAGATGACCAGACTACACAGAAAAGTGTACAGAAAAGTGTACAGAAAAGTGTACAGAAAATAGTTGATTTCATTAGCGAGAATCCGAATATAACGACGCAAGAAATGGCTAATTTATTAGGCATAAATAGAAGTGTTGTAGCTCGTCATATTAAAACCTTAAAAGAAAAAGGAATTATCCGACGTGTCGGCCCTGATAAAGGTGGTCATTGGGAAATTTTGTCGTAACAAATGTCACTTTCATAGATAATACGATGACCGAGCAAAGACCGGGACACGACCGAGAGATGACCGGGAGAAAAAATATATTATTAACAACGCCGAAGGATTAAAAGACCATTTCGCAAGGTTGTAACCCTCCGAGCAATGACCGAAAATAATAACTGAGAAGAAAAGCAGTTAGCCATAGATATACCTTTACGTAATAAAATTAGTCAATAATTATGTTAGAAAAGCAAATAGAGGATAATCTCATAGAGGCTCTACAACGTGCAAACTATGTTTTTCGTGATGATATTCATGACCGCAAGTCATTGGAAGAGAATTTTAAGACAAAATTTGAAAGACTCAACCATTGTCATTTGTTGGACGTGGAATATCGTCGTTTGTTGGATCAGATTATTACGGATGATGTTTTTGAAGCTTCTCGGATGCTGCGTGAGCGAGAAACTTTCATAAGAGAGGATGGAATACCTTTGCAATATACACTGGTTAATACAAAAGATTGGTGTAAAAATGAATACGAAGTGGTGAGGCAACTTCGTATAAACACTTTAAATAGTTTTCAACGCTATGATGTCATTCTCCTTATCAATGGTCTTCCTGTTGTACAGATTGAACTCAAAACTTTAGATGTAAGTCCTCGACGGGCTATTCAACAAATTGTTGATTATAAGAAAGATCCTGGAAACGGCTTCTCGAACTCTCTACTTTGTTTTATTCAATTGTTTGTCGTTAGCAATCAGAGTAATACTTATTATTTTGCGAATAACAACAATCAGCATTTCAATTTTAATGCAGACGAGCAATTCCTTCCAGTCTATCATTGGGCGGACAAAGAAAATCATAAGATATGTGGTTTGGCGGCTTTTACAGATTGTTTTCTGGCTAAATGCAAATTAGGTGAAATGATAAGTCGTTATATGGTACTTGTTGCCAGTGAACGTAAGTTGCTTATCATGCGTCCCTACCAAATTTATGCTGTTAAAGAGATAATCAATTGTATAGATGAGAATCGTGGCAACGGATATATATGGCATACCACAGGAAGCGGTAAAACACTTACATCGTTCAAGGCCTCTACATTACTGAAAGAATGTCCTGACATAGAGAAATGTCTTTTTGTTGTAGACCGTAAGGATTTAGATAGACAAACCCGTGAAGAATTTAATCGTTTTCAAGAAGGATGTGTAGAGGAAAATACGAATACGGAAAATTTAGTAGAACGATTGGAATCGGACGATTATGCAGACAAAGTCATTGTCACAACAATTCAGAAATTAGGACTTGCACTGGATCCTCAATTTAAGAAGCAGTATCAAAAGCGTTTGATGCCTTTGCGGGATAAACGTATAGCAATTATTTTCGATGAATGCCACCGCTCCCAGTTTGGGGATAATCACAAAGCTATTACTGAGTTTTTTCCTAACGCACAATTGTTTGGCTTTACAGGCACTCCCATTTTTGATGAAAACGCAACCTATGTGCAGATAAGTGGTGAAGAAAAGACTTTGAAAACGACAGAAGATATTTTCCAAAAAGAATTGCATGCATATACTATTACACATGCTATAGAGGATAAAAATGTATTACGTTTTCATGTGGATTATTTCAAACCCGAAAATACTAACGCACAGACAGATGCTTCTTTGCGCAGACAAGCTATTGTGGAAGCAATTCTTGCTAAACATGATATTGCTACGAATGGACGAAAATTTAATGCGCTGTTCGCTACTGGTTCTATTAATGAAGCTATTGCATACTATGAGTTATTTAAACAGATACAACAGCGATGTGCAGAAGATCGTGAGGATTTTGAGCCATTAAATATTGCATGCATCTTCTCCCCTCCTGCTGGAAAGAATAAGGATATTCATCAAATTCAAGAGGATTTGTTGCAGGAAAAAGAAGATAATAAAGAGGAACCCGATGTAAAGAAGAAACTCTTACAGGGTATTATCAAGGATTACAATCATCAATTTCAAACTAATCATACATTGTCGGAATTTGATGCCTATTATCAGGATATACAGAAGCGCATTAAAGATCAGCAGTATCCCAATCGTGATTATTCGCATGAGAACAAAATAGACATTACAATTGTGGTGGATATGTTGCTTACAGGCTTTGATTCCAAATATTTGAATACGCTGTATGTGGATAAAAAATTGAGATACCACCAACTTATACAAGCTTTTTCGCGCACAAATCGTATTCTAAATGATAGTAAACCTTATGGAAATATCCTTGATTTTCGTGGACAGCAAGAAGCGGTAGATTTAGCAATCGCCCTTTTTTCCGGAGAGAAAAAGGATGAAGCACGTAGGATATGGCTTGTCGAGCCGGCTAATAAGATTATAGAGAAATACAAAGAAGCAGTAATGGCATTGTCCGATTTTATGCGGGCACAGTATTTAGAATGTACAGCGGAAGATGTCTATAACTTGCAAGGAGATGAGGCTCGTATGGCGTTTATTAGTTGTTTTAAAGAGGTTCAGCGGTACAAAACACAATTGGACCAATATACAGATATTAACCAAGAAGAGCAACAAGTTATTGAGTCTCTCTTACCGACGGAAGAATTACAAAGTTTCCGTGGCGCATATTTGGAAACAGCACAGCAACTAAGGGCCAAAAGCAGCAAAGAGGAGAGCAATCCGGAGATAAAAGAGCAGATTGATAATATCGATTTTGAGTTTGTCTTATTTGCTTCCGCGTTGATAGATTATGACTATATAATGGAACTCATATCTCGGTATGCTGGTGTGGGAGCGAAAAAACTAAAAATGACAAAAGAGCAACTGATTGCTTTAATTCAATCTAGCGCAAACTTGATGGACGAGCGTGATGACATTATTGCATATATTGATTCCTTAGATTCGGATGACGCTGTTAATGGCAAAACGGAACAGGAAATCAAAGAGGGATATGAAGTGTTTAAAACGACTAAATATGCTAACGAAGTAATAGATATTGCACATCGCCATCAATTAAGTCCTAAGGTGCTGGAGAACTTTATTAATGAAATTGTTTCACGTAAGATTTTTGATGGTGATAAACTTACTGACCTTCTTGCTCCTCTCAATTTGGGATGGAAGTCGCGCTCTAAAGAAGAAAATTTACTAATGGAAGAAATTATCCCTATCCTCCGTCGTTTGTCAAACGGACAGGATATATCTGGTTTGTCCGCGTATGAAAACAAATAATACATTCTATAGATTCTCTGACTTTGTGAGGTGTCCTAAATGGAAAGGACACCCATTAAGTCATTTCCTCAAAGAACGGAAAGAAAAAAGTGATGGTATTGCCACTGTACATTCAGTGTCCTTGCAATATGGCTTAGTGAATCAGGTGGATTATTTAGGACGAAATTATGCAGCGGAAGATACATCAAATTATAAATTGGTTTATCCTAATGATGTAGTATATACAAAAAGTCCAACAGTTCCCATATGGCATAATTAAGCAAAACAGAAACCCTTATAAAGTGATAGTATCTCCTCTTTATGGAGTTTTCAAACCTATCAATAAATACATAGGATATATTATACAATCTTATTTTGAAGTTCCTAATAGGTTGAATAAATATTTAAGTCCGATTATTCAAAAAGGAGCAAAGAATACGATAAATATATCAAATAGCACTTTTATTTCAAGAGAAGTGGTTTTGCCTGAAAATGAGCAAGAGCAAAAAAAGATAGCACAATGCCTGGCATCAATAAATACCCAAATCAGACAACAACAGAAACAAATTGATGTCCTCATACAGCACAAAAAAGCTTTATTGCAACAATTATTTCCCCAGAGAGGACAATCAACACCTTTATTGCGTTATTTCATAGGATCAAAAAAGAAGTGGCATTATGTTGAGATGCGAAAAGTGGCGATATTGAGAACAAAACGTAATGTTAATAATAGTAAAAAAGTAATGACTAATTCCGCTAATTATGGAATTATTATGCAGCAAGATTACTTTGAAAGGAATATTGTTGATAATGATCATTTACAAAAATACTATATAGTAGAAAACGGGGATTTTGTATATAATTCTCGTATATCGGTTACGGCTCCGGTTGGTCCTATATCAAAGAATTATTTAGCAACAGGAGTTATTTCACCATTGTATATGGTGTTCAGATTTAATATCGACAAAGATGACTTTTATGTATATTATTTTCAATCTGAACATTGGCAAGTACAACTGAAAAGAATAGCTAACAATGGAGCGCGATTTGATAGAATGAGTATTAGTCCTTCTGATTTTTTTAATATTAAAGTTCCTGTCCCTTCTGCCGAAGAGAGGGAATATATATCTAAATTGTTTATATCCATTGATAACTTAATAAATAATATGCAGCAAAAAGTAGATTTGCTTATGCTACAGAAGAAGGGACTTTTACAGAAATTATTTCCGAATTAAAACAAAATAGAATGAATACAATAGCGCAACAATTATTGGAATTAGATAAACATATCGTGCTCGTATATGCCTTTAATGGAACAGGAAAAACACGATTGTCCGTTGCTTATAAAGATGTAACGAAACAAGCAAATGGTAATAAACATGCTGGTGTTTATTACAATGCTTACAGCGAGGATTTGTTTGTTTGGGAGAATGACGAAGAACATCATGGAGCAAATATAAAACTAGAAATAAAGTCAAGTAGTCTAAATCAATATCTTCAATATATAACGGAGGAAAAATTAGATGAGCATTTAAAGGACTATAAGCCTCGTTTTGATTATCGTTTCCATAATTATGTTGATGCATCTGATGGTATTGAATACATTCAGTTTTATGTTAAAAAGGATCAACCTGAAAATCAAGAGGAGGATGTGCACAAAGATGATACACCAATCAAGCTATCAAGAGGTGAACAGCAATTCTTTATCTGGTGTTTTTTTCTGACGTTATTTGATATCGAAGAATTTACCGGACAAGACAAGCAATCACATCATTTTTTCATTGACGACCCTGTTTCAAGTTTCGACGATCATAATATTTTTATAACTGTCGCTTCATTGATGAATTTAATAGAAAAACACTATGCAAATAGAAAAATAGTGATAACTACTCATCATATTGGATTATTTGCTATTTTATATAATTGGTTGAGTAAATCAGAAAAAAGTGGCTCGTATAAAAAACAACTTAAAACTTATATCCTCAAACGCTATGGAGATACGGTTACTTTACAAAGTGATGATAAAGAAGTATTATTATATCACCTTGAGTTGTTGCAAATTATTAAAAATGCAATAAATGAGGATAAGTTATATGCATACCATTTTACTTTACTTCGGCAAGTCCTAGAAAATATTTCTTCATTTTTAGGGGCAGGAGCTTTTTCTTATGCCTTGGAACAAATAGGTATTGATAAAAATGATGCAAATATTGTAAATGCCTTGTCTCATAAAAATATATTTCGATATGAATCGGTTGAATTAGTTCCTGATAACAAGGAACGATTAATTTATATTTTCGAAGCATTGATGAAAAAGTATAAGTTTATTTTACACTAATAAAAGAATTAATTATGAGCGCAACAGACAATAATAAATTAGGAAAACTTTTGTGGGCAATCGCCAATCAATTGCGTGGAGCAATGAATGCTGATGATTTTAGAGATTATATGCTTTCATTCCTCTTTTTGCGTTATTTGTCAGATAATTATATTGCAGCTGTCAAAAAAGAATTAGGAAGAGAATATCCTGATGAATTGAATCCAAATGTAAAGCGAAAATTGAAAGGTACTACGCCCTTACAATTGTGGTATGATGAAAATAAGGAAGATATTATAGAGTTTGAACGTGTAATGCGTAGACGTATCCATTATGTTATCAAACCGGAATATTTATGGCAGAATATCTTTGTTCTTTCTCTAAAACAGGATGAGGACCTGCTTAATACACTGGAAGATGGTTTTAGATATATTGAGAACGAATCATTTGAAAGCACATTTCAAGGCTTGTTCTCTGAAATAAACCTTAATTCCGAGAAATTAGGACGTAACTACAAAGAAAGGAATTTGCAGTTATGTAAGATAATTGTAACAATTAATGACGGCATTGACCAATTCCCTCAAGATAGAGATTCTTTAGGTGATGCTTATGAATATTTGATTGGACAATTTGCTGCGGGATCTGGGAAGAAGGCTGGTGAATTTTATACACCGCAAAAGGTCTCGACTATTCTTTCGCGTATAGTAACGCTTGATTGTCAATCGCCGGAAACAGGTAAACGCGACCACATCAATCAAGTGCTTGATATGACATGTGGTTCAGGTTCGTTACTGCTGAACGTTCGCAAAGAGTGTGGCAAACAGGTAGGAAAGATATATGGGCAGGAAAAAAACATCACTACATATAACCTTGCACGCATGAATATGATTCTGCATGGAGTGAAAGATACAGAATTTTCTATTCATCATGGTGATACGTTGATGAATGATTGGGATATTCTAAAGGAAATGAATCCTGCAAAGAAGATACATTTTGACGCTGTCGTGGCAAATCCTCCGTTTTCTTTGCGCTGGGATCCTTCGGAAGAATTGCTACAAGATTTCAGGTTCTCACGTTATGGAATAGCTCCACGTATAGCAGCCGATTTCGCGTTTCTATTGCATGGATTCCACTATTTGAGTGATGATGGTACGATGGCAATCATTCTTCCTCATGGTGTATTGTTCCGTGGAGGTAAAGAAGAAGCTATTCGTAAAAAACTGATAGTTGAAGGCTGTATAGATACGATTATCGGATTACCACAGGGCTTGTTCTATTCGACAGGCATTCCTGTTTGCATTATTGTGTTGAAGAAATGCCGCAAAAGCGATGATATATTGTTTATTAATGCGAGTGGCAAAGAACATTATGAACGAGGGCGCAAACAAAATGCACTACGGGATGAAGATGTTAATAAGATAGTGGACACATACCAGCATCGTATAGAAGAAATACGTTATTCTCGCCGTGTTTCTTTAAAAGAAATTCATGATAATGATTATAATTTGAATATTACTCGTTATGTGGATCTTACAACAGATGAAGAGCCGATAGATATTAATGCTGTTCATGAACAGTTAGTAGAAATTGAAAACAGCATCCAGTCCGCTAAAGCTGAGCACAACAAATACCTCGCCGAATTAGGTTTGCCATTATTGCCATAATATTTACATTGTGAATACATTCATTTTTAATAAGTAATAATCAATACATCTGTCCAAGCCCCTCGAAAGCGATAGAATAAATATCCAAGTAGCAAACGACAAAATAACAAAACGCAAAAAAATGCAAAAAAGTTGCTTTTAAGGTGATAGATTTCTTATCCCCAAGGGAACGATCACTACGTGTGCAGGTCTTTTTTGACTTATATATGGAGGGGTAAAAAAAACACAAATCCTTCAACGCTAGACACAACGAATAATATATGGCTAAGAAAAAATCATCAAGAGAAATAACCATTCGCAGTTCGGCTGCTGAATATCTGACTTTTGTTAGTGCCATCGGCGACCAACCGCAAAGCGTAGAATTGCGCTATGAAGACGAAAACATCTGGCTAACGCAACGCCTGATGGCGGAATTATATGGTGTGGATGTGCGCACAATAAATGACCATATTCAAAAGGTATATAACGACCATGAATTGGAAGAGGGGGCAACTATCCGTAATTTTCGGATAGTTCAAACTGAAGGCACCCGACAAGTGATTAAACCGTTTCCTCAAAATTAACCTATCTGCCCACATAATTAACGCAACAAAATCGAATACAATATGACTAAACGCAAAAGATTGATGCGAACATGAAACAGTATGTTATTATTCCACTTATCGTATCGGCATTAGCCTTGTGCAGTTGCAGCCGTCCGGCAGAGTCAGTTCGTGCCGGCAGCGTGGTGCGAGACACATTGGCCGGAGTGCCTTGCTGCGTGTATCTGCCTGCCGGTTATAGCCAAGTAGCCGGGGCAAAGAAATTTCCGGTGCTGTACCTGCAGCACGGGATGTACGGAAAGGAAGATGACTGGACTGCCAAAGGACGGTTGGTCGAGATAATGGACTCGCTGCTGCAAGCCGGAGAGGTGAAAGAGATGGTGGTAATCATGCCGGATAACTGTCCGTCTTATCCCACGCCGGAAGAGGAGCGTACCCATGCGATGAACGGTGAATGGATAGCACGTTTTGCGGATTTCATGGCGGCCTCAGAAGCCCGGTACGCCATCAGCAGTGCGCCCTCGCAACGCGCCATCGCGGGACTCTCCATGGGCGGGTTTCATACGATGCATGTCAGTCATCATCTCGCCGGACAGTTTGCGTATGTAGGACTCTTCTCCGCGGCTATACGACCGGTTGAACCCAATCCGGTATATGACAATTGGGAACAGGAAGTGCGCGAACAGATGCAGTCCACGCGCCTCTACTGGATAGGTATCGGACGAGAGGATTTTCTGTATGACTTCAATACCGACTACCGCCGCTGGCTGGAGCAAAACAACATCGAATATACCTACTACGAAAGCCCGGGCGGACACACATGGGACAACTGGCAGGAGTATCTATGCCGGTTCCTGAAGAAAGTAACATTTTAAGCTTGCTAAAACTTGTGTGCGCGGGTCCTAAAAACACAAATAATATATCAAAACAGCCAATTACAAAACCTATGACCATCAAAGAGATATTCGAGTTGCGAAAGGAAGGTAAGACTGAAGAAGCCTATCAAGCCGTGCTACCGATGTACAAAGTTCATCACGGGCATTATACCACAATCTGTATGTTCTGGTGTGCAGTCGATATGGCGCAACTTCATATCAATCAGGGACAAAGAGCCGAAGCAGTGCGGATACTAAAAAGTCTATGCCGATTATATCCGTCATTAGACGATAGTACCGGCGCAGGACGTCACACGCTGATGAGTCTTGCGATACAAGTTGCAAAATATAATGACTACAAATACACTACCGAAAAGGATATACAAGTTGAAAATACTTTCTCCTTCATAGATTTTGCTATGTGGTGGGATTTGTCGCACCTGACAGAAAAAGATTGGTGGAGTGGGCAAGAAAACGAGCAAAAGCGGTCTTCGCGCGGACAGGAGATAGCCATGCTAATATTTCAAGAAGCAAAAGACAGCAAAGACAAGGACAAACGAAATCAAGCACTTCGCTTCATAAAGACAGCATTGGAACAGTATCCAAACGATACAACGCTGCAAACAGCCCTATTAGAATTATCTGCATAAAAACTATTCAGGCACGTTGGGCGGGATATGTGCTATTTGTTTTAGAAAATCAGAAAGATACATGCGCCAATTGCGCCAAGTATGACCACCTGTTGTTTCATGATAACAATGGGCGGTTTTGTTTTTCTCCAACTGTTTCATGAAGCGTTTGGCATTGGGGTGGAACATATCTCGCCTGCCGGTATAGACAAATACCATTGTGCTGTCTTTAGGTAACTGATTTTTGTGTACCACGGGAGAAAACATACCCATTGCCTCGAAATATCCCGGTAATAAATTGACGGTATTAGCTGCTAAACGTGCGCCATCAGACAGTCCGGCAATATAATGTTTGTCCGAAACAGGATAAGTACTATCTATCTTCTGAATCAGTTCCACTATTGCTTTCTCAATATCATGGTCATGGCACAAACGCGGATAATTGAAAATATTATTCCATAACGTACGATGGCTTGGGCGGTCCTCATGCACCCCTTCATTGACATCCGGCATAACAATAATCATCGGAGCGCAGAGTCCTTTCGCGACCATGTTTTCCAAGATGTGAATAGCCCGCCCGCGCTCTATCCATGAGCCTTCATAACCGTTAATACCATGAATAAGATAAAGCACCGGATACCTGATATTTTTCGTAGTGTCATATCCGGCAGGCAAGTAGATATTCATGCGTCGGTGGAGTTTCTCATTAGTACTATACCACGATGTGCGGATCAAGTATCCCGTCTGCTTGGGTGTGCGATAGACATCCGCCTGCGGTGTTCCCCCTACATGCACATGCACCACATTCCATTTATACATCCTCTGCCATGCCGTGTCGCTATTAAGCGGGTCTGGTTTGCGTTTACCGTTCACGCGGAAACAATAGGTGTACATCTCCGGACTTACTTTGCTGGTTGTTAGCCAGAAACATCCGTCGCTGTCACGACGCATCCGAATCCGATGCGTCAGGTCTGTATAATGCGCCGTTTCTTCATCGGCATACAGCAAATCGCTCTGCACACTGACTCTTTTTGCCTCGCCGCAGTAACAAAAACTGACAGTACTATCCTGATGTACAAACACTTGCGCCGGACTATAAAGAGGAAAAACCGACAACACAAGCAGTAGCCAACGACAATCATTCATCATACGCCAATCGGATATTATCACACCATACCACATTACCCGGGCAGCCCGTGAAAGGAGGCATTGAGCCTGCAACTATCTGAATGATAAGGTGGGTAGGCGGGACATTCTCACAGAAGTCCACCTCCTCTATATACACCATTTTTCCATCCCCGTTATATGTCTTGTAGCTGTCTGACAACAGTTGTTTGGACTCCTTTCCCGCCTGACCGTACAGAATAGGTATCCGATAGTCATTCTGCCAATCTGTAGTATGATTAAGCAAATGAACGGCTGTCCCGACCCTATATGCATAGACATGACCATCTTTCTCCCAGCGGTGTTGCAGTAGAACTGTGATGCGTCCCACATCATGCCCGCTGACCTCTTTCACTGAAGTCGTTGCAGCTGCATAGACCGCAGCCTTGTCCTGGATTAAAGCCTTGTAGTCCAAAATCAGCGCACTCGGTCTGCCACTGAACGGCGTACCCATGTCTATTGCCGAGTTCGGATCGGAACTATGCTTCAGACCAACTATGTCTAATAACTTGCCGGTGTAGATAGCACCTGTCGCGAGTGCCTTGAAATCTATGCCGATGGCTTTGTCAATCTCTAATATGTTCTCCATACGGCAGCAATATCCGTCGCCGCGTTTCTCCGGCGTGACCGAGACTGACACTTTGTCCACACCCAATGCCCGTGCATGCGCATTGCTGCTACTCCACGGACCACCAATCTTGTATAGCGTCTTCATCTGACCGCCGATGAGCACTGACTCCTTAATCTGCTGCTCCGACCAGTACTCGAAATCGCCAAAGGGTACTGGTTCTATCCTCTCCTGACCACGTACACTCAAAACTGCAAACAACTGGGTGAATACCAAACCGAAGACGGCTGATCCAACTAAAAATCTGTTTGTATTCATAATCTTAAAAGTATGTTCTGAAAGTAATCATGATTGCCGAACTGCTCTTCGGCACTGTATATAATTCACCATAAGGGCAGGCTGTAGGGCTGAACATCGCAAACCACCGCGGAGCCATACCTACCACACCATGCATCTGTGACATACTCATGCCTACATCTATCAGCAGGTTGGGAGTAATAGGCGGCAGGTTGATGTCGAAATACATTCTTCCCTTTCCTACTGGACCGCCGAATAGCCCTTTGTCGGTCTTACCAAATTGCGGCAACACGACGTATTCTGCGGCTGCAACGCTCATGGCGATGAGGAGCGACAGGCATACAAGCAACTTCTTCATTATCTTGAATCTCTTCGTTTAACATCTCTTCGAACGCCGTTACGGATGCAGCCAAACTGTATTTGCGCCCTGCCAGACGGTATTGCTCCTCCATGTGGCTGCGCTCTTCCGGATGGTCCAGCCAGTAGTCTATCGCGCGGGCCAAATCTTTCGGGTTGCCTGGCATGAACAGACTGCGCCCGTCCAACGCGAACTGCGGTGTAGCACTCACTTCGCTGTTCGCAATCACAGGTACCAAGCCCGTTGCAAACGCTTCAATACAACTGATGGCCTCGCTCTCCATGTCGGAGGCGTGAACGTAGAGGTCTGTCGTCAGCAATTCCTCTATCAGTTCGTCACGCCCTACATAGATAAACTGCGGTTGGTGTTTCAGATTCTTGCCGAGCTCCACGTATTTGTCGTACTCAGGTCCGCGGCCGGCAAAAACCAACTGAATCCTGTCAGCGTACTTGCTGTATTTGACCGCATTGATGATTACGTCCTGCCGTTTCTCCTGACTCAACCGCCCGATCATCATAATTTTGAAGACCTCTTTTCCGTCTCCTTTGAGGGAAGAAGCTCCCTCGCCTTGGGAGAGGGTTTGAGTGAGATGTTTCCTCTCTCCTGCTTTCATAAACTCGTCCTGAATGCCATTGGAGATGACATGGATTTTTGCCGTATAACCGCGGTCCGCAATCATCCTGCCCATAAATAAAGAAGGTACGTGTACGTGACGCACGCGATTATACACATTACGGCGGAAAGAACGATAAAACATCTCGTTAAACCACTCCACTTTTCCCATGCTGACCGATGAAGTCATATTCTCCGGTTGAATATGAAAGGCCGCAGTCACGGGCTTACCGATGCGATGGCAATAATTAATTGCTTCCATCTCTATACCAAATGGAACAAAAACATGCACGATATCCGCCCAATCGCACGCATCGTGAACTATGGTCTTTGCATTGAGGGCAAAACTGAAATCATGCTTATCCATCAGCGGCTGAAAAACCGGCATATAGAATTTTGGGGTAGTAAAATCGCCGTCTGTCATTTTGTTCTCAATGTACTCCGGAGTATCCCAACAAAGCACCCTTACTTCATGTCCGCGTTTCCGTAACTCGCCTGCAAACCGTTGCGCAGAGATCGACGTCCCGTTGTTCGTCGTATAGAAACTGTCAATTACGAATAAAATCTTCATATCTTCCTTTTGTTTTAATCAGTTTGTTTTTGAATATCTTTCCTTTATCCATATTAGGTTATTATTAGGCTATTATTAGGTTATTATTAGGTTATTCCAGATACGCTACTATGCTGAAGTATTGATTATAGAATACTCGAGAATTTTATATCCGTAACGTAAACGCTGACAAAAGTACTGCTTTATAAGCAATTAGCACTCTTCTAATCCGTGCGAAGATTGTTCTAAATCTACTATTATGCTTGCACATGTCAAAAAATTGTTGTACCTTTGCATCCAAATTGTTCTAATTCGCGCATAGCGCACGAAACGATTATTACTAATCCGTATATTCAAATCCGTACAATCATGACCAAAACAACCTTTGACCAGAACGATATAATGACCGATTACTCCGGTTTCAAGTGGATGAGTTTTATTCCGGGCAAGCACGCTTTGGACGATATTGCCGTCA
>CAJOKE010000019.1 GCA_905235225.1 Paludibacteraceae bacterium
CAAACTCTGCTTGCTGGCAGAATGTACGGGTATATCGTTTGTGGACTCCACACCACTACGTGTATGCAAGAACCAGCGGATAGCCATTCATAAGACTTTCTCCGTTTCAGCAACACTTAGAACTATCATAAAATCCTCTCCCTCAAACCGTTTTATATTTCGTTTTACGGCTCGTTTGAGTTGAGATGTTTCGACTCCATACAATGCAGCCAATTCAAAATCCAGCATTACTTTATGACCTCGTATATCATATATTTGCTGTTGTATGGTGGCTATATCATTCATATTGTATATAGTTGTGATGTCAATTTGGCGTATCTAAAATAATCTTAATATTTTTGCGCTGCAAAGGTACACAAAAAAATGACACTTGCAAATAAAAGTGCCATTTTTTTGTATTTTTATAGCTTTTCGGCTTATTACGCTTTTTTTAGGTGCACGCTTGCGCCTGTATGTCTTATCTTTATATTTTTCACCGCTTTTTTACGCTGTCGGTGAGGTCAGACTTGATCTCCGATTTAACGTCATGGAGAGGGGATAGTTTATTGCTTTTCCATCTCCATCATATCAAAATACATGGAGCGAGTATAAGGATTTTCTTCTGCGCTCACAAGCATTCGAAAATCATTTTTCTCATAAAAAGGAATAGCAGACAAGTACGCATCAACCGTTATAAAACGAAAAGCAGCATAGTTCTTACTCTCATGGAGCGTCCGTTTTATATAAGTCATCAACTCACTACCAATATGTTGGTCCCGATAATTTTGCGAAACTGCGAACCTACCTATCTTAATCGCCGGGTAACTATTAAAATGTTTCTCGTGAGGGAACTTACTCCGAAGTTTGCGCCAATTGCTATTTGCAGCTTCCGATTTGGAAATCTTATCGGTAAGCAAACTGAAATAAGCAACCACTTTCTCACCATCAGTCAGTAAGAAAGTATTAGCTATCTTCTTTTGCATGAATGCTTTAGCATCATTGAGAAGAAAGCCGTTCAAGTCCTCATCCCCGCAATCAAATTCCGCAATCTTCGCGTCGGCTACCAGTCGTGTTAATTGCATAGTGTCCGTTTAGATATTAATGGTTACTTTGCTGGTAAACGACTGATACTCCGCGTCCATCGCAGCCCTACGAGAGCGTGATAGCGGACGCACATTATTGATCGCCTCTTCGAAACGAAGTGCATCATTACCGCTAAGAATCGGTGTTTCTGCAATTGGTCGTGCCATAATATGGTTCTCCTTATTTAGTTATCTTTGCATCTTTCTTATCCCTAAAGGGAAAGATTAATTACATTTTTCGGCTGCAAAGGTACACAAAAAAAATAACATACGCAAGGATTTACGCAAAAAATAATGAAGAATGCGACAACTCGGCACCGAGATGTAGAGATTACAGAAGTATTATCCGAATAGCAGCCGGCGGTTTTTTCATACCGATATGGTGCTTTATAGAAGCGCATTATCGTTCGGTTATCCTTCGGTTATCGTTCGGTTATCATTCGGTTATCCTTCGGTTATCGTTCGGTTATCGTTCGGTTATCATTCGGTTATCATTCGGTTATCATTCGGTTATCCTTCGGTTAAAGCTGTGACAAAGTAGAGTTTTATTTGAGGAAAAAGTAAGGGATTTAGGCATTTAATCATTCGGGGATTATTCGGGGCAGAGGAGATGGCGGGATAAGGAACGGGAGAACAGGGATAGCGGAACGGTTTTAGGATGATTTTTCAAAAAAAGGAAAAATAATTTGCATATGTCAGTGAAAAGCTGTACTTTTGCGGCGGAATACTATGGGAGCAGCCCGATGAGGCAAGTAGAGACAGCGGGGGAAAGAACAACAATAGAATCAAACAAACCAAATAAAAGAGTTATGAAAAAGACATTGAAAGTCATTGCATTATCAGCAGTAGTGGCGACCCTGATGAGCGGTTGCATAACAGCGACTATTCTGCGCACCAAATGGGCGAGTGACGAGAAGAAAGAAATCATGAGCGGCAAAGTGTTTGAAGTCGCCCAAGGGACGGTTGTGTATTCAGACGGCACGATATTGTCCTTCAAGGAGTATGGCAAATACATCCGTATTGACCACACGAACCTGAATATAACCATCATCACTCCCGAATACGCATACGAATGCTATTACTATAAGGGAACCTATGCGCGTCAGGAAAATACGGACGGGACGTTCTACTACTCCAACCTGTCGTATGTATTCCCGGTAGAGTGGTTCCGCTGGGAGAAATTTGCCGATGATTTGGTAGATAACGAGAATCACAGCGAGGGGACGAAATACGTAGCGGACCAGAAATGTATCTCGTTCACAAAAGACCGCTATGAGGTAGCAGGCTACAAGCGCATCTACATGTACAAAGAGGAGGACGGAACCGTTTTGCGCCGTGCGATGAGTTTCACATCGTATTGCGATGCGGACTTCAATGTTCCGGCATCATATACAAAGACAAGTGACAAAATCTCGTTTGAAGAAAGTTTTTAAGGATGAAAGGAATCATATTAGCAGGTGGGAGTGCGACCCGCTTATATCCGCTTAGCAAAGCCATCAGCAAGCAGATTATGCCGGTTTATGACAAGCCGATGATTTATTATCCGTTATCGACTCTGATGCTTGCGGGTATCCGTGAGGTGTTGGTTATATCGACCCCGCGCGACCTGCCGATGTTCAGGGAACTATTAGGCGACGGAAGCCGGATAGGTATGCGGCTGGAATACAAAGTCCAGGAAGTCCCGAACGGTCTGGCGCAAGCGTTTGTATTAGGCAAGGAGTTTCTGAACGGCGAGCCGGGTTGTCTGATTTTAGGGGACAATATGTTCTACGGTCAGGGTTTCCGCACGATGTTGCACCAAGCGATAGAACATGCCGCGGAAGGAGCATGTATATTCGGTTATGAGGTTCAGGATCCGAGGGCATACGGTGTGGTAGAGTTTGACGCGCACAACAAAGTGCTGAGCCTCGAAGAGAAGCCTACGGAACCCAAGTCCAATTACGCTGTACCGGGATTGTATTTTTACGACTCCAGCGTATGCGACAAAGCGGCATCCCTGAAGCCGAGTACCCGCGGCGAATATGAGATAACCGACCTCAACAAGTTGTATCTTGCCGAAGGCAAACTGAATGTGCAGTTATTCGGTCGCGGTTTTGCGTGGCTTGATACGGGAAACTGCGACAGTCTGCTGGACGCGAGCAATTTCATCGCGACGATACAGAAGCGTCAAGGTTTCTACATAGCCTGTATCGAAGAGATTGCATGGCGAAACGGCTGGATAGACAGCGATCAGTTAGCGTCCTTGGGCAAAGAGATGAAGACGGAGTACGGCCGTTATCTGGAACGATTGGCGAGCAAGTAAGATGCGGCAGTTATTAGGCATAATAGCGATAGTGCTTGCGGTATCGGGTTGCCATCGTACAAGTCCGCAATCCCCGTCCCAACGGAGTTCAGGAACGCCGCAATCGGACAGTACGCTGATTGCGCTGATGGAGGTCAACCGCCGGATGGCGAGCGAAGCGGACAAGTTACTGCTGCATATGGCAGACAGCCTGACCCGGACGACGGGCGTTGTCTATGCCCAGATGTCATGCGGCGGCTGGAAGAGCAAGCGAACGCCGGAAGAACGCGACAAGGCGATGTACGCCAAGACTCCCGGTCGTCAAGAGAAATGGCGTGTCCGCATAAAGACTTTTCACCTTGACGGACGTCTTGCGACAGACACGGAGAGCGAATATGCGGTGAGGCGATATGAACTCCCCATCGTGGTAGAGGAAGCGATTGAGGACATGCACAGCGGAGAACACACGACGGTATTATCCCCGTGGTACTGCGCCTATGGTGTTCACGGGAATGATTTTATAGCCCCGTATGAGAATGTAATTATCGAAGTAATACTCGGTGAATGCACCTTTGCGCCATTCCCAGACAAGTAAGAAAATATGAGAAAAGCGATAGTATTGATATGTGGCATTTTAGCGGTTGCAGCAGTTATAAGCGGCTGTAGTTCAAACAGTTATTCGTCCGATTTGAAGGCGGAGAAGAAACTGATTGCGGACTATATCGCCCGCGAGGGGATTCATGTCATTTATGAGCTGCCGGAGAACGATGCGGCATGGGAGGAAAAGGACTATTACCAAGTAAACGGGTATGACTACCTGTACTTTCACCTGACCCGTCGCGGCACTCCTTACCATATCAATGATTCGGGCGATACAATCCGGACGGATTCAATCATAGCGACCGAAACCGTAGTGATGCGCTACAAGAAATACACGTTAGGACTGAATGCGGATACGGCAGACTACTGGACGACGCTGAACAGCCCGTATCCGCTGGAATTCACCTATCTGACAGACTATACGACGGCTCCCCGCGCATGGCATGTCGCAGTGGGTCTGATGAAATACAGCGATTCGGAGTGCAAAATAATATGCCCGAGCAAGCTCGGATTTACAGAAGACGGCAATACGGTGACTCCGTACGGGTATGATTTGAAGATGAAGATAAAACGTTAACGAGAACAATAGAATAAAGCGATAATAAATATGGCATTAGTAAAAAGTATATCAGGAATCCGCGGCACAATAGGCGGTCGCGTAGGCGAAGGATTGAATCCGGTAGATATTGTACGATTTACAGCCGCCTATGCCGTTCAGCGGCGGGCATGGCTTGAAGGCGGCAGACGCGGTGTCAAGCACGCGATAGTAGTAGGCAGAGATGCCCGGATATCGGGCAAGATGGTGGATATGTTGGTATCGTCAACGCTCATCGGTATGGGTTTTGACGTGATCAATATCGGCATGGCGACAACCCCGACCACAGAGTTAGCCGTTACCGGCGAAAAAGCCGCAGGGGGTATCATTCTGACAGCCAGTCACAACCCCAAACAGTGGAACGCGCTGAAACTGCTGAACGAGCATGGTGAATTTCTCAATGATGCCGAAGGGAAAGAAGTGTTGGCGATAGCAGAGCGTGAGGATTTCACGTTTGCCGAAGTGGACAAATTAGGGGAAATCGTTTACAAAGACTACCTGCCGTATCATGTGGACAAGGTGTTGGATTTGGAGTTGGTGGAGCAACATAACATCCGTCATTGCAATTTTACAGTAGCGATAGACTGCGTGAACTCGGTTGGCGGTTTGGCAATTCCGGCGATGCTGGAAGCATTGGGTGTGAAGAATATAATCCGTCTGAACTGCGAACCGACAGGACAATTTGCCCACAATCCGGAACCGCTGCCCCAACATCTGACGGAGATCAGCGAGCTTCTGAAGAGCGGTCAGGCAGATGTAGGATTTGTTGTTGACCCTGATGTGGACAGGCTTGCGATTGTCTGCGAAAACGGTGAGATGTTCGGTGAGGAATACACGCTGGTGAGTGTGGCGGACTACGTATTAAGTCACACCCCGGGCAATACGTGCAGCAATATGAGTTCGACGCGCGCACTTAGTGACGTGACGGCACGATATGGCGGCAGTTATTCGGCTTCCGCAGTAGGCGAAGTGAACGTGGTGGCAGAGATGAAAGCGACGAATGCAGTGATTGGCGGCGAAGGAAACGGCGGAGTCATCTATCCCGCCGCCCATTATGGTCGTGATGCACTGGTAGGAATAGCCTTGTTCCTCAGCTGTCTTGCCGAAAGAGGCGGCAAGGTGAGCGAACTGCGTGCAACGTTCCCCAATTATTTCATCTCCAAGAACCGTATTGACCTGACTCCCGAAACAGACGTAGATGCCATTTTAGCGCATGTAAAAGAGGTTTACCGGGACGAGCGTATCAACGACAAGGACGGCGTAAAGATTGACTTTGCAAAGGGTTGGGTTCATTTGCGCAAATCAAATACAGAGCCGATTATCCGGGTCTATTCCGAGGCAGCAACCATGGAACAGGCAAACGCTTTGGCGCAGCGCGTGATAGATATGGTAAACGAGAAAATGAAATAAGTGATGGAGATTCTTATAACCAACGATGACGGCTGGGGTGCGCAGGGAATCATGCTGCTTACCAAACTGATGACACAGCTTGGCCATGTGACAGTGGTAGCACCGGATGGCCCACGCAGCAGTTTCTCCAATCACATCTCAATGGGTCTTCCGATGACCTTGGACAAAGTGGATTTGACAGACTGCGATGCTTTCTCCATCGCCGAAAAGCGGCAGATAGATGTCTATATCACCAACGGCACCCCCTCGGACTGCGTCAAACTGGCACTAAACGTGCTGTACAATGACCATCCGGAGCGGATAGACTTGCTCGTAAGCGGAATCAACCACGGTTCGAACGCGTCAATTAATGTAGTTTATTCGGGAACTATGGGTGCCTGCTTCACCGCCTGTGAACATGATATAAAGAGTATCGGCTTCTCCATCTATGACAATAACCAGCCAACGGACTTGTCCCATTTTGAGACTTATATTGTGGAATTATGCCGCCACCTGTTAGATACACCATGGCGACGCGGATTGGCGTACAATATCAATGCGCCGGTCGGTCCGCTTAAAGGTATCAAATGGACACGCCAATGTGTGGGTCACTGGGAAAAGGAGATTCGCACCGCAGTCAACGCGCAAGGCAAAACCGAATATTGGATTACGGGCGTTTTTGTCAACGAAGAACCCAATGCTGAAGACACCGATGAATGGGCAGTTGCCAACGGATATATATCCGTTCAGCCATGCAATGTGGACATGACCGATTACGTGGCTCTGTAAATATGGATCGATTTGACAAATACTGGATTGGAATAGTACTCGGCCTGCTAATGCCGGCACTTTTCATGTTTGTCTATATTGACCATTTCCATCTATGGCATTCATTCAGAACATTCGGTTGGGGATTGAGCCAGACATTCAGCAAATTACTGCAAGTCAGTGTATTCCCTAATTTGGCACTTGTATTTGTATTTTACACCACAGACTCGTGGCGTTTGAGTAAAGGCGTTCTTATCGGTGCAATGCCTTATATTATTGCTGCGATTGCACTAACTTTTTAATTTGCTGTGCCGCCATTTCCGCTGCATGTGATTGCCCAAATAATGAACGAATATGCTTGTAATCCGCAAGCATATTTTTTATATAGTTGCCGTCGTTTAACAACCTCTTCAATTCGCGACGGATATTGGCATTGGAGAACTTAGGTCCGATTGCCTCATAAATAACCTGCTTTCCGGCAACTATATTCACCAAAGTAAAGTATGGAATCTTAAAGATAAAAGGCTTCAACCATCCCAACCATCGACTGGTGTAGATGCGATAAACAGAGAGTTGCGGGCAATCCAGCAAAGCGGCCTCCAAGGTGGCGGTTCCGGATGTTACCAATGCCACCTTTGCACGCGAGAGCAAAGACCATGTATCGCGTGTAATCGTCACTCGGTCAGACACATAGGGCGCATAAAAGGAATCCTCTAATCCCGGAGCCGCAGCAATAATTATCGGATAATCGTATTCCTTTGCCGCCCGAATCATCTTTGGCAGGCAATTAAGAATCTCACCTTTCCGGCTCCCCGGCAGCAAGGCAATTATTTCCTCTCGCTGCGGGTGTGGATGACGGTACTGCCATCCGGCTATCTCTTCTGCAGTCGGATTGCCGATATACGTACATTTGTAGCCGTACTTCACATAGAAAGCCGGTTCAAAGGGGAATATTCCCAAGACCTCATCACACAACTTGGCTATACGGTGTACCCTATGCGTTTTCCATGCCCAAATCTTAGGCGGAATATAATATACAATCTTAACGCCCGGTAATGATTCTCGGGCAAATGCCGCCATCTTAAGATTAAAGGACGGATAGTCCACCAAAACCAGCACATCAGGTTTTTCAGCAAGCAATGCCTGCTGTGCGATGCGAAAGTTTTGCTTGATCTGCCTGATATTCCGCAGCACGGCTATCACGCCCATAAAAGCCATGTGTGTATAATCCTGATACAGTTTGGCACCGGCACGCCGCATAAGTTCGCCGCCAAAACCGACGAACTGCGCGGACGAATCCTGTACACGCAATGCTGCCATTAACGCGGCTGCGTGTGCATCCCCGGATGCCTCACCTACCAAGAAAAAATACTTCATGTACTATTATCATTCCGGCATCATCACCACCTCAATCACATTACCGGCACTTACCAGTTTGCGCAAGGTGTTCTGTACCGTTTCAGCAGTGATGGCTTCAACAGCAGCCGGATAATCACGTAACAGGTTGATATTATAATGGTAATACTCGCTCAACGCACTCAGCCACCAGCTGTTTTGCTCCACATCCTCCGCAAAATCCTTCAGCATCGACTCTTTAGCCTTTTGCAAATCATCGGCGCGAGGTCCATCATTAACAATCGTATTAACCTCTTCATGGATAATCTCCATCAGACGTTCCTGCTTCTCGGGATCGGTATCGAACTGCATGGATAAAACTGCCGACGGCACAGGGCGAAGCCGCATGCTACCTCTTGTTCCGACGCCGTATGAACCGCCTTCACGTTCGCGCACTGACTCCAAATAACGCATATCAAGGACACGCCCGATAACTTCCATATTCAGATCGTTTGCCAAAGTATATGGCATGTCGTATGAAGTATATTGAATCCTGTTTGTTGCAGTATGAATCTGCATGACCCGGGTGAAGTAATTTTTCTGCTCACCCAGCGGCACACGGATATTGCGGTCGCGATAAGACTCGCGTTTTTTGGTTGTCTGCAGTCCTCCAAGCCACTGGCAAATACTTTCGCGCACCTGTTTGTCAGCAGGATCAATATTACCTACGAACAGGAATGTAAAATCGCCCGGATTAGCAAAACGCTCACGGTAAATCTCCATCACTTTGTCCAACGAGACATGGTCCAAGAGGCCGGAATTCAGTAAAATAGTACGTTCCGAGTGATTGGAAAGCATGACGGATACAGAGTCGCGGAAAATGGCTTTGTGATTTTTGTCTTTGTTAGCCAACTGGTTACGCAGCATGTTCATCAATGTCTGATATGCCGCCTCATCGCGACGCGGAGCGGTAAAAGTCAGATACACCAACTGCATCAGGCTCTCAAAGTCTTTGACAGAGGATGACCCGCTTACAGATTCGCTGTAACTGCTCATAGACGCTTCTACACTGACTGTTTTGCCGGAAAGTGCCTTTTGCAAATCCGTGGCAGTGAAATCGCCCAAACCCATAAACGCTATAATGTCAGGAGTTAATACACACGATGGTAAATCTTCTGTTTCCACCAACGAACTTCCGCCATCCGAATAGGCATACATACGTATCTCATCCTGTTTGAAGTCGGTTTCCTTGAATATGACACGGACGCCGTTTTTGAGTGTCCACTCAACCGTACCGAGGTCTGCATTGGCTTTTATTTTCTTTACCTTTCCGGCTTTGGGAGCCTTCTTGACAAGCTCCGTGTCAATTACCTTCTCCTGTGGTGCGGCAATATCCATGTTTTCCGCCTCGTTGAGCATAGCTAATACCGTTGCCTCATCCGGAATATGAACGCTTTCTTTTTCAGGTCCGGAAATGGCTATACTGGGATTGGGAAGCACATAGTCCGAAGCAACTTTGTTAACCATCTCAAGCGTCAATGACGGCAATACCTGCTTAACAAAATCATATTCCCACTCAATCCCCGGAATGGATTCCCCGCGGGTGAAGTTACGTATATATTCCCGCGCCAACGCTTGGTTTTTGCGGGTATTACGTTCATTATATGCCTTCTCATAGCCATTGAGCATTTCGGATTTAGCCAGTTCCAGTTCGGCATTTGTAAATCCGTAACGGCGCAGTTTTTCCACCTGCTCCAACAAGTCATGCAGTGCCTCTGTCTCATGCCCTTCTTTCGGAACACATATGGCTTGGAAGTTATCCCGCAATTTGAAAGCATGGTAGTAATACGCCCGCATCGCCACAATAGACGCATCTGGTTGCAATATCATCTCATCGAATCGGTTGGACAACATACTACCGATCAGACTATGAACAAAGTTCAATGTATATTCCACCTGCGTGCCGCGGATTTCATCGGGTAACTGTTCGCGCAAATACTCTATATATATCTGCGTTTGCTGCGCCTCGGGATCGGTTGCAATAGCCACCACCGGCTGCGTATTGAAATCCACTGTGTAAAGCGGACGCTCTCCCCTATTGGCACGTTCCGGCACATCCGCCCAAAGTGCCTTAATCTTGGCTTCGATGGCATCCACATCAATGTCGCCAACAACAATAATCGCCTGATTATCAGGTCCGTACCATTTATGGTAATAGTCGCGCAATGCTTGATAATCGAAGTTGTTTATCACTGCGGTATCACCTATCACATCCCGCTTGCCATATTGTGAATTCGGATATAACTTGGCACGAATCTCCTTGGACATTCTTCCATTGGCGTTATTGCGTGTCCGCCATTCTTCCCGGATGACACCGCGTTCGGCGTCAATTTCCTCCGGCAGCAACAGCAGACCGCACGCCCAATCGTGCATAACCAACAATGCGGAATCGATTATCCCTTCGCGGATTGTCGGCACATCAGACAGACGGTAAACCGTCTCATCTATTGCTGTATAGGCATTGATATTGCCTCCGAAATTAACACCGATAGACTCAAAATAATTGATAATGCCTTTCCCCGGGAAATGCTGCGTACCATTGAACGCCATATGCTCAAGGAAATGCGCCAAACCGTTTTGATGGTCCTCTTCCAATACGGCTCCGACCGCCTGTGCGATATGGAAATCACAACGCTGCTTGGGTTGTTCATTATGACGGATATAATACGTCAAACCGTTTGCCAAATGCCCCACACGGATATTGGAATCTACCGGTAACTTTTCAGGTGTTTGCCCGAATATGCTGCCACTCACTGCTATTGCGAGTACCAGCACTAATGTCTTCACGTTTTTCATAACACAATCTTTTTATTTAATACGCTATTCATGTTCAGTTGTTGCTTTTTTGCGCGAACTGCGCCGTTTCGGTGTTTCAGTTTTGGCAACTGTGTTTGCCTCTATAATCTCATCACCGCGGCTCTTCCATGGACGGGGACCAAGGATTCGCTCCACATCTTCGGAAGTAATCACTTCCTTCTCTATCAGCAAGTTTGCCAATGCGTGATGACCTTCCTCGTTCTCGGTCAGTATCTGCCGCGCACGTGCCATCTGCTCTGCAATAATACGCGCAGACTCTTTGTCTATGATTTCTGCTGTTTTTTCCGAATAAGGTTTGGTAAAACCGTACTCATACCTTCCGGTCGAATCATAGAAACTTACATCCTTCAAGTGGTCGGACATACCGTAATATGCGACCATTGCATAGGCTTGTTTGGTTGCGCGTTCAAGGTCATTCAACGCTCCGGTTGACGTTTGCTGGAGGAATAACTGCTCCGCGGCACGCCCGCCCAGTAATGAACATAACTCATCCAATATATGTTCCTCATTGGTCAACTGCCGTTCTTCGGGCAAATACCATGCTGCACCTAACGCCATGCCACGCGGAACAATCGTCACTTTTACCAACGGATTCGCCCAACGCAACATCCATGAAATCGTAGCATGACCTGCCTCATGATAAGCGATGGATTTCTTCTCATCGTCGGTCATAATCTTGGTCTTGCGTTCCAAACCGCCGACTATACGGTCAACCGCGTCCATAAAGTCCTGTTTGCCGACTTTCTTATGGTTATAGCGGGCTGCTATCAACGCCGCCTCATTGCACACATTGGCAATATCCGCACCAGAGAAGCCCGGAGTCTGTTTGGCAAGGAAGTCAATATCAACCGAACTGTCTATCTTGATGGGACGCAGGTGAACACCGAATATTTCCTTACGCTCCTGCAAATCAGGCAACTCCACATGAATCTGCCGGTCAAAACGCCCCGCACGCAACAATGCCGAATCAAGCACATCAGCCCTGTTTGTAGCCGCAAGGATGATTACGCCCGAGTTCGTTCCGAAACCGTCCATCTCCGTCAGCAGCTGGTTCAATGTCGATTCACGCTCATCGTTGCCGCCTGCCATCACATTCTTGCCGCGAGCGCGACCGACTGCGTCTATCTCGTCTATAAAAATGATTGCCGGAGCCTTCTCCTTTGCCTGACGGAACAAATCGCGCACACGACTGGCACCGACACCCACAAACATCTCCACAAAGTCTGAACCCGACATGGAAAAGAACGGCACATCGGCTTCACCGGCTACGGCTTTCGCCAGCAGTGTTTTACCGGTTCCCGGAGGACCTACCAACAACGCACCCTTGGGTATTTTACCGCCCAAATCCGTGTATTTCTGCGGATTCTTCAGAAAGGCTACTATTTCTTCCACTTCCTGCTTCGCACCCGCTAATCCCGCTACATCCTTAAAGGTCACCTTGTCCTTCTTGTCTTTGTCAAACATCTGCACACGAGCTTTTCCGACACCGAATATGCCGCCCGCTGCACCGCTCACACCACGGTTCATCCACACCAAAAACAAAATGAACAGCACAAACGGAAGAGCGTTCACCAATATCATATACCAATAGTCCCTCGACTTGGCATAACTGACATCTATCACCGGCTTCTCCGCTGCACGGCGTTCCTCGTTTACGGAATCAACAAAATGCGTGAACTCGTCAACAGACGGTATTAACGCCTTGATGGTTCCATGGGCTTCCTCGCCTTTCGCCGCATCACCGAATACGATTCCGTAACTCTCTTTGCGCACCTTCGCCTTGGCGGTGTTGTCTTCATAGATAACCAATGATTCTATCGCATCATTACGGACATACGATTGAAACTTTGTATAACTCAAATCCTTCTGGGGACCTTGCTCATCACGATTACCGCCGAAAAACCAGGCACAACACATTCCGAACAGGAATATATACAATAAAATACTCAACAATGCACGCCACCCCCTGTGTTTGGGTTCTTCCGGCATTTGACGGTTGTTGCGCACCGACGGACGCTTGTTTTGATCTGCCATACCTAATCCGCTATTTCCGTTATTTTTCCATCACTCCAAAGGTTCTCGATATCATAGAACGCACGAGGTTCACGCTGCATGATATGGACGAACACCTCGCCATAGTCCATGGCTATCCACTCTGCATTCTCCTGCCCCGCTATCGCCAACGGATGTACATGCGTCGTTGTGCGTACAAAATCATCCACTTCGTCCGCTATCGCACTCACTTGCGTGTTGGAACCTCCTTCTGCCACTACCATATACTCCACCGGAGCCTCTTTCACTTTGCGCAAATCTATACTGACTATACGCTGTCCCTTCTTGTTCTGGATACCTTCTATGATTGTATCCACTAATTTCTTGGTTGTTATCTCTTTCATATGATTAAAATAAATATCCCATTTTTACATAAAAGTTTGCCCACTTCTGGTTATCTTGCTTGTCTATCGGCATCGCCCAATCACATGACAGCACGAAGTTCTCGTTCATACCGATCTTCAATCCCAATCCTGCCGCCATATGGGGTCTGTAGGTATCTTTGCTCTGATTGGAAAAATAGGTGTCGTAATCGTCGCCCGCCGCATTCATACTCTCTGACAAGTCCTTGTACTTTCCCCCCGTGTTGATTTCCACCAACTCGTTTAACCGGTATGGCTGCGTCACTATACCTAAATCAAAAAACGGATTAAGCCCCACAAAAAAGTGCTGACGACCTATGTCGAAGTTCACCACGCGGAAACGGAACTCCACATTCGCATACGCAAAACCGTTTGCCAATATACGGTTTGCCATCATGCCGCGTATCGAATTACCGCCGCCCAAGCCCTCATAATACACGCGCTGGATAAAGAGCGCATTCAGATAATTGTTCATGTAAAACGGCGACTTGCCGGCAATGTTGTTCTGTGTTCCGATTCGGTAGGCGAAGGTAATCCGGTTGATTCCGTTTTTATCCTTGTAGCATGGCACATAATGCCGGAATGTGAAATTGAACTGCAAATGGTTATACCCCGCTGACGCTTGGTTGCCGTAGGCGGCATTGAAGGCGGCAGAATAGGTAAAAAAGGCATCTGCATATATACCTTTATTCGGTCCCTGACGCTTGTCGCGGGTATCATATGTAATTCCGCCGCGTACATACGGATGCCAGCCACCCTTCATTTCATCCTTGCTGATCAGACCCCAGGTCTTGTACTTGTCATACAATAACTGCACATCAGGATTCAACGCCTTCTGGTGTTCCAACGTCGGATCATACTCATTCTTTCCGTTCAGCATCTTAATGTCACAGTCATCTATGATATATCCCAATACACCCAGACCCGCATTCCATTTAACATCCTTGTATATCGTTCCCTCTATATCACCCGCAACACGGATAAGGTCACGTTTGTACTTATAGAACACACGGCTTTCATATTTGCTTGTATTCATCTTCTCCGGATTCTTCGACCAGTCATGCAGCTCATAGTCATACTTGGACTCATAGCCGTTAAAACCGTAAAAGTCACACATCGCGTCCGGCAAATACGTCGCATCCAAAGTCAGACGGTATCCCGGAATCAGATACTTCGAATCGTAGTTGAATCGGAATATTCCGTGATGTTTGGTTGTATATGCCGCCTCGATATACAGGGAATGTATATACTCCGGATACTGGCTGCCGTCACCATAATAGTATATGTTGGTCAACAAACCGCCCTGAAATCCGTAATCCGCATCATACGCCACTGATGGCAATATGCCGAAATTCCAGCCCGTCTTGATTTTACGCCCTAACGAATCTACCTCTTGGGGCTTGGGCTGACGTTTCGCATAAACACCCGAAACCGCCAGAACAACTGCAAGTAATAATACAACTCTTTTCATTTTTCCTAATTGGTTATGGTAATAAATATGCAATCGCTACACCAAGATATGTCCCTATGGCATAGCCGACAAGTCCGATCACTATACCCGAAATAAGCACCTTCTTGTTCTTCATCGCTCCGACTATCGGCGGCACAAATGGCGGCGAGCAAAGCAACGCTATCTGACTCACACAGAACAAATCTCCGCTTACTTTCGCGATACGGCAGAATAGCAGATGAAGTAATGCCGACAGCACCATCACCCACAATACAAACATTCCGATATGCAGCGAACCGCCGTTCACACTGTGTATATCAAACAAAGACGCTACTATCACCGAGAATATCAGGATAAAGAACATCCCCAACTCGAATGTCTTCGGCAACTCGCGGACTTTCTTGAAGAACGAGGCGATTATCGACAATGTCGTTATAGTCAGTATCACCACCAACTCGTTCAGCGTTCCCGTTAGCAGCAGTGCCATGCCCGCACCGATTGCCAGAAACAGCACACTCAGTCCCAAACCGGCAAGCATGCCGCCGAAATGCTCTCTGGAAAACATCCCGCGATAGTTCTCCACATCCTTCGACGCCACATCCTCGTCTTTCCTCCCCCTGCGCGTCACATCCTCATACGGCAGCACCTTACGGAACAACTTGTATCCGCCACCGATCATGAAGAACACATACGGCGTCGTGAAAACCATCTCAAACGCTAACACAATCGCCATCACTGTCTTGTCAACGCCTAACGACGCACCTATCGCATTGAAGTTCATCGTTCCACCCGTATATATTCCCGTCATCATCGCCGCTATCTTGTTAAACTCCGGCACCGACTCCGTCCTGAATATAAAATAACCGCTCACCACAGACACGATTACCGCCGTTATTCCGCCTGCCAATGACCATATCGTTTTCGGCAATGCCTTGGTCCATAACTTGAAATCGCAGTTGAACAGCATCAGCGGTATGGCTAACGGAACCGTCACGGACATCAACAACGACTGAATCTTCCCGAACGACACGGCTGCCGCTGTTCCCGCCTCAAAATGCACAAAACCCGTCAGCGCAAACAGTATCCCAACCGCATATGCCGCTACTACTGTGCCGATTTTCTGCATCCAGCTCCAACGCTTGAAACACTCGATAATCAATACCGGCACCAGCAAATACAAACCGATAATCAGATATACTCTAATCATATTCACAATCTTTTAAGTCTTCTCAATTGATATACATACTCCTGCACAAACATCCAGAACGGTATAACCGTAAACAGCGTCAGCGGATAATACAGCGTCTGAAACACATACTGCACCGAATTGAAAAACGCAGGATCAACCACATGACGGCATATGTACAGCCGGACAGCCCATAGCGGGATGGTCAGTGCCGCACTTGCCACAAACAACGGCGATAGCACGATCGCATACAGCCACAACGCCCACTTCGGCACCTTGCGCTCCTTGAACTTGTCAAACGGAGCCGGCATATTTGCATGCAATGCCGACCAATTCGACGCATAATTTTCATCGTCCGGCACCCACAAAAATGTACCGCGCATACGCTTGGTCAACTCATCGCGCAACGCCAATATCAGTTGGGGGCGATCCAATTCCGCGTGTTCCGCCGCAAATTCCGTCACATTCAACGCTTCCCCGATATTCACCGTCAGGCTGTCCCACAAATGGAACCAGTCGCCGTATTCCAATCCGACAGGAACGATATACACCGGCTTCGTCTCACCGAACTCGTCATTCGCCTGCAACGCTATTCGGAATATTCCCTTGCTCAACGGCAACAACGAATGTTTCGTCCGGTGCGTACCTTCCGGCAATATGCAGAACGGAACTCCGTCATGAAGCGTCGCAACGGCCTTGTCCATCGTCTCATCGTTATGACGCACTTCTTCCAAACCGTCACGCACACGCTTAATCGGCATTATCTTCAGCCAGTTCAGCAGCTTCGCCTGCTTCGGCTTGCGGAATATATCTGCTCGCGCCACAAACACTTTGCGCTTGCTGTCTATACCCAATACCGCCATCGCATCGCACAGCGCATTCGTATGATTCGGCGCATAGATATAAGCACCGTCGGTAGGGATATGCTCCTTCCCTACTACCTGAAAATGACGGTATGACAGACGGAATGTCCAATCCACATACGGACGCAAAAAAGAATATAACCTGTCCTTATCCTGTACCCTGTTCATCTTAACTACATCAAACTATTTCAAACTATTTCAAACCGCCTCAAACTACCCCACACTTTTTCAACCTCTCGGCATACACACAAAATTCCGCGCAAAGGTACTACCTTTTTTTGAATTATGCAAACATTTGACAAGAATATTAGCATTTATTCACTGCAACACACTTTAGCAACACGTTATGCAGTTCGCTTGCAGTTCGCTTCCGAATACACCAAACTCATCGGATTCACCCACCCGAATACACCATACTAACCGGATTCTCCCACCCGAACACGCCCGAACACACCTGAACACACACCCTTTCTAAACCATATTTTTCTGGTTTATGTAACATTTTTCTTACAATTTCCATACCACTTATTATGATTTTATTAGGCTATTATTAGGTTATTATTAGGTTATTATTAGGATATTCCAGATACCGCAAATATACCGCAAGCCAACATACCGAAGAATCCCCGAACGGTAATGCACGTCTATAAGGCACCTCACCATAACGAAACTGCCTTCCTGATTAGCGTAGCGGTCTATATTTTCCGCATTTTCCGGTAAAAATCACCCCTACCCTTGCATATGTCAAAAAAAAACAATACCTTTGCAGCCGGAAGTTGCAAAAACATGCAAAATACCAAATTGCCAGCCTCCTACACCAACTGATGGCAAAATAAAGAAGAACAATAAAGATAAAACAAGCGCAAAGCGTTGCGCTAATTAAATAAAAACAAAGCATTACTATTATTTCGCGTTTGACAACTAAAAGGAAATAAATGCCAGAAATAATATAGGCAGCATATCTATAGGTATGCCTGCTGAACTAGTAATAGATGCTTGCACGAATAGTGCGAGTTTCTTATAGTTCAGCAAAGGCTTCCTTTTGTCACACTGCCTTGGTAACGCGATAAGAAACTCGCACTTTTCTTATCGTCCCGATTGATAGTTATGCACAAACAACTATCAATCTATGAATCAAAACAAGTTATATTTACCGGGATTAAATGGAATTCGTGCTGTTGCTGCAATGACGGTGTTGTTTGGTCATATGTGGGCTCCGTTCGGCGAATGGGGAGTGATACCCAATTGGCATATTCCATGGCCCTCAGGACCTGTAACCACATTCTTCGTGATCAGCGGTTTTCTAATTACCTTTCTGTTAATGAACGAAATCGGTAAAACCGATGATGTCAGCATCCCGAAATTCTATATGCGCCGTATTTTGCGTATTTGGCCGCTCTATTATACCTATTTTGCACTTGCATTATTAGCGACATGGCTCTTTCACGACGATATAAATAATGCAGCATGTTTCTACACTTTCTTTTCCGGCAATATATCTCATGCTTTGGGATTAGGAATTATTCCTCTTTTCCACTTCTGGAGTTTGGGAGTAGAAGAGCAGTATTATCTTTGGTATCCGTGGATGATAAAATATAGCAAGAAACACGTGTTGACATTTGTATCGGTTCTGTTTGTTTGCTGGTTTGGTGCCAAATTAGCAGCATATATTTTTCTTGGCAAAGGGATTATCTATCGCATTTTAGCCGTAACGCAGTTTGATTGTATGATGTTAGGAGCAATCGGAGCCATCATGTATTATCGCAAAACAAAATGGTTCTGCAAGCTGTGTTCCAATCGCATAGTGGCCATACTGGCATGGGGATTATTTTTCACTTCAGGTTTATATGCCAACTATATTCCATCCCCTGTACGTAATGAATATATAGCATTGATTTCTTTATTTGTTATTATGGCTGGACTGCTACGTAAACCTTTATTGGAAAATCGAGTAATGAATTATTTGGGGCAAATATCCTATGGTATTTATGTTATCCATCCATTGTTATTATATGTGCTAACTCGTTATATTAGACCGACCAATTATATGTCAAACGATGTAGCTTCCGTAGTTATATTTATCTCCATGACCGTTTTAACAATCGTCCTTGCAGGTCTGTCGTATAAATACTTTGAGATGCCGTTTTTACGCTTAAAGAGTAAGTTTAGTGTTGTGCAAAGTACAAATTCCCAAGTAGAATCTTAACAATCATATATCTTTTAACATCGTTCCATAGTAGTTCCAAATAGCAGACCTTGCGCTGACCTTGCGCAGAGGTTAGAGGGATGGTGGTATAATACCTGAATCTTAATAATCGGTCCTTTGACCACAAAATGCAAAAAAAATGAAAAAAGTTGCGAAAGAGGTGATAAATTTCGCCTCTTTTGTGACTATATATAGAGGGGGTATGGTAATTGAAAGGTGAAAGATGACAAGAGGGAAAAATATACAAAATAAGCGTTCTTTGACATACTGACAAGATAAAAGTGGACAAATTTAACAATCATATGCTATTTTTGTCCGAATGCTCGCATTCTCATTCATTTTCATATAGTTACGATTGCGATTTGTGGCATAAACATGCATGATTGTGTATTTTTATTGGCAAAATATTTGCATAATTCAAAAAAAAGCAGTAATTTTGCGGACAAATTTGAAGTTTAACTGCAAATTCGTCCAAACAATTCTCAACAATATGTATTTTAGAGCATTACAACCGCACATCTTAAATGTTATCTCTCAATTCCCTGTTCTTTCGATAACAGGACCACGCCAATCAGGCAAGACCACATTATGCAAAATGCTATTTCCCGATTATGATTATTATAATTTGGAAACAGACCAAGATTTCGAGCTTATATCTCAAAATACGCACGACTTTTTGCGGATGGAGCGCAGAGGTCTTATCATTGATGAGGCGCATAACTTACCCGGATTGTTTTCAGAGGTACAAGTGGCTGTTGATGAAGATGACAGCCGCAGGATAGTATTGTCCGGTAGTAGCAATTTTTTGATGATGCAGAGTATTTCACAATCGCTTGCAGGCAGAGCCGCCATTGTACGACTGCTTCCTCTTTCGCTTGACGAATTGGGTGAAGATGCAAAAACGAATACTGACACTCTGATATACAGGGGTTTCTATCCTGCTATCTGGGGTAAAGGACGCGATGTGAACGAAGTGTATAACACGTACTTCACTACCTACATACAACGCGATGTGCAGCAAATTGTTAATGTTAAAGATTTACGCCAATTTCGCCGTTTTGTACAACTTTGTGCCACACGAGTAGGACAGGAATTTGTGGCGAGTTCAATAGCTGATGAGTTGGCAATAAGCATACATACCGTTAATAGTTGGCTTAGTGTATTAGAGGCATCATACATCACCTTTATGCTGGCTCCTTATTCTCACAATATCGGCAAACGGATTGTGAAAACTCCGAAACTGTACTTCTACGATACCGGTATTGTATGTTACCTTTTAGGTTTGAAATCGCCGGAAGATGTGCATAATTCGTTTATGCGTGGAGCATTGTTTGAGAATATGGTAGTAGCGAATATGATGAAAAACCGCTACAACACAGGTATGAGCAATGTGGACTTATATTTCTACCGCGATAAATCGCAAAAAGAGGTAGATGTCGTAGAAGAATTAGCATATCCAAACGTGCAGATATTCGAAATCAAATCAGCTACCGGTATCAAATCTGACTTCTTCAGAAACATGGATTATTTCCGGAAAATATATGGTGACGCGGTTGTCTCGTCTCAATTGATTTACGATGGTGATCATGAGATGGATATGCCCAATAATGGTTTTATCAATTTCCGCCACGTAAAATAACCCTTTTCAAAACTGATTAAATTCGCTACACGTATTCCTGTCTTTATGTACCTGACCGATTTCCGTGAGTATTGCCTGCGGGATGTGATTACCCGGTTAGAGCCGGATCTGTTCAGCAAGGTAACAGGTCTTACCATTCCGGATTTTGAACTTCTCATCAGCCTCAATGTCTTTAATGCGGCACTCATGAATGATGCTGTTTATAAGTTCAAACGCTACGAAGACAGCAGCCTTAGTTATACCGGCATACAGGCAAGCGACCTAAGTGCTATAGGTTTGTACGATACCGTTATTTACACCAAGCCGGAAAAGGCCGAGGCTTCGTCTGTTTTGCCGGATAGCATCCGGCAGCAAGAACCTGCATTATCCATCAGCATCGGCGATAAACTAACCCACAAGACATTCGGGGAGGGCGTTGTGGTTTCTTTTGATGGACACTATCTTGATTGCAGTTTTGACTTTAAACGAGAAAAGAAATTCATCTACCCTGATTGTTTCGAGAAAGGGTATTTTATCTAAAATGCAAAAAAAGAAAAAGTTGCAAAAGAGGTGATAAATTTCATCTCTTTTTTTGCTTCCTCTTTTTGGCACGGATTTTGCAACGGGATATTTGCAACTAAAATTATTCGGAACTATGAAAAAGATATTCAGATTTTTAGGCGTCGTGCTGCTCGTCGCAGCCGTCAGTGCCGGAACAACACTTGCTGTCTTGAAATACAGCAATCCACAATTCCAGATTTCAAATTTCAAATCTCAAATTTCCAATGATTCCCTCGGAATTCCTGCTGCTTACAGCCGGTTCGCTTCGCTGCCGCAGGCAGGGGAGACGGATTTCACCAATGCGGCGGAACTCTCCGTCAATGCGGTAGTCCACGTCAAGACGACCTACCGCAATCAGGTTTCATCGCAGCAACTTGACCTCTTTGAATTCTTCTTCGGACGACCGGGACAGCAACGCGAGATGCCGGCACAGCAGGCGTCCGGTTCGGGTGTCATCATCTCCGAGGACGGTTATATCGTTACCAACAACCACGTCATCGACCGCGCGGACCAGATTCAGGTGGTCCTCAACGACAAACGCGAATACACGGCAACGCTGGTCGGCACTGACCCGAACACCGACATTGCGCTCCTGAAAATTGAAGAGACAGGGCTGCCGGTAATCCTGATGGGCAACTCCGATGACCTGCGTGTCGGCGAATGGGTGCTTGCAGTCGGCAATCCGTTCAACCTCACTTCGACCGTCACGGCGGGTATCGTGTCCGCCAAGGCGCGTAACATCAATATCCTCAACGCGGAGATGAAGATTGAGTCGTTCATCCAGACCGATGCGGCAGTCAATCCCGGCAACTCCGGCGGTGCGCTGGTTAACACGCGCGGCGAGTTGGTGGGTATCAATACTGCCATCGCTTCGCAGACCGGTTCGTATTCGGGCTACAGTTTTGCAGTGCCGACAAGTATCGTACAGAAAGTGGTAAGCGACATCCGCCAGTATGGTGTCGTACAGCGCGCTATCCTCGGCGTGCAGATGCGTGAGATCACTTCCGAACTGAAGAAAGAGAAAAACCTGACAACTCTCCAAGGGGCATACGTGGAGCGCGTAGTGCCGGACGGCGCGGCAGAGAAAGCAGGCATCAAGAGCGGCGATGTGATCACGCGTGTGGACGATGCGGCTGTCAAGACCGGCACCGACCTGCAGGAACATATCGGGCGTCACCGTCCGGGCGATGTAGTGAGTGTGACGCTGCTCCGTGACGGCAAGACCATGACCGTTCAGGCAACGCTCACCAACCGCGAAGGCGGCACAGGCGTCATCTCAGCCGAAGACAAAGCGTCCGTTCTGGGTGCCACCTTCTCCGAACTGACCGATGCGCAGAAAGAGCATCTGGGTATCAACTACGGCTTGCAGATCAAGTCGCTCAAAGCCGGCAAACTGAAGAGTGCCGGTGTTCCCTCGGACTTCATCATCCTCAAGGTCAACAACCGCTCCGTCCGCACGGAGGAAGACCTTGACGACATCGTCCGCCGTGCCAATGCCGCTCCCGAACGCGACCGCGTCCTCTTCATCACCGGCTGCACGCCGAAAGGACAAATCCTCTACTTCGCCATCAACCTCGCAGAGTAAAGATATATTTGTCTCTTGTGTGCATCGCTTAATAGACCGCATTTTAGTGCAGATTTGCACTAAAATGCGGATAGGAAGAAAACACGCCGATAAACAAACACTTTATTGCAGGTCACGAATGGTTTTAGCCACATTGATAAGGTGGTCGGCAACACGTTCGGAGTTCTGCGCGAGGGAAATATATTCCGTGCCAGCCTGCGGTTTGCATATACCGAGTGAAAGCCTCTGTATATGGTTTCGCTCCATTTCGTCAGTGAGTTGGTCAATCTCGTCCTCAATCTGGTTAGCATGTCCGAGTGCCGTCATGTCCATTTTATGATATGCCTGCATAGCGGCATCATAGAGTTGGCTGATAAGTGTATTCATCTGTTCAATCTCCTTGAGTGCATAGTCGGAGAACCGCACTTCCTGCTGTCTGAGGCTGTCAGCATACTCGATGATGTTAGTTGCGTAATCGCCGATACGCTCCAAACCACTGACCGTCCGGATGGTGGAGACCAGATACTGGTGGTCGAATCGATTGAGCTGTTTATCGGAGAGGAGCAAGGTATAATGAACAAGTTCGCGGTTAAGGAAGTTGAGTTGTTTCTCCGTTTTGTTGAACGCATCCCTGTCGGAATTATCCAGCGTAGTAACATCATGCACCGCCCTGCGGTAGTTCTCAATCGCCAACGCAGCCATGTTCTCCACCTCCGCTTTGAGCTGACGAATAGCGACAACCGGCGTGCGGAGCATCTGCGGGTCAAGGAAATAGAGATGCGGTTCGTCGGAGTTCTGAACAGGTTGGTCTTTGACAATCCGGCATGCAAGAGCGACCAGCCCATTCGTAATCGGGAGTGCCACCAACATCGTACAAACATTAAAGACCGTATGGAACATCGCCAACTGTAGTTGCGGAGCGGCAGGGAAGAGATGCTCAAAGATAGTACCGAAACTCCATACGCCGACGGTAAGAATATTGAGCAACAAAGCGACACAAAGGAACAGTACGACACCCAACACGTTGAAGAGCAAGTGAATCATCGCCGTCCGTTTGGCAGCGACACCGCTTGTCTAACCTGCAATGATGGCGACAACACAAGAACCGATGTTACTACCCATTGTCAGATAAATGCCCTGGTCGAGAGCAATCAATCCGGTGACAACCATAGTGATGGCAATGGATGTCATGACAGACGAGGACTGGATTATAGCCGTGATGACCGCTCCCAAGAGGACCAAAAGGAGCGGATTTTGGATGGATGCAAGGAAATGTTTGACCGAGTCAAGGGCTGCAAACTCGTCCATGGCATTCGCCATCATACTAAGTCCGACAAAGAGCATGCCGAATCCGGTGAGGATACCGCCGGTTTTCTTCCATGAGTCGTTTTTTGAAAAGAGCATGATAAACGCGCCGATACCTGCAAACGCGGCAAAAAGCAAAGTAGTGGAGATACTGTTGGAGCCGGACAGACCGAGTGCCACGAGTTGTGCCGTGACCGTTGTACCGATATTGGCACCGTATATAATAGTAGCCGCCTGCGCGAGAGACATAATCCCCACATTAACAAAACCGATGACCATGACGGTGACGGCACCGCTGGACTGTATGGCAGCCGTACCGAGAGTACCGATACCGACACCGATCCATTTGCTGTTTCCGGTCTTGGTGAACAGTTTTTTGAGGCGGCGGGATGCAGCCGACTCGAGGTTACTACTCATCATGGTACAGGCAACGAGAAACACTCCGATACCTGCCGTAAGGGTTAAAAGGGCTGTTAGAATAGAAGTCAGATTTACCATAGATTCATTTACTATTTAGTTGTTTATTTTACCATTTGAACATATCGGCATTTACAATAAAAACGGTACAAACTCAAATGAGTTCATACCGTTTGGTCAATATCCGGGTATAGTTATAGCTCCGTACAGCACTATTCGGGGCAAAGCGGCGCACTAATCCGAGTTTCTGTTTGTCAGAAATACAAGGGGACGAGTCCAATTCATGCCTTCCCATGCAAAGAATAGCAATACACGGCGCAAGCTGGCGCAGGTCAGACCTTGCAGCGACCTGATAAGTCGCGTTCGCTTCATTCCACTCGAAATCCTCTGTTTCCAATTCAGCCATAGCCTCTATTTCGAGGTCCTGCCACGCGCGCTGTAAATCATGCCATTCGTCAGCCAACAGGCACACTGCAAAAGCACTCATGCAGACAAGTGCCAAAACAGAAGCATATTTGCGAATCAGAGGAAACATCATTTATGCCGGAACAAAAAAATAGACATTATCTCAAAAAAAAGTGCGGTTGCCCGCACTTTTTTTTGTTGTGGCATAGCCACGTTCAGATTACTTAAGTTCTGCCAAATATTTGATGGTACGAACCATTTGGCTGGTGTAGCTGTTCTCGTTATCATACCAGCTAACAACCTGAACTTGGTAAGTATCCTCGTCGATTTTAGCCACCATTGTTTGAGTAGCATCGAAGAGTGAGCCGTAACGCATACCGATAACATCGCTGGAAACGATTTCGTCCTCAGTATAGCCGAAGGACTCTGTTCCTGCAGCCTTCATAGCAGCGTTGATACCCTCTTTGGTAATGTCTTTACCTTTAACGACAGCAACAAGGATAGTTGTTGATCCGGTCGGAGTCGGAACACGTTGAGCAGAACCGATCAGTTTGCCGTTGAGTTCAGGAATAACCAGACCGATAGCTTTTGCAGCACCGGTGCTGTTAGGAACGATGTTCTGTGCGCCGGCACGGCTACGACGGAGGTCACCTTTACGTTGCGGGCCGTCCAGAATCATCTGGTCACCGGTGTAAGCGTGAATGGTTGACATGATACCGCTTTGGATAGGAGCATACTTGTGCAGTGCAGCAGCCATAGGAGCCAAGCAGTTAGTTGTGCAAGAAGCAGCTGAGATAACGGTGTCAGCCGGTGTGAGCGTTTTGTGGTTAACGTTGTAAACGATGGTCGGGAGGTCATTACCGGCAGGAGCAGAGATAACGACTTTCTTGGCACCGGCCTGGATGTGAGCAGAAGCTTTAGCTTTGCTGGTATAGAAACCAGTGCACTCCAGCACTACATCAATACCGAGTTTGCCCCAAGGCAGCTCAGCAGCATTCGGCATAGCGTAGATAGTGATCTCTTTACCGTCAACGGTGATCGAACCGGGAGTAACGACAGTCTTTCCATCCTCAGCCAGCACAGCGTCTTTGTAAGCAACAGTGTGTTTACCCTCACCAAACTTACCTGCGAAACCACCTTGTGCAGTGTCATACTTCAGAAGATGAGCCAACATTTTCGGGCTGGTCAAGTCGTTGATAGCAACAACTTCGTAACCTTCAGCTTCAAACATCTGACGGAAAGCCAGACGACCAATACGGCCAAAACCGTTAATTGCAACTTTTGTCATAGAATTAAATTTTGTTTGTTAGATTTTATATTAGATTTACTAATTTACAGATTTGACGACAAAGGTAATATTTATTTTTTGAATACGAAAGTATTTGCGTAATTTTCTTGTTTTTGCTACTTAAAAATTACATTTCGCGAGGTTATTTCCGTCCGAAGTCCGCCGGAATCTCTCCCCAGATGGTAGTTTCCCATTTTCTAATTTCGGTCGTCCAAGTGTTAGTGCGGAGCCAATCTTCGGCTTTCCGAACCATGAGAAAGAGGTCCTGATTGTCCTGAGTCCAGACCAATTTGCTCTTACATTTTTTCTGCCTCACCCACGCCAAAGCAGTCACGGAATCGGTATAAAGTGTCCATGGGAGGTTATACTTTTTGAGATATGCCAGACCGAGTACAAGAGCCAGGAATTCGCCGATATTGTTTGTCCCCTGCATGAACGGCCCACGGCGGAAGACCTCGGTGCCGGTGTCAGCGACGACTCCGCGGAACTCCATAATACCGGGATTGCCCGAGCAGGCGGCATCAACCGCCAGAGCAGGCAGTTTCGGTTGAATATTATGGGTATTCGTTTGCATGGTCAATGAAAGTACTCCCGCCGGGAATCGAACCCGGATCTAAAGTTTAGGAAACTCGTATTCTATCCATTGAACTACAGGAGCGCATTTGTTTGTAAATTCGGGCTGCAAAGGTAATGCTTTTTTTTTGAATGCACAAATTTTTCTCACTTTTTGCATAAATCGCCAGTTTTATTTGCGTATGCGCATTTTTTATATTACTTTTGCGGGCTAATTGTGTAAAAATGACCATACTTGCAATAGAAACGAGTACGAAAGTTTGTTCGGCAGCCTTGATAAAAGACGGTGGGGCAATCGTATCCCGAATAGACCAGGAAGGCGGTAATCATGCCAAACAATTACCGTTGTTTATAGAGGAGTTGCTGCAATACGCAAGGCAGGCAGGGTTAAAAACAGATGCCGTTGCCTTATCCGAGGGTCCGGGCAGTTATACGGGTTTGCGTATCGGCACAAGTACCGCCAAAGGGTTGTGCTACGGATTGGACATACCGCTTATCGGAATACCGACCCCGGAGGTGCTATGCGCTTCGTTCGCCGCCGAAAAGCAGTTGTCAGAGGAATGCTATCTGCTACCGATGATTGATGCACGGCGCATGGAAGTATATACCGGATTGTACACATTCGCCAACGGTTACGCAGAAAAAGCAAGCAATATTACCGCATGTGTAGTAGAAAGTGCCAAGTCGGTGGATTTCGGTCAAAGCCCTTCAGAGAGCAAGCCGTTGTATTTCTTTGGAGACGGAGCCGGGAAGTGCGTAGAACAAATATCAAGTGAGCATGCACATTATATAGCAGGAATTGTTCCGAATGCAGCCTATATGGGTGGAATTGCCGAGCGAATGTTCCAAGAAGGCAAAGCCTGCATGAAGGTGACCGAACTTGCCTATTATGAGCCATTCTATCTCAAAGAGTTTGTGGCAGCGAAAAGTCACGTTAAAGGATTAATTGACCATTCAAATTGAAATTGCATAAGTACATATTATTTGCATTAGTGGCAGGAACGGTATTATTGTCCAGCGGCTGCTCGACGCAAAAGAACACAGCAGCCACCCGGTCATTCCATCAGACGAAGGTGAAATACAACATCTTCTTCAATGGCAACATAGCGTTCCTTGAAGGACAACAGGTGACAAAAAATGCCCATGAGGATGATTTTTCGACCATTATCCCGCTATACCCGGTAAGCAACCATCAGGCAGCCGAGGCCTCAGCCTCGCAGATGGACAAGACCATCGAGAAATGCCGCAAGTGTATCAAACTACACAGTATCAAATCCAAGCCAAAGCCGGATCCAAAGAAAAGGAGCGATCCCAAATACAAATTATGGCTACAATCGGAGGAGTTCAACAACCAGATGGGTAATGTATGGATCCGATTGGGGGAAGCAGAATTCAGCAAAGGCGATTTTTTAGGCAGTGTCGGGACGTTCAACTATGTAATCAAGCATTATGCCAATGACCCGGAGGTTGTAGCACGCTGCCAGTTATGGGTAGCGCGTGCATATGCAGAAATGGGTTGGCAATATGAGGCGGAGGATATGCTAAACCGCGTCAATGAGGACGCATTGAGCCGCAAGCATGCTTCCTTCTATGCAGCCGCGAAAGCGGATGTGTTATTGAAGGGCAAGCAATACCACGAGGCTATTCCTTTTGTTAAGTTGGCCCTGCCGGATGAGAAACGCAAGATGTACCGCCCCCGATTCCAATATGTATTAGGACAACTCTATCAAGCCGAAGGAAAGAAAAAAGAGGCAGCCGATGCCTATCGTCGTTGTATCAAGATGGCACCTGCTCCGGCGATGGATTTCAACGCCCGCATAAACCTTGCCACGCTACAAGGAAAGTCATCCATCAAGTCGCTTGAGAAGATGGCGAAACTATCCAAATACAAGGATCAGTTAGATTGTATCTACGGTGCTATCGGCAACATTTACCTGTCAGCCGGTGATACAGCAAAAGCCCTTGAGAATTATCAAACCGCGATAGAAAAGAGTACCCAGTCCGGTCCCAACAAGGCGGCCATTCTTATAACCGCCGGTGATATATATTACGACCGCCGTGATTATACTCCGGCACAGCCATGCTATCAAGAAGCTGTGACCATTATTTCCTCGGAAAACGAAGACTATGAGCGTTTACAGAAGCGGTCGGAGACTCTTGACGAACTGATTGCAGCATACGGAGTCGTGCAACTACAAGACTCTCTTCAACGATTATCCAAAATGCCCCCCGAAGAACAGCAGAAAGTTGTCGAAAAGATTATTGCTGATTTGATTAAAGCCGAAGAAGAGGCAGCAGAAGCAGAATTATTAGCGCAACGCGAGGCAGAAAACAGCGGTTTGCAAAGCGTTGATACCCGCAACATGTTAGGCGGTGGCGGCGGTGCAGCGGCAGAATGGTACTTCTACAACACCCAACTTATGCGGAGCGGCAAGCAACAGTTTGTCAAGCAATGGGGAAACCGTACATTAGAGGACAACTGGCGTCGTCGCAGCAAAGCCGCGGTATCGACTTTTGCAGACACCGGCAATGAGGATGAGGCAGAGTTAAGCACTGACAGTATCAGTAACGCAGCAGATTCCACACAAGTGATTGCAGAAACAGACACCCACAAGCCGGAATATTATCTGCAACAGATACCAAAGAGCGAAGCCGATATTGCCATATCAGACAGTCTGATTGCCGATGCGCTGTATGACCTTATATATATATATCAGGACAAAGTAGGGGATCAGGAGTTAGCAGACGAAACATTTGACGAGTTTGAAAGACGTTTCCCGAACGACCGCCGTTTAGTTGATTTGTATTATATGCGGTATCTGCAGGCACTGAAAGCACAAGACGATTCAGAAGCACAGAAATACCGCCAAGCCATTATGCTACGCTGGCCTGATTCCGACCAAGGACGAATAGTGGCACAGCCCGATTACTTTGAAAAACTTCAGCGAATGGCACAGGAACAGGATTCGGTATATGAAGCGACATACACAGCGTATCGGAAAAGCGAGTTCAAGCAAGTCAAATCCAACAAGCAGTATGCCGATGAGCATTATCCGTTATCCCCGCTGATGCCACGATTCCTGTTCCTAAATGCGGTAGCCGTTGCGCGCACAGACGGTCAAGCAGCGTTTGTGAACGAGTTGCGCGATATGGTAGCACGGTATCCGGAAAATGAATTAAGTGCCATGGCCAAAGACATGTTAGCGATGATGGGACAAGGGATGGAGAGCCAAAAAGGCGCGATGACATCGGAGTTGAACGAAATGCGCCAGCAAACAGAAGACAAGAGTGAAGAAAAGGATCAAGAGAAACAATTCTCGCCGGAGACCAACACAACAAGTCTCGTTCTGCTCTGTCTGCCTGAAGCCGACGAGGGCAAACTGAACAAGTTGCTGTATGAAGTGGCATTATTCAATTTCTCCCAGTTCCTGATACGGGATTTCGATTTACAAAAGCTGCTTGTATGGGATGAGGGCTGTGCGTTGCGCATATCAGGCTTTGAGAACCTCGGCGAGACCGACTGGTATCTCGGTTTGACAGCCAAGAATGTTGAGTTACAACTAATCTTCAAGGAACTAGACATCAAGCCGCTATGTATTACCGAAGAGAATTACCAACTTATTCCGGGGACATTCTCCGTAAAAGAATACGAAGCGTTCGTAAAAAACGGCTACAAAAATCTTGATTTACACTAATAAAAATTGTTTTTACGCCTATTCGAGGCGAAATAGAACGGAAAAACAAATAATTTTGCAAAAATATTTGCATGGTTGAAATATTTATTGTACCTTTGCACGCTTTTTCGGGGCAAGCCCGATAAGCACGGGATGTGGCGCAGTCCGGTAGCGCAACGGTCTGGGGGACCGGAGGTCGCAAGTTCAAATCTTGTCATCCCGACAAAGACAGGGGGGGGAAGAAAACTCCTACCGATAAACAAAGAAGTGTGTCCAAATTAAGCGGCACACTTTTTTTTGTATCTACTGAAATAGGTCACGTATTTGGAATAACCTAATAATAACCTAATAATAGCCTAATAATAACCTAATAAAATCATAATAAAATTATAATATCGGCTGTGAAAATCGAAGGGTCCGTATAATAGCCATGGTACTCTGTAGCATTTTGTTGATCAATGGGCAGTTAACATGATTGACGAAGAAAGAAAAAGCCGTCCGGCAGACGGCGCAACTACCAAGAATCTCAATGGCGGGATATTATGCCGCGTAACGGAAGAAAGGAACGCGCTAACGAAGATAGCGCACACATGACACAATCGCATGTGGCTGTTAGTAGATCGACAGAGCCAATTGCCCGCATTGAATACGGGCGCAATTAACAAAGAGCTTTATCTACTTTTCAGTTGGCCGTCCTGCCATGTCAGAGACGGGTAGGTCTTGCGGAGGTAGTCCACAGACTGTTCTACGCCAGAACCGCCGGAAGTGGCAAACGGAATGAGTGTTTTGCCCTCCAGTTGCGGCAGGTTGTTGTCAATCCATGAGTTGATAATACGCGGACAGATACCCCACCAAATGGGATAACCGACATAAATGGTGTCGTATGGCGTGATGTCGGTACATTGTTTGATAGCAGGGCGTGCGTCGGGGTCGTTCATTTCCAATAACGAACGTGCCTGTTTGTTGCGCCAGTCAAGGTCGGCAGCGGTGTAGGGTTCCGCCGCTTCAATCTCCCAAAGAGTGGCTTTCTGAGCTTTAGCAATTTTTTGGGCAGCCGCTTTTGTTGTTCCTGTAGCCGAGAAATACGCCACCATTGTCTTGGCTTCGATGCCCATTGCCAGTGCTGCAAGGGCTAAAAAGATACATAGTTTTCGCATACGTTTATTATGTTTAAGATGATTAGAACGGTTCGGCATAGTTACACCCTTCGCGCCAACGAGAACAGCCGTACCGTGTATTACCCCGTATAATAGTTCCTTTGCGGCAGACAGGACATATCAGTCCCGCTTTGTTTGATTTGACCTCACGCACGACTTCGGTTGTCATGGATTTGAGTTCGTCCAGGAACTGCTGTGCCGTATATTCGCCGCGTTCAATTTCGCGGAGTTTTTTCTCCCATAAGCCGGTTAATTCAGCCGATTTGAGCAGCGGGGAAATGATTTTTTTGATCAAGTCGATACCTATGTCAGTGGCGTGAATGGATTTACCCTTAAGGACAATATACTTGCGTTGGTAAAGTTTCTCAATAATGGCAGCCCTTGTAGAAGGCCGACCTATCCCATTTTCTTTCAGAGCGTCCCGCAATTCATCATTATCCACTGTTTTTCCGGCAGTTTCCATTGCTCTGAGGAGAGTTGCTTCGGTATAGAATTTGGGAGGTTGAGTTGTTTTTTCCTGAAGTTCAGGGTTATGCGTCCCCGATTCACCTTCAACAAATGCCGGAAGAATATTCTGTTCAGCGTCATCCTTTTCATCCTGAACAGAGTCGGAGAAAACGCTCCGCCATCCCTGTTTAAGTATTTCCTTTCCAGTAACTTTGAAATCAATCTCCCCAGCTTTGGCAAGCACCGTAGTAGTGGCAATCTCGCAATCAGGATAGAAAGCAGCTATAAACCGTAGTGCAACCAAATCAAAGACTTTGTGTTCGTCCGCGGTCAGATTATCAGGCCGCTGCCCTGTCGGAATAATAGCATGGTGATCGGTAACCTTTTTGTTATCAAAGACTTTCTTGGATTTAGGAAGAGATGTCTGAGTTTTCTTCCCATCGGCTTTCAAAGACAACAAAGGTGTGACCTGTGGAAAATAGTCTTTAATGCCATTGAGGGTTGCAGGCACTTTAGGGTAGATATCATCACTGAGGAAAGTAGTATCGACACGCGGATATGTTGTAACACGCTTTTCGTAGAGAGACTGGATGATTTTAAGTGTCTGATCGGCGGAGAAAGAGAATTTTTTATTACATTCAACCTGAAGGGAAGTCAGGTCAAAGAGCCTCGGTGCAAACTCAGTACCTTTCTTTTTAGTAACAGAGGTTACGGTAAACAGCTGATCCTTAACAGCATCAAGCAGCTGCTGTCCATATTCCTGCGTGGCGATAGCATATTCGCCTTCCTCTGCAGGCAGTTGAGCCGAGAAGATTGTATCGCGATACTTTGTTTTGAGTTCCCAATATGTTTTGGGCACAAAATGTTCTATTTCCGCCTGCCGTTTGACAACCAGAGCCAAAGTCGGTGTCTGGACGCGCCCGATGGAAAGCACCTGCCGGTCTTTTCCATATCCTTGTGCATAGCGTAACGTATATGCGCGAGTGGCATTCATCCCCAGCAACCAGTCTCCAATGGCGCGCATGAGGCCGGCTTCATAAAGACGCTGATAATCAGCTTGATCCTTGAGTTGGCGGAATCCCTCAGCAATAGCTTCTTCAGTCAAAGAACTGACCCAAAGTCGTTTAACAGGACATTTACAACCTGCTTTTTGATAGACCCATCGTTGGATAAGTTCCCCTTCCTGTCCGGCATCACCACAATTAATGACCTCATCAGCCTGCTGAATAAGCGAACGGATGATATTGAATTGTTTTTGTATGCCTTTGTCGTCAGCGACCTTAATACCAAACCGCTCCGGAATCATGGGTAAAGAAGACATGTTCCATGATTTCCACGCGCTATTATATTCATTGGGATCCAATAAGGCACAGAGATGTCCGAATGTCCAAGTGACCTGATAGCCGTTTCCTTCAAAATAGCCATCATGCCGAGTGCCAGCACCCAACACCTTAGCAATATACTGCCCAACAGACGGTTTTTCAGCAACGCAAACAATCATCGGCGAGCATATCCATAGGCATGACCATAGGGAAGATCTTCACGCTCAACGGCATTAAGCACGGCATAGATATTGGTGAGCCTATTCAGGTCAGCCTGCGCATTAGCATAATCAACCATATCAAATGTAGTTGTGCCAACCCGAGCGACAAGAAGTGTCATATCAACCACCCTGTTAACGACAAAAGCGTCACTAACCATTGCCACGGGTGCGGTATCCAAGATAATGAAATCATATTGCTTGCGCAAAATGGCAATGAGTTGATCCAAGTAGTCAGATTGCAGCAACTCGTTAGGGTTGATGGGCAAAGCACCAGCGGGAAGGATATCGAGGTTTTTATTTCTTCCTGAAGGTAGCAGGAGTTCCTCAACACCAAAATCACCCCCTTTGAGGAAAGCAGAAACGCCTCGTGAAGCAGGCAATTCAAAATGTTCGGCAAGTGACGGATTACGTAGATCAAACTCCACTATGACAACCTTTTTATTCAATAGCGCGAACGACATGGCAAGATTGGCCGCCACATAAGACTTGCCCTCATTGTCAATGCAAGAAGAAACGGCAATCACCTTCTCGTCATTTTTCAATGCACGTAACACATTCGTCCGGAGCAGCCGGAATAACTCTGCCGCAGTAGAATCCGCCCCTTCACCGACAGCCAAGAAATCGCCATTGTGGACATGCAGGAGTTCGCCAAGGTACGGCAGGTTAGAACGTTGTTCAAACACCTTACGCCCATTTACCTTATCGTTTAAGATATAGCGTATATATAGCAAACCAACCGGGAATCCCAAGCCTAAAACCAAACAAATGACGGCGATATATTTAAGTCTGGGTGAAACTCTGCGAGGGTCAACCTGCGCCTGCACAATAATGTTAGCCGGTGGAACCGCCGTCACCAAAGACAGGGCATTTTCTTCTCGTTTCTGGTATAAATAGAGATAAAGTTTCTGCTGAAGTTCTTTATTTCTTGCTTTCTCAACAAATTCACGTTCCTTAGTAGGGACAGAAGCCAACTGCTGATTCGATTTTTTAGCCCTATTCTCAAGGTCTTGTTTACTGATAGCCAAACTATTTTTTGCATTTTGTACAGAAGAAAGGATATTGCTTTTTAGCACATTGATTTGGTCATTAACCTGCATAACTACGGGGTTTGCGTCAGTAGCCGTGCGTGCCATTCTCATACGCCGCAAAATGAGGTTGTCATACTGTTGAATCAATTGGGCAAGCGACTCGTCGGTAATTCCCAAGTTTGCGGGAATAAGTTTACCATTGTTCTTCTCATCCCGGACAAAGTTCTCCACATAATCTACCAATTTGATTTGTGTTTCAATACCCTCAATACGATGGCGATATTCCGTACTTTCCTGCAAGTAAATTTCGACATTCGCCTGCACATCAGTGAGGTCGTTATCACGTTTGTATCTCTCCACCTCAGCCTCAGCCGACTCCAACTCGCGAGCAATCAAGTCCATCCGTTCATTAATAAACAAAGCAGTGGTATTTGCCATCATTTTCTTGTCAATCACGGCGTTAGCGTTGTAGAGTTCGATTTGCTTGTTGATAAAATCAATCGCCAACTGTGGTTTGGTTGTCACAGTGGATAATTTGACTATAGCAGATTCTTTCTTCAACCTAGAGACAATAATATTTTTGGCATAAACTTTAACAAGAGAAAGGATAGGAGAAGTTATGATACGGTATTTAGCACCAGCCTCAAGAGGTTTCAGCGGTTCTATGCGAACCGGTCCCACTCCATCCACCATCAAAGGCTCGTTAAGGTTTTCGACAAAGAATTTTTGGGTATGAAACCGTTTTGTTTTCGCTTTAATTTTATATCCATCCCTGCAAACCTTAAGTGACATAGATACATATATCCTCGATGTATCCAAGAACATCTCGGGATATTCGACATGGAGGTCACATTCAGAAGCGTATTGAGAATTCCATTGCAAGCCCTGCTTTACCAAATAAGAAGTCTGGATATCCAGTTCGCGTATCACCTCTATAAGGATGTCACGCGAAGTCATAATAGCCACTTCATCATCGATTTTCTTTGAGCCCCCCAAACCAATCATTTGCAACATATCAGCACCGGGGATAGCGACCGATTCCTCCCCGCTACGCAGAAGGACTTCACTATCCACATTAAAACGCGGAGTAGAAGAAAGGTAATATAAAATCCCAATCACGCCACAGACGGCACAACTGATTACGAACCAATACCACTTTCTAAGCAAAGCAAAAAATATTGCTTTGATATTTATCTCATTATTATTCTGAACTTCCATAAACAATTATTTATTAGAGGCATTTATAACAGTAACAATCACAGTAGCGGCACTGGCAACAGTAGAAACCATGCTCAGCCAAAGGCTGACATTCTGGCTATTGATAGCGCGAACACTATTCGGCGAAACGTAAACGACGTCATTCGGCATGAGGAAGAAGTACGGCGATTTGAAAATCTCGTCCTCATTAAGATTAAGGCGCACAAACTCCAGTTTGCCATCCTTTTCACGTGTCAAAAGGATATTATTACGCTTACCATAAGGCGTCAAATCCCCAGCCTGTGCCAACAATTCAGGCAAAGTCAGACGTCCGTTAACAATATTATACCGCCCCGGATTTTTCACCTCACCCAAAACAGTCACCAGCTGGTTAATGACATTCACATTAACCAAGGGAGATTTGAGTTGTTCTGACAACAGACCTTCCAATTTCGCTTTAACCTCGGTACGGCGCAGTCCCGCCACCTCAACCTTGCCGAGCAGAGGAAAATCAATATTTCCAGACTCGTCCACAAGGTATGTTTGCAAAGAACTTGTTGTACTGATAGCATTAGCCCCCGGAGCGAGGAATGTAGCCACCGGCAAGTTATAGGGAGCCACAGCATCCAAATCGAGTGCCGACACGGTAATAGTCAATACAGAGCCAACCTGAACCCAAGGATCGACAATAGGCTCATAAGTAAGGTTGACACTATCGGCGGTTTGGCGATCAACATTATTAAAATATGTCAGATTCCGGCGTGTTACACAACTATTCAAAGTCAAGACACCGAGAAATATCCATAGGAAAACATTTACCTTTTTCATGCGCGCACTAATCCATAATAATTTAGGCGGCAAAGATAATACATTTCTCCGACATACGCAAATAACATGTTCAAATATCGACTTTTTTTAGTAAAAACTTGCAAGTTTACAAAAAAAAGAGTAATTTTGTGCGCTAAAAAGTTATAGATATGACCATACAAGAAATACAAACAATCAAACAACGCTTTGGTATAATCGGCATGTCACCCGCCCTGAACCGCGATATAGAAATAGCGGTTCAGGTAGCGATGACGGATTTGAGTGTACTGATTACCGGTGAATCGGGTGTCGGAAAAGAATTTTTTCCACAAATCATTCATGCCAATTCCGCCCGTAAGCACGGTCCCTATTTTGCAGTCAACTGCGGTGCCATTCCCGAGGGTACGATAGACAGTGAATTATTCGGTCATGAGAAAGGTGCTTTTACAGACGCAAAAAATGACCGTCGCGGTTATTTTGAGATAGCAGACGGCGGCACACTGTTTTTGGATGAAGTAGGAGAATTGCCATTATCCACCCAAGTACGATTACTACGTGTCCTTGAAACGGGTGAATTCATCAAGATGGGTGCAAGCAAAGTCCAAAAGACCAATGTCCGGGTGGTAGCGGCCACTAATCTTGATATTCCGAAAGCAATTTCAGAAGGGCGTTTCCGCGAAGATTTATATTACCGCCTCAATTCGGTTGAAATCAAAGTGCCGGCACTGCGGGAGCGGAAAGATGATATTCCATTATTATTCCGCAAGTTTTCAGTGGATTTTGCGGAACGCTACAAGATGCCTCCACTACGATTAAACGATGAAGCAACACGTTTGCTTCAGTCATATTACTGGAGCGGCAATATCCGCCAACTGAAGAATGTAGCCGAACAGATTTCCGTCATGGAAAAGGATCATGACATCACGGCAGATACATTGCGTAAATATTTGCCGGACAACGGTTTACAGCGTTCCATCATATTAGCATCGCCAAAGGAAAGCACCGATACGTTCATGAATGAAAGGGAACTACTCTACAAGGTGTTATTCGATATGAAACGCGATATGACAGAAATGCGGCAGCAGTTGAACGGGCTACTTGCAGGGAATACGCCACCACAGCCGATCAATAAAAACGAGTACCAAACGGTGGAAGTATTACATGAAGAACCGAAGGAATCGTTTGAGTCAGAAGAGCATCCGCCAACATTAGAAGATATAGAACGTGACACTATCCGTCGCGCGCTGACGAGAGCCAAAGGCAACCGCAAGTCAGCGGCACAGGAATTAGGTTTCTCCGAGCGTACTCTATATCGCAAAATCAAAGAATACGGACTGACCAATGAAAAATAAGACACTATACCACCTATTGGGGCATACAGTTATTCTGCTATGCATCGGTTTGATGATGAGCAGTTGCGCCGTATCATTCAAATTTAACGGCGCAAGCATAGATTATGCGACCACGAAATCCATTTCGGTCGCAGATTTTCCGAATAACGCAGCATTGGTATATCCGCCACTAAGTAATGACTTATCAGAAGGAATCCGTGACTTATACCAACGTCAAACCCGTTTAGAAGTATCGCGCAAAGGCGGTGATTTGGAATTGGAAGGGGAAATCACCGGATACGAAGTCACTCCGATGTCCATTTCAGCAGACAGTTACTCTGCAGAGACCAAACTGACCCTAACCGTCCGTGTACGTTTTATCAACAATGTACGTCCTGAAGAGAGTTTTGAAAAAACCTATTCGGCGTACCAGACCTTTGATTCTTCGCGCCTATTGACCGATGTACAGGAGGAACTATGCCAAACAATGATTAAGGAAATCGGTGAAAGTATCTATAATGATACAGTGGCTAAATGGTAAGTATTAAGCGAGTCATTTTTTTAGGGGAACAAGGGGATAAGTGAAACCGAATTATGATGTACTGAATGCGAACGAGATGCGAACGTAAGCGGCTATCAAAGTTTTACAAAAAAAGTGTGCCAAATAATTTGACACACTTTTCTATATACCATTTTCGGGTTAACGGTTTTTTGATTTACGTTTGCGTTGCAGTTGCTGCTGTCTGCGATTGTTGAGTACTTGCAAAACGGCGAAAATCACAATGCCGAGTACGACGACAATGATGATTCCCACCATAACAGGACTAAGGTTATCCCCTTTCACGCGATTCCACATTTTAACCAAATCCTCATTCATATCGCCCGCGTCGTGCATGAGTGCGCAACGCTCAATGATTGATTTGTCAGGATACAAGACAGGATTTGCATGTACTGCAACAGCTTCCGGTCCGAAGAAATAGCTCAGGTCCTGTGTATCTTCCCATTCTTCATCATCGTCCACCCATTCGCTGACTTCAGGAGTGGCGATAACCGAAACATAGCCAATGTAGTCCATATTTTTGATGGCGTTTTCGGGAATACACATATAGTTGATGAACCAAGAAGCGGCTTTTTCGTTTTTGGCATATTTAGGAATGCACCATCCGTCAAACCACACATTTGATCCCTCTTCAGGAACAATATATTCAAGGTTAATACCCATTTCAGCAGCCTCATCAATAGCCCACATAGCATCTCCAGACCAACTGAGGTTCATCCACGTTTTACCTTTGGTCATTTCTTCTTTACCAAAGTCCACTTCCCACCCAGCGATATTGTCTTTTGCGGCAGTGAGGATATCTTCTACCCGTTGAATACGCTCCGGGGTGATATTTTCGACCAGTTCAGCACGAGTTACGAGTCCTTTTGCAATCTCATCACGATAGGCATAGAGTACAATAACCGAGTAAACATCGCGGAAGGCATCCTTCATATAAATTTTCCCTTCGAATTTCGGATCAAGGATAGCTCCCCAAGAGCGCAAGTCTTCCCGATTGACAAATTTGGGGTTATAAATGAATCCTGTTGTACCCCACATATAGCCCACGGTATAGTCACTAACATTCTCTGTTTTGGACATCTGTTGAAACATATTGACAACAAAAGGAGCGACATTATCGAAGAAACGCATATCTTCGGGAATAATGTCTTTGTTGATTTTTTTGAGGAGATTAGCTTTGAGCATACGTTCAATAATATACTCCGACGGGCAAATCACATCATAGTCTTCATGTCCGACCTCGATTTCGGTAAGCATAGATTCATTGATGTCGAAGGTCTGGTAGATAACCTCGACCTCCTCTCCGGTCATGGCTTTATACCAAGCGGGGAACTTATTCAGGACATCCTCGTCAATGTAGTCAGCCCAGTTGTACACTTTGAGTGTGTGAGCGCGATCCACTCCAAAACTGCCAATTGCAAAAGCAATGGCGAACACAAGAGATAATAATTTTTTCATTTCTTAAATTGTTTTTTGTTAAATAATCGGATATTCGATTGGTTATACTGAAATTGAATTGTAAAAATCTCTGAATTCATTTCATGCCATGTCGGTGTAATCCCACAGGCACAGAGGATATAAGTTGAGTCAGCCTGCAAGTACGGGTCTTCCGACAGAATGATGTCAGTCTGCCCCTGTATAAGAGGGAAATCATATTCCGCCCTCAATTGCACAATCTGACTCATGAAATTATCGGGTGTTTGATAATCTTCCTCTATAATGCTCATTTGTTCATAAGCAAAGACATAAGGGACAGTATCGCAAGAAGGAATGAGTTTGAGCGTGTCGCCTGATGCGACCACCTCAAATACAAGATTGACAGAGTCCAATTTATCCGTCACAAAAGGCAAACGATATAAATTTCCGACGGGCTTATGCGTCAAAGGATCCACCGCAAAAGCAAGCACTTCGCTTTGCATATCGGGATTCAGATGGGTTATGTCAATTGATTGCTCGCCATAGTAAAGGAAGATATCATCAAAATCGAGTTGTAAATCAGTCTGTTCGAGGTAAGTATCATACAGTTGATTCATTAAAGTCAACTGCTGTGTCATAATGAGTTCATCAGATGCACCGAAAAGGATGTCATCCGCCTGCATAACCCCAACAGCATACGCCATTTTATGATTTGAAGGCGTAATAACAACCGTACAGCGTGTTGCCGTGACACGTTTAAGTTCAATGGTTAATGTTTGCCATTGAAGCGATTTATCCGTGCAGCTTATTAAAACAATCGAAAGGAGAATACTATGAAAAATCTTTTTTACCACTTACTTATCCAATTCATCCAATTTATCACTAACCGTACCCAAAAAACGGAGGAAACCGTTAACGTGGGCACCATAATGTCCAAAATCATATTGTACATTACAGCCCTTAAATGTTTTTTCAGCAGCCTGCGAATTGACGAACGGCACCGTACCATCGTCCATGCTATGGAACATAAACAAAGGAGCATGAGGTTTGAAGTCCAGGACAGAGTTCAAACTCATAGCACGGTATAACCGCTCTGTTTCAGAGTTTCGTTTATCGCGTCCATACGCGCTCAAAATTTTGCTGACCTCGTTCACTCCTATTTTCCGATTAATTTGCTGAACGGTATATCGTTTGGAATTGACCGCTTCGCGACAAAGATCCCACATCCCCGGGACAAAGAACTTCTCCATTGAAAGTCTCAAATTCTCGCCGATATTCATTCCTTGCACAATCATAGGAACGGCACATGGAATACCCGTTTTATCCATTTGGACGGAATAATCAAATGTTTTCGCCATATCATACGGACCGGCACCGGCATAGACATGCGCAACAGGTAAACCGTAGGAATTGTCCTGCTCCAACATTCTCATTACCGCCATTGTCACAGCCCCCCCTTGGGAATAGCCCATTAGAATCACTTCATCATGCTCCGGCTTGCGACCAATATATTCCAAATACGGCATTACCGCCATTCCCATATCGACCACGCTCTGTGCAGTACTTTCAGCATGCAAATAAGGGTGAATGCGTTTGCAGGTTATGCCATATCCTATATAATCCGCCATCACGACCGCATATCCTTTAGCGGCAAGGATACCCTCAAAGGGAAACGTTTCGGACGGAGCCTCATGATTGGCACCAATAGTATAATGGCTTACCCAAAGGACACGTTTAATACTTCCTGTTTTGGGAAGCAGAAGTTTTCCCGATTGTAGCAGCGGCGATCCATCCAAGTCATGTCCGACAAATGTACCAGCGATTTGAATCACAGAATTGCAATGAATACTACCCAAAATGTCCCGCGCCATATCGTTCATCGATGTTGATGCGATGCGTTTTACCGTATGAATCGTGTCATCTTCTGCCAATTCGGGAACCTTAATCAGGGGATTAAGGCAACCGTCTTCGCCGATTACATTGCTCTCGACAATTGACATCGGGTGGAAGGTATCAAAATCGACATACTCCACCTCCCCCTGTCTGCAACTGACAGCGAGTAGAGTTATCAAAGAGAATACTATGTAATGAATTTTGTACATTCGTTACAAGCGATAACCAACACTAACAGCCATTAGCCTTGAGCCTACCATATATATCTTCTGCTGACTAATTAAGGAATTGAGTAGTCCCACCTCAAATGAACCGAACCAATGATTACGCCCGACGCAAAGTCCAAAGAGGTTAAGGTTGAGGGCAGGGGCTATTTCGACCGCACCTGTATTATCAAAAGCCGTATTGAATCCCACACTAATACCAGAATACAGGTTCACCCATTTATGGTGTAGATAAGTGAAACGCACAGTAGGCAAGATGAGTAAGTTATAATTACGGCTATCGATTGTTTGGTCCAGCGGAAGTCCTGCGGCATCACGCGAAGTTTCCTTCCAAAATATACCTTCAAAATCAACCTGAACTCCAACCCCAAGCCATGATAGAACACGGTATTGATACTCCGCGAACAAGTGTCCGGTATAGCGATGATCATGCTTGTCCACTACGGTATATGCCGGATCAATAGCACCGGGATTGCGCCATTGATGTGAAGGGCTGTCATGAAACACTGCTGTTTCGAACAGCATATCTCCCCATCCGATACGAATCTCATGCTTCATTTGCGCACGTTCTTCCCGCGTCTCAGCCAGAACAAACAATGGTGCAAGCGCGAGTGTAATCAAGATGAGCCGTTTTTTATCCACTTATTTATTTCCTTTGGCTTGTTTTGCAGCCCGCCAGTTAATTATAATGAGCAAGACAAGCATTGTTATGAATATCAGCGAGAACAAAGGACGTAACTCGGGCGTCAGTCCACCCTTGCGCGCGTCCGCGTATATAAAGGTGCTTAACGTATCCAATCCGCCACTTCCTTTTGTAAAGAATGTTACTCCGAAATCATCAATACTAAGTGTAACACTCAAGATAAAACCACTCAACATCCCAGGCCACAGTTCGGGCATCAAGACCTTTCGCAGTGCCTGAAACGGTGTAGCCCCGAGGTCCAGAGCCGCCTCATAGATATTCGGATTCATTTTCGTGAGACGAGGCATTACACTGAGTACGACATACGGTGTACAAAATACGACATGAGCAATAATGACCGTTACCAATCCCCTGCTGATTCCGAGAAAGACAAAGAGCAGGAAGAGTGATATACCGGTAAGTATATCAGGGTTAATCATAGGAATACTATTGAGGAATTGTATTGCCTTTCGTCCATTTTGTCTCATGTTATAAATACCAATCGCAGCCAAAGTTCCCAAAAGAGTGGCAAAAGTAGCTGCAACCACGGCAATGAGCAAGGTATAAAACAAGGAATAGTACAGATTAGGGTCAACATGCACCTGTGCTACACGGTCATACCCGGTAAACAAGTTTTCATAGAGAGCAAAGGTGAAGCCCGTCCAGTTACCAAGCACTTTGCTTTTAGTGAACGAGAATATGATAATCAGCACAATCGGGGCGTACAGCAGCAACAAAAGCAGCCACAAGTATGACTGTGCAAAGACACGGCGCAATGTCAGTTCACGCTGACGTTTACGTGCTTCTAATTGGGCAGAGGTCAATTGTTCTTTCATTGTCTTAAATAATTGAAGCCGTATTACTTTCTTCCTTCTCACCGAAGAAGCTTGTCAAACCTATAATGAGCAACATAATCAAGGACAAGGCAGCACCATAGTTCCACATCTGCAATCCGCCTTCTCCGAATGCACGTTGAATCAACGAGCCAAACAACGTAATTTTGTTACGAGTAAGCAACTCTGCAATAGCAAAAGTTGAAACAGTCGGCATAAAGACCATGATTATTCCGCTGTATATACCGGGAGTAGAAAGAGGAAGTATCACTTTTGTAAACACTTCCATGCGATTTGCACCCAGGTCGTGCGCCGCCTCAATTAATGATCTGTCCATTTTTTGCAAAGTATTATAAATGGGATAAATCATAAACGGCAAGAAATCATAGCACATACCATAAATGAGAGCACCTTCACCAAGGGGAATAGAGAACATATTGAACAGTTCGACCGTCGCCAATGTCCTCAGCAAGAAATTAATCCACATAGGGAGGATGAAGAGCATTGCCATTACAGCCGGTGTTTTCAGTTCGGCAGTTGCCATGATATACGCAGCGGGATAACCCAAGAGCAAGCAAATAATAGTAGTCAACATGGCGATTGCCAAGGAATAAATGAAGGTATTGACCGCTTCGCTTGTTTGGAAGAACTGCACAAAGTTTTTTATTGTCAAGTGTCCCTGTGGATCGGTGAATGCGTAAACCACGATAAGCAGCAGCGGCACAACAACGAACAGCACCAAGAACAGCACATATGGCCATGCCCATGTACGACGAGTTCCGAATAATGCACTTAATTTTTTCATAAGCCCAAGTGTTAAGCGGGATATCAATCAGCTTTAACCAGACGAATAGAACTGGGGGCGATTTGGATACCAACCCTATCTCCATCATCCCAGACATCATTTGTATCCACATAGATATCATCACCATCGTCAGTGCGGACTGTAAGATGATAATGGTCACCTTTATAAAGAATAAAGTGTACATCTCCAGACAGGACGCCATCGTCTTCGTGGTCAAGCAATGTCACCCGTTCAAATGCCACGTGTACTTCCACATTGTCACCGACACTGAATTTCTCCGCTTGATTATCACTCACATCCCAATCCTCATCCAAGAAACGGACTTTACCCCCTTCCAACATCTCACCCTTGAAACTATTCCAAAGACGTTCTTTGCGCATGACTTGAATATCCTCAGGTTTCACTAACATTCCGACTGGTGTACCGGGCTTAAATTCGTGATAATCCTGAACCATAAACTCATAGCCGTTATCCGTTTTGACCGCCATCTCATAGTGAACGCCTTTGAAGATGCAACTTTCTACGATGCCGTACCATTTGGTAAATTTGCCTTTAGGTACGCGGTCCTCCGGATCATATTCATCCTGATAATCAGCGGTTTGTTCAGAGTCCATGTCCGGATTTGTGTTCCAAATGTAGATATCTTCAGGTCTAATAACCACATCAACCGCCGTATTTTCGCCAAACCCTTTATCCACGCAGTCAAATTCAAGATCACAAAATTCCACGCGCTTATCGCGAATCATGGTGCCATTCAAGATATTACTTTCCCCGATGAAGTCAGCCACAAAGCAGTTAACGGGTTCATTGTAGATATCCGTTGGCGTTCCAATTTGCTGAATTTTCCCCTCATTCATAACGATTACGCGGTCAGACAATGTCAATGCTTCTTCCTGATCATGCGTGACATAGATAAAGGTGATGCCAAGTTTTTTGTGCATTTCCTTGAGTTCCAATTGCATGTCTTTGCGCATTTTGAGATCCAACGCCGCCAAAGGTTCATCCAAAAGCAGCACTTCGGGCTGGTTGACAATAGCGCGAGCAATCGCAACACGTTGCTGCTGTCCCCCCGACAAGGAATCCACATCACGGAACTCATAGTCAGTCATTCCCACTGTTTTCAGAGCCTGTTTGACACGTTTGATAATGTCATCTTTTGCTATTTTTTTAAGTTTAAGCCCGAACGCCACATTATCAAAGACATTCAAATGCGGGAACAGCGCATATTTTTGAAAAACAGTGTTAACCGGCCGCTTGTGAGGAGGGGTTTGGGTTATATCCTCACCTTTTAGTAATATATCTCCCTCTGATGCAACCTGAAAACCAGCGATACAACGGAGCAAAGTTGTTTTGCCACAACCAGAAGGTCCTAAAATAGTAACGAACTCACCCTTGCGGACATTCAGACTCACATCTCGCAGAGCATACTTGCCATCCTCAAATTGCTTTGAGACATGATTAACTTCGATAATGTATTCCCTTTTTGTCATTGTTTTAACTTAAAAAACGGCGCAAAGGTAGTGCTTTTATTTTATACCTCCAAATATTTTTTAGAAATGTAATAAAAAACATATGTTTTGTAGTATATTGTCACATTTTGTTTAGGACAAAACACATGTAAAATTACACATAAATATACTAAATATAACAATATAACAGCCTAATAATCAATGAGATACACAGCACTCTTATTTACACAAAGATTGCTGGCAACACTAAATATGGTTTGTCCATTTTTATCATGGCATTTTACATATGTTTCCATGATTTTATACATTTGTTTCCTCGTTTTTATATCTACTATTTGGTCTGTCTGGTTCCCTCAAAAGGGTTAAAGTAAGGGATTAGTGTGTTGAATAATCTCCTTTGGGGCTTACTGCTCCGTTTCCCGCTAAGTTTCTTACTCTGTTCTTGCTACATTTCCCACCGTGTTTCTTGTTCGACCTCAAATGTCGTTTTCAATTTAGCACCCACATCAAACAACTGCAACATCAACCAAACACCACCTTTGCACCTGCTTTGCAACAGATTATCATTAAAGATTCTTTAGTGATTCATTAGTGATTAGTTAGTGCGTCAGCAAACCACAATGTAAGAACATACTATTCACATTGTGTTCAACATATGGATAGATACATGCTCGTTGATAAAGCAAAACTCCACTTCCTCTGGCAATTATAGACCGAATATTCCTTCTATAGAGTACTAAAAAAAAATGTGCCGACACCTTCGACACAACCTCTTTATCCCATATCCGTGTCAATCCAACAATTTAGCCGAATGACAGACTGGGACTATTGTATATTTGCTCTAACCCAATTTACAAAATCCCCCTTTTCAATCCGTAATTTCTGTTTTATGCGATAACGCCGATTCCATAATGTCCTTTCTGAAATCTTTAGTGTGTAACAAATATCATTACTATTCATACCCATTTTCATCAGAAGCAGATATCGCATATCCCCATTCGTCAAATCCGGATATTGCTGCATTAATCGCTTCACCGTATTGCCATGAGATTGGTCATATTCCTGCACGAATTCCTTCCATTGGTTCTCTTGGTAAACCAGTTTATTCAGATAAATCTTCAATTCCTTGGGTATATTCAAATACAACTGATTAGGTATTTTATTGACTTGTCGAGTCAATTCCACCCTGCTTTTTATCGCCTTGTCCACATGTACATTACCCTGAACAATCCTTGATTTCAACATCCTTAATCTGTCCTGATATTGCTTTCTTACATTAACATACGACTGCTCAAACCGTTGCTTTACATGCCTCATATAAAAATAACACACAATCAACAATATTCCTGTAATACTTAACACAAAAATCAGTGTCGTTGTTAACTGAATCACATGGTTTTCCATAAACACTTCTCAAATTCGTTGATAGTAATATATTATTTTTCAGGAATCCATAATGCGCTGATTATCAGTATTATAAATCCTTATCAAAATACAAGGTAGTAAGTCGCTGATTTGTATATATCACGAAAAACGCCTACCTTTGCCGTGACAAAATTACTAAAAAAAAAGGAAGCATACAAAAAAAACATATTTTTAACTTTTTAACCCCTAAAATTTGGTTTATTATGAAAAAAATTGTACCTTTGCACACTCACAAGAAAAGAGTATCAATGTTGGTAAAAACAAAGTGTTTAAGATTATTTGTCGCACTTACTTTTCTATTTTTATTTATCGGATGTCACAACGATGAAAAACGAGATGTAAATTTTAATAAAATTCCGGCAAGAGATATTGCTTCTTTCGAACTTTATGAACAATTGTATTTCGACATAACAAATTTGCTATTAAATATTTCGAACGATATAGTATTTTTAACGAATTATCAACCATCATAGAATTGAAGTCAATTCCTTAAACGATTTAGTTTTTTCGAACATATCTCCTATTTTGGAATACGACATTCAATATCACCATTTCAACTCCATAGATGACCTTGATTTTGCAATAAGAGACATAGAGAACCGCTATCATTTTGATAATGACCCTATATACTATATTACAGCAGAAGAATGTTTAGAAGAATATAATAATACTGTTAATCAAATTTATGACGATTTAGCAATTGAAGCAATAGCGAATAGTGTTTTTCTCTTGTTGGGACCTGAAACGTATGGAGCCGCACAAACTATAAGTTTAGTTAAATTTGCCATTAGAGTGACACAAGCTCAAAAT
>CAJOKE010000020.1 GCA_905235225.1 Paludibacteraceae bacterium
ATCCACCGACACCTTGGGAGTAACACATGTACCAAGAGGCTGAATGGTCACATCATCAATATAAGGATAGCAATTGGAAGAACCTATTGAACCATCCTCGCTATCCATCCAACGGATAGCTATATACTTGCCTTTGCCTTTATACTCCTCAAAGTTGGTATATACACGGGTATAAGTTATAGAGGATAAATTGATGATAGATACCTGCTCAAACGTACTGATATCCGACGGATTAGTCATGATACCGACAGCAAGCCATGTACTCTTATAGTAGGTAGAACTGCTACAACGGGCATAGAATTCTATCTCCATATCTTGAACGATTGTATCCGTTACCGGCGGGAATACTGCCCATGCATCACGACCTGCGTCCATACTGAGTGCCAGTACCTTGGATCCGTTATGAGCATTCGAAGCTGTTGTCATTATACTCGTAGCCGGCTGGAGAATGTCTGGACGCATGACGGGAACTTGTACACCTTATTGTCGCCGATATTCAACTCCTCATAATAACCTTCTTCATCCTCAAAACCGATAACTATCTTGTTATTTTCCAAACTGCATGCCGTCCGGAATTGATACGGATTGGACCATTCGCCGCCGGAAGCCTGAACATACACGAAATACTTCTGACCGGCTAACAGCTTGTCCGTTTCAAAAACTGGCTCGCTTACTTGTGCCTCCAATAATTTATTGGCAGCGGGAAGCGTATCAGGACGATATGTTTCGTAATCGGAAATAATCACATTGTAATTTACCGCCACGTTATCCCATGTTATGACTGCGGTTGTATCCAATGGCATAACATTGATCCCGTACACTTTTTTGACTAATGGACGTTTTTCAATAGTCAGGTCATCCATGTATATCTGGTTGGGGTCATCAAACCAACTCAGGAATACAACATATCGACCGTCACCCTGATAGTTTTCAAAACTAACAGTAAACTCCTCATAAGTGGCATGTTTCCACAATCTTATCGTGTCTATCGGAGTAAATGTCGTCGGATCTTGCGGATCCTCAGCCAAACCGACTATCAAACCGCGGGCTTTGTTACGGAAACTACCATAAGCTCCCAAACTCAACCAGAAACGGGCTTGGCAATCTTGAATGCGGAAATCTACACCCGCAACGGAATCATAAATCTCCGGAGTAACAGCATATACATACTGACCGCCCTGAATATCAAAACCGTTTCCTACATTATTTCCACCGGTGAAGCACAACGCCGTGCCGCTACGAACATACAATCGCGCATCTGACACGGTCTGGTGCGTATTGATAAAAGGATTGTATTTCTCCGTATTGTTGCCATAGGTCCATGATTGAATACGCTTTAATGTTCCGGAAGCCAACTCCAAATCAAAGTTCTCTTCATAAGGGATTTGCTTCATCGCCTTCATATAGAAACTTAAAACTCCCCAATCTGAAGTCTCCAAATCACAAAGCGAACGCACAAAAGCTATATAATTGCACTTGGTTTCCAACTGTTTGAATCGGTGCTGGAACATCGTTCCGCTTCCGGTCTTTATATCTTGGACTATCAAACCATCCTTCTTGCCCTGCTCGATATCTACGGTATCAATATCAAACACATGGTCCGCCTTTGCCAAAATGATTTGATAATCATTGGCATCATAACTCGCAATCCAGTTCAAAGTGACAGCCTGCTCACCCATGTTGGTAACAGACAAATCATGCGGCACCGTACACTGGGGCTTCGCACGTACAAGAACAGAATCCAGCACTATGCCACGTCCCATATGCTCCGCGCCTTCAAAGCAGAGTTGATAATAGGAGGTCGGCTGAGGAAGGTCGATCTGCTCCTTGCTCCATGCCGGATAGGGCTGGGCATACTCCGAAAGTAACCGCCATACACCCTTTTCCGAATTCTTGTACCATACACGGAGAGTGTCAAAATCACCGGTCCACTTTACCTGCGCATGATAGAATCGCAGAATGGGCTGATAAACATCCTCCAAATCCATCACAGGAGTAATAAGACGGGTCTTATACCCCTGAGTCTCACCGGTACTGTTGCGCAAATATGCGCGATTCTGACCGGCTACCGCACCGGAAGGATAAGCATAACCGGATTTACCATCTTCGACTGACCAAAGCTGGTTTCCTGATAACGCTTCCTGACTCCATGTGGCGGGAATACCATTCTCAAAGCTCTCATTCAAAATCGGAATAACCTCCTGAGCTCTGAGATTGTAAGTCACGGCTATAAACACCAATGACATACAGAGAAATAGTTTTCTCATAAGCGTTTGTTTTTAGTTAATAAATAATTGTACCTTAATATATAATATCTAGGATTATATAACTAGGATTATATATTTCACAAAGCGTTTTTCGATTCGGCGGCAAAATTACTGCTTTTCGGGGATATATGCAAACAAAATGTAAGTTTTTTCGAAAAAAAATAGAAGAAAGTCAGTTTTTCAACCGACTTTCTTCATTTTGTCAAGCAAATTTGGCATTTTGCTTACACAAGCAAATCCACGCTTCTGTTGACGAATTTCGCCAAAGCTTCGCCTTTCAGTTGACCCGAAGCCAACAAGGCTATATCTACCAACTGATGAAGTTTCTCTTCCTCGCCCGCAAGCGTATATACGGTCTTCTTTACGGTTTCCTTGACTGGCTCTTTGCCTTCTTCTGCAGGCTTGTCAACAACTTCCTCTACTTCCTCGCTCGTCATCTTCGCAATCAACGACTGAATCTGCGGATGAGACGTATTGAGTACCAAATTGTACTGATCAGGCATTTGCCCGTAGAACGACATGCCTTGTTGGTGAGCGGACATTTCCTTCATTCGGCGCATGAACTCGTTCTGCGTCAGGAATACAGGAAGCGCATCCGTCGCTGCTGCCTCGAATGAGACATAGTAGTTCAGTTTCTTATCCTGCGGCAATATCGCCTCAAACGCCTTGCGAAGTCCTTCCTTCTGTTCGTCGGAGTAGTTGTCTTTGGCGGCTTCTTCCTTGCGTATCAGATTTTCAATAATATCGCTGTCCACACGCACAAAGCGCAACTTCTCGTTCTTTTGCTCAAACTGCGACATCGCATGTACATCCAGCTCGCCGTCCATCAATAGCACATCATATCCCTTCGCTTTCGCGCGCTCTATATATGTGTAATTGGCATCGCTGTCTTGGGTATAAAGCACTACAAGATTACCATCCTTGTCCGTCTGGGCATCTTTGATCTGAGACTTGTATTCTTCCAATGTCGCATATTTGCCCTCGATATTCTTCAACAATGCAAAACCGATCGCACGCTCGTAGAACTTCTCGTCCGACAGCATGCCGAACAGGATAAACAGTTTGATATCATCCCATTTCTTCTCAAAGTCCTCTTTGTCATTCTTGTACATCTCTGCCAATTTGTCAGCGACCTTCTTCGTGATGTGACCCGAAATCTTCTTCACATTATTATCTGATTGCAGATAACTGCGGCTCACATTCAGCGGTATATCCGGCGAGTCGATCACACCGTGCAGCAGCGTCAGATACTCCGGCACGATATTCTCCACCTCGTCCGTTACAAACACTTGGTTGCAATACAACTGGATCTTGTTGCGGTGAACGTCCAGATTGGATTTGATCTTCGGGAAATACAGAATACCTGTCAGGTGGAACGGGTAATCCACATTCAAATGGATATGGAACAACGGCTCCTCCATCTGCATCGGATAGAGTTCGTGGTAGAAGTTCTTATAGTCTTCTTCCTTCAGCTCTGCAGGCTTCCGCGTCCATGCAGGATTGGTGTCATTGATGACATTGTCTTCATCAAGATCTACCTCTTTGCCGTCCTTCCATTCTTTCTTCTTCCCGAACGCAATCTCTACCGGCAGGAACTTGCAGTATTTGCGAAGCAAACCCTCTATCGTCGCGTCTTCCAGATACTGCTCGAACTCCGAATTGATATGAAGCACTATATCCGTTCCGCGCTCGGACTTAATAGTGTCCTCCATCGTGTATTCCGGATCGCCCGAACAGGACCAATGGACAGCCTTTGAATCCGGCAGGTAACTTTGGCTGAAGATTTCAACCTTATCCGATACCATAAACGCACTGTAAAATCCCAAGCCAAAGTGTCCGATGATGGCTTCCGTCTTGTCCTTGTATTTATTGACGAATTCCTCCGCGCCGGAGAACGCTATCTGGTTGATATAACGGTCCACTTCATCCGCGGTCATGCCGATTCCGTGATCCTGAACAGTCAGAGTCTTCTTGTTCTTGTCAATGATAACCCGTACCTTCGTATCGCCGAGTTCACCCTTGAACTCACCCACTGACGCCAGTGTTTTCAACTTTTGCGTCGCATCAACAGCATTCGATATTAGTTCACGTAAAAATATCTCGTGATCCGAGTATAAAAACTTCTTGATGACGGGGAATATATTGTCTGATGTTACCCCAATGTTACCTTTTGCCATATCTGTATAATTTATGTTTTACGATTTCTATTTGTTATGTTTTACAATTTCTATTTGTTATGTCTTACGATTTCTATTTGGCTATCTCCAATAATTGTGCCAAACCGCCTCACCGGCAATCACCTGCCAAAATGGCAGTCTCCCAATCCCCGTCCCGCCTCACCCGCCTCACCCGCACACTCCTTCCCCACTCCTTCCACATTCCCTCCACACTTCTCCGCAGCCAATACCATACTATTACCATACAATAACCATACTATTACCATACAATAACCATACAATAACCATACTATAACCATACTATTAAGTTGGCGCAAGCTACCCGATGACTACACCGTGCCTGTACGATGCACAGACAACACACTTACACAAAAAAAAGAGACGTAATACAACGATTACGTCTCTTTTGCTTGTATTCTTCGCCTCTCTTTGTTGAAATTCAGGCGGATTTTTGACAAGTACTCAACGGACTACTTGGCGTAATTCACAGCACGGGTCTCGCGGATAACAGTGACCTTCACCTGCCCCGGGTAAGTCATCTCATCCTGAATACGTTTGGCAAGATCGAAGGACAGTAACTCCGTATCCTTGTCGGAAATCTTGTCGGCTCCGACGATAACGCGAAGTTCGCGGCCTGCCTGCAAAGCATAGGTTTTGACAACGCCGGGGAAAGACATCGCCATATTCTCTAGGTCGTTAAGACGCTTGACATAAGTCTCTACAATCTCGCGGCGGGCTCCCGGACGTGCACCGGAAATGGCATCACATGCCTGAACAATCGGCGCAATAAGAGTTTCCATCTCACATTCATCATGGTGTGCACCGACAGCATTGCAGATATCCGGTTTTTCGCCGTATTGCTCGCAAAGTTTCATACCGGCTTCTGCGTGAGGCAGATCGGCATATTCCTCGGCGACTTTTCCTATATCATGCAGCAGACCTGCCCTGCGCGCCTTTTTCGCATTGAGGCCCAGTTCGGCTGCCATGGCTCCGCATAGGTTCGCGGTCTCGCGGGAGTGCTGCAGCAAATTCTGACCATACGACGAACGGTATTTCATCTTGCCTACCAGACGGATCAGTTCCGGATGCAAGCCGTGTATGCCAAGGTCGATTGTGGTACGTTTACCCGTTTCTATAATCTCTTCCTCTACCTGCTTGGTCACTTTGGCTACCACTTCCTCAATACGGGCAGGGTGAATACGACCGTCTTGGACAAGCTGGTGCAGTGCCAGTCGCGCAATCTCACGCCGGATAGGATCATAACCGGAAATAGTGATCGCTTCAGGGGTGTCATCCACTACGATTTCAACACCCGTTGCCGCTTCCAATGCACGGATATTGCGGCCCTCGCGACCTATGACACGCCCCTTGACTTCGTCATTGTCTATATGGAAAATGGATACAGCATTCTCAACAGTAGTCTCTGACGCTATACGCTGGATCGTTTGGATAATAAGTTTCTTGGCTTCCTTGTTCGCCGTAAGACGTGCTTCGTCCATCGTCTCATTGATGTACGCCATCGCGTCTGTTTTTGCTTCGTCCCGCATTGCCTCAACAAGTTGTTTCTTCGCTTCCTCGGCGGATATACCCGACAACTGCTCCAACTGGTGCTGCGCCTGCTTGTGCATCTTCTCAATCTCCTGCGACTTGAACTCAAGTGCTTTCTGCTGATTATCCACTTGCTGAACGCGGTTATTCAGATCGTTCTGCTGACGCTGCAAATCACCTTGGCGCGAATTGAGTTGCTGCTCGCGCTGCTGAAGCTGCTGCTCACGCTGCTGCTTCTTCTGCTCGTCTGCACGGACCTGGTTGTCATGCTCAAGCTTCAGCGCAATGAATTTTTCCTTTGCCTCGACAATTTTGTTCTTCTTGATGATTTCAGCCTCTTCCTCCGCTTTCTTGAGAAGGCTTGCAGCCGAAAATCGGAAAATTATATAGCATATTCCCGCTCCTGTCAGGAAAGCGACAACACCTATAATAATAGATAATAAAGTAACTGACATGTTCGTTTGTATTTTATAATTTTATTGGTTTCGTGTTTTAGTGGAGCCTATGGCTCATTTTTGGAGACGGTGTCTTTGTCCAATACCTCCAAAATGCGGTTATTCAATTCGTTCACCTGGGCTTTGACGGGTTCAAGTGATTTTTCCCGTACATCGGCGTGAAGACCGACCGCAGCTGCAAGTGCCACATATGCCCATAACTTCTCGGGCGATGTATTCCTGTAGAATTTAAGGTATTCCTGATAACGCTCGTTTACCCATACGGCAGCCTTCCTGTACACTTCCTCGTAATCAGGATCAATATCTATAGCAACCGTATGGAAGTCTAACTTCAGGGTAATATGTTGCTTTCGCTCACTCATTTTTTGAGAATCTCAATCGCTCTATCGACCTGTGCGATGATATTAGTGATATGCCGTCTGGCAGATTCCTGTTCTTCCGGGTCATCCGCCAACGACTTGGCTACGCGCAACGACTTATATTGCTGTTGCAGCGCAAGTAACTCCGAATGTGTTCGCAAAATCTCATTCCGCTGCCTTTCGTTCTCCTCTTGCAGGGCGCGATAAGCGTCTTGCAAAGAGGAGTAACGTTCAAGCAACGTCTCTATTGACGATTGTAAAGAGTCTAACTCAGTCATTAGAAACTATATCCTACACCTACGCCAAGAACGCCCATGAATTGAACGCGCTCTGCCGCGTGAACAACACCGTTCTCATCCTTTTTGTCAATCTTGAGACCGTTAATATATTTAAGGTCTGTACTGAGAGTCACATTGAGGCATTTGAGGAACTGGTAGGAAATCATCACGGTCCAGTCAACATCAAAGTTTCCGAAACGGCGGTTATTATCCCGATAGCCGATGAAGTTTTCATAGGTCTTCTCAAAGCTGTTCTGGTCCATTTGAGCTTCGGTATAGTTAACACCTTCAACGGCATACATCTTTACTTTATCCCATTTGTAAGGTGTAAAAAGAGTAAGTGCCGTAGCAACCTTGAGATCTTTGTACGAATAGTTTATGGTTCCCTTGAAATTCAAACCAAGCTCGGCGATGGCATTGCGATAGATTTTCTCATTGGTAACAGGGTCATACTTCCAAGTACCTTGTGCCTCTTGTACTGTTTGACGGAAAGTTTGACCTGCGGTGTAAATACCCGCATCAAGCATCTCCTGCGTGTATTTGTCATTATTGGCATCGTTTATGTAAGCGGTAGTGATACGTCCTGCAACCGGAGAGAGGTAAAGAGAGAAATCCGCACCGTTAACGCTCTTTTTCCAGTCAATACCGACTGTAATGTCCGTATAAGACGGAGCAAGAATCATACTATTGATTGCACCTTTGGTACCATCGCCCGGATATAAACGACCCAGATCCATTTGGGTTTTGAAAGCGGCAGAAGCCGTCAGGAACCAGGTGGGATGAAACTCCCAACCGAACTTGGTATCAAAATTAAGGTGATCGGATGTTTTTTGGAGTTTGTCATACTTTTGGTCAACCCAACTGAGACCATACTCAACATCCAAGTTCGATTCCCATGCCATGTTGTTCTCTTCATATAGAAGACGGACTTTACCAAATGCCACACCGGCAACGGCATTGTTACCACCGGCTGCCCAGTTCCAAAGTCCGGTAGCGTTTGCATTCAGTCCGACAACACCGGACACTTTCCAAGGCTTCGGAGCCTCTGCCGGTGCGTCAGCAGCAGCCTCGGCTTCCTGAGCATAAGTCATGGCCGCACATAAAGTGCAAGCCATTAAAATGAATAATTTCTTCATAGATCTTTTTGAATTTTGATTTTTAATTATTTCGTAATATCGTTCTTTACAGTTTCAATATATCGTTTCATGAAATACTGAAATTCCTTTTCACCTTTAGTATTGCGCAGTATCATACACTTGGTCAGCCACATCTGATCCCATGATTTTCTCGATAATGCAGAATGCAAAATCCGATGACAAACCCGGACCTTTTGCCGTGATGATATTCTTAGACTCCACCACCAGACCGCCAATATAACTCTCGCCTAAAAAAGACTCGAAACCCGGGTAGCAAGTCGCTTGTTTGCCTTGCAGTATCCCAAGTTTGCCAAGTACAGAAGGCGCAGCGCAAATAGCAGCAATCGCTTTGTCGGCATCATTGTGATGAAGCAGCAATTCGCATAATCCGTTATGCTTGTCCAAATGGGTCTGACCGCCCGGAAGAATAAGCATTTCGGCATCGTCAAAGTCAACATTCTCAAAGAGTCCGTCTACCTCGACGGCAATGTTGTGCGCACCAAGTACCATCGGTTTACCTGTAATGGAAACAGTAGTGACAGCAATGTTTGCGCGGCGCAAAAGATCAATTGTCGTGATTGCTTCAATCTCTTCGAAGCCGTTGTCTAAAAACAGATAGTTCATACTTTTTTATTACTTAAATTTGAAAATATAGGTAATCGTACCAAATTGTTTGTCAGGGCGGTCCGTAAAGTTAAACTCCGCCTTGTAAGCCGCTTTGACAGCAAGCTGGATTGTACCGTCATCGGAAACCGTAGTGCCGCCGGTAGCTTTGGCACTGACAACTTTTCCGTTGGCGTCAACAATGATTGCTACAACGACTTTTCCTTCCTGCGAAAAATTATTCCCAGGGGCGGGCAGGCTTTTGCATGACCGGCCTGCAAGTGACCATGATGTTCCGCCGCTTGCACCGTTTCCCACCTCGGGATTTCCGCGCCGCGTGTCACCTTCCGTATCTCCGCTGCCGGTAGCACCGGCACCGCTGTTCCCGAACAGGGATCCGAGTTGGTTGGCCTTGTCAATGGCTGCCTGCTCTCGGGCGCGCTGCTCAGCCAAAGCCTGCTCACGCGCAATACGCTCCGCTTCCAAACGCTGTTGTTCCTCACGCTCGCGCTGAAGGCGTTCCTGCTCCGCCTGACGGCGGGCTTTTTCTTCTTCCTCACGTTGCTTGAGCAAAGCCATAGATTCTTCGTCATCCTGGACAATGAGGTCATTCGGCGAAGGTTGGGACGGTGCAGGGGGGGGAGCCACTGCCTCGGAAGGAGCAGACGCCTGAACATCCTGCGGCTGGAATCCGCCGCCATCTTCCGCTACACCGAATGCGACTTCGATTCCTTCGTCCTCCTGCTCACGGGCGGATGTAATGGTGACAAACCACAACAACAGGAAAATCAGCAACATCACAAACAATGTGCCGACTGCAGCAATGGTATTTGAACGGCGTTTACTGACCATGATTTATCTCAGCCTATGGCTTCGAATGTTTGTTACTTGTAGCAATAACAAGTTTCATTTTGTGCTGATTGGCAATATCAAGCACATTTACCACTTCCTTATAAGCGATATCTTGGTCTGCATGTAAAGCAATATACATTGTAGAATCCATTTGCTGGATACCACAAAGGTAACTCTCCAAGTCTTCCACTTCAATCGCTACCGGTTTTTCACGACCAAGCGCAACAAAGTAATTACCAAGGTTATCTATACTAACCTTGGCAACCACCTGCTTGGTATTCGTTTTTGCCTTTGCCTGCGGAAGATTGATTTTAATATCATTAGGGGAGGACATCGTGGATGCCATCACAAAAAAGAGCAGCAGCAGGAAAATCAGATCCGTCATGCTGGACATCGCAAAGGTTGCCTCTACCCTATTTCTTCTTTTCAGAGCCATTATTTGATTTTACAATTAGGCGGGTTCATTTAGCAAATCCATAAACTCAAGTGTCCGGCTTTCCAGTCCGCGAACGACTTGGTCAATACGTGCGACAAGAAAATTATAGGCGAACATTGCCAGAATACCGACAATCAAACCGCCTATCGTTGTCACCATCGCCTGATACATTCCCTCACTCAATGCAGACATCTCAATCACACCACTGGCATTTTGCGCCATGTTAAAGAATGTCTGTACCATGCCCAGCACTGTTCCAAGGAATCCGAGCATCGGCGCACCGGCTGCGATAGTCGCCATGATAACAAGACCTTTCTCAAGATTGCCGACCTCTAAATTACCGACATTCTCAATAGCCACCTGCACATCCTGCATCGGACGCCCGATACGGGATATTCCCTTCTCGATCATACGGGAAGCCGGAGTGTCTGTCTGGCGGCAAAGGTTCACCGCGGAATCCATTTTGCCCTCATGAATATAGTCGTGAATACGATCCATAAAGGATTTGTCCTCTTTGGTCGCCGACTTGAGTACAACCATGCGTTCAATAAAAATATACACAGCCCATGCCAGCAACAAGGCAAGAATAATCATTATCCAGCCGCCATACGTTGCCATGGTCCATAGATTGATAGACTCCTGAACGGGTTCTTCCATGATTGTGAGACTGTCTGCGACAGCCTCATAAGCTTCAACTTGCAATAACATAAATCTTAAACATTTTCAGGTTGTGCATCCACCGCCTCGCGGTAGCGTTTAATAGTCTCTTGAATGCCCAAATACAGAGCATCAGATATAATAGCATGGCCTATGCTAACCTCTGCAATCCAAGGGAAGGCCTTGATAAGGGGCGGCAGATTCTCAAGATTCAGATCATGTCCCATATTGAGTCCCAATCCCAACTCGCGCGCCTTTTCAGCCGCGGGACGAAGGTAATCCAACGCTTTCTTCGGACTCATTTCAAACAACTTGACATACGGACCGGTATATATTTCCACACGGTCGGCACCGGTTTTCTTGGCATACTCCACCATTTCCGGATTGGCATCGACAAAGATGCTGACACGGATACGCTTGGAATGCAACTCATCCACTACCGCTTGTAGGTAATTACGGTAATGGCGCACATTCCAACCATGATTACTCGTCAACTGTGTCGGCGAATCAGGCACCAACGTAACTTGGTCAGGACAGACATCCATCACCAGTTCCAAAAACTCTTCCGTAGGGTTTCCCTCAACATTGAGTTCCGTATTGATTAAAGACTTGAGTTGATACACATCCTCCTTGCGGATATGTCTCTCGTCCGGACGGGGATGAACCGTAATGCCCTGAACACCAAACAATTCACAATCCAACGCAAAGCGTTCCACATCCGGAGTATTGGCACCGCGAGCGTTACGCAGGGTTGCCACCTTATTGATATTTACACTTAGTTTGGTCATAATACGCCGCAAAGTTACTACTTTTTTTTGACATATCAAAATTTTTATGTAATTTTGCCGCAAATTTTATGGAATTATGACTATAGCCATCTTCGGTAATGCGATGAAATCCAATACGTTGGAGGAAGTAACCCACCTTTTGGAGTTTATGCAGCTTCGCAACGTTTCAGTTGTTTTGTCGCAAGAATTACGCCAAGAATTGAATCTGCGCGAATATCCCTTATACACCAAAGCCGATGAGCCGATTGACTTCGCCCTTTCGGTCGGCGGTGACGGTACCTTCCTCACTACAGCCGCCGCCTTGGGTGACAGCAATATTCCTATCTTGGGTATCAACTGCGGCAGGCTGGGCTTTCTTGCCGATGTACAGACCCGTAACGTGGACGCATTGCTGGACCAACTCATCAAAGGGCAATATACCATTGAACAGCGCACATTGCTACACGCCGAAACATCCCGTGACGGCTTAATCATGTCACCCAATGCGTTGAACGAAATTGCCGTTATGAAATACGGTTTAAGCAGTATGATTTCCATTGAAGCCCGCGTTAACGGTGAATTACTGCACCAATATGAAGCAGACGGATTGCTACTTGCCACACCTACCGGCTCAACAGCATACAACCTCAGCATTGGCGGACCTTTGATGGTTCCGCAGGCACGCGGAATCATCATTTCCCCCATCGCCACACATAGCCTTAATGTCCGGCCTCTGGTTATTCCCGATGATTGGACTATTGACCTTACCGTCAGATCACGAACCGGCAGTTATCTCATTAGTGTTGACGGACGCAGTCAGGTGATGCCACAGGAGATTACTCTGCAAATCCACAAAGCGGCTTATACCGTCAAATTGGTACAAATTGGTCAAAACAGTTTCATACAGTCTTTAAAAAACAAATTACTTTGGGGACAAGGAGGAAAGTTATGAGAATAATTTACATGGGAACGCCGGAATTTGCTGTTGCCGGACTACAGGCACTCATCGAAAACCATTACAACATTGTGGCAGTTGTCACTATGCCGGACAAACCTGCAGGTCGCGGACACAAAGTTCAATTCTCCCCGGTCAAAGAGTATGCTCTGTCACAAGGATTGCCGGTTCTGCAACCTGAGAAATTAAAGGATGAATCCTTTATTACCGAGTTACGCAGTTACAATGCAGACTTGCAGATTGTTACTGCATTTCGGATGTTGCCGGAAGTTGTTTGGGCGATGCCGCGCTTAGGCACGTTTAACGTACACGGCTCACTCCTTCCCCAATACCGTGGTGCCGCCCCCATCAATTGGGCGGTTATTAACGGCGAAAAACAAACCGGACTGACAACCTTTATGCTCAAGCATGAAATAGACACCGGAAACATGATTCTGCAGGAGCGTATTAATATCGGCGAAGATGAAGATGTAGGCAGTGTGCATGACCGGCTGATGGAATTAAGCAAAGACATGGTTTTGAAAACCGTTCGCCTCATTGAACAATGCGACCGGGAAGGCAAACCGCTCCCGACTGTTCCCCAACCGGAACTGCCCGACCTCAAACCGGCACCCAAGATATTCAAAGAAACATGCGAAATTGATTTTGGCAAAACCGCCGTCGAGATTAAGAACTTTGTCCGTGGGCTTAGTCCATACCCCGCTGCATGGATGGACTCCAAACATATACCGTTTATTTCACAGCCATGCGCTATCAAGGTATTCAAAGTTGCTGTCAGCGAAGTTCCCGAGCAAAAAGGGCATATCATTGTACCGTGTGCCGACGGATATATTGACATCCTCGAACTTCAAATGCCCGGTAAAAAGCGTATGGATGCCAAGAGTTTTCTTAACGGAATAAGATAGTCGATTGGGGATAGTGGATACGTATAAACTCATAGACAAATACTACGCCGACTCACCCGAGTTGCGGCATGTTTTGGTAACGCACTCCGAACAAGTGCGCGACAAAGCATTGCAAATCTGCTATGCGCACCCCGAGTGGCAGGTGAACAAGGACTTTATTGCCGAAGCAGCCATGCTCCACGATATAGGGATTATTTATTGTTACGCCCCAAATATATATTGTTTCGGTTCGCACAAGTATATCGAACACGGCTACCTTGGGGCAGAACTTCTGCGCAATGAAGGGCTGCCACTACATGCTTTGGTGGCTGAACGGCATACAGGCAGCGGCATCACCATTGAACAAGTTATCCGTGAAGACCTCCCCATTCCCGTTCGGGACTATGTTCCGGTTTCTTTGGAAGAACGAATCATTTGCTATGCCGACAAGTTTTACTCCAAGAGCCACCTTGGCGAAGAAATTGATATTAACAAAATCCGCCAAAACATCTGGAAATACGGGCATGATGCCATTCTGAGATGGGAACAACTGGAACAAGAAATGGATTCCTCACACCCAGCGTAAACTATCGGAATTTATGTGAGAATCCGACCGATAGCAATTCTTTGAACTGTATCTTCGGTTTGATATCGCCTTCTGCTATATACGCCGAATCAAAACGCGGATGCAGCATCAATCGGATAGATAAAAAGCGGTTAATATAGAATTCGCCGTTTATCTCCCAATCTATCTCCACTGTCTTGTAATTAGTATACAAATAGAAGTCTGTTCCCAATCCGAACTCACGCACAGGACGCCATTTCCACTCCACTCGGAGCATGCTGCCAAAATCACTTAGAATCTGTTTTCCCGCCTCTATTCCATAATTGGTTACATTGACATTGTGGATACTGTCACCATCACCGAAATACGCATAGACCAACTTGTATGTCGCAGGAGCCAGATATATACTAAGGTCTTTGACAGGACGGTAATCCAAACCTATATTCACATAAAACTTCATCGGCGTAAAGAATGCCGTTTTGACGGTCGATTGATTTTCATTCCACACATTCCAAAGAGTGGTATTAAAATCCGCCGAAACCACTGCAAATAGTTTGGGAACAAGCTGATAACCGAACTTGCTGTACAGCCGGAACATATCATCCGTCACATTATATTTTCGCAACGTATCTCCGGGAGTGGTTGTCAAACCGACCCTCCATTCACCGGTATTTTCCCATGTAATACGGTCTTTGCGGTAACTTATTTCGCCGCGAGCGATATTAAGAACCGCAAAATTGCTCTGCCCGCCTTTGTACCAGTTCGGGGATATATAGTTCTGTGTAAATTGCGCCATTAGATTAGCCTCTTTATACCAATGTGTCCTCTGCTCACGTAACGAACGGGCTATATCTGCCAAGTCGGCATCAATGTCTTTGAAAATTGATTTTTCAATGACAGCTTTATTTACATGCACTACCCGTGCCAACTCCTCGGAGATAGAGTCGATTTCATACTGCAATGAATCCACCTCAACCACTTGTGTGACAGCGATTGTTTTGGCGGTATCCCGCTGATACTGTTTGAAGGACTGCTCTATGTGCGATATGGAGTCCCTGGTCATGGCAAGTTGTTCTTGTATGTTCGCTAATGTCGCCTGCAACAAGGAATCTCTGACACGCAAATCTGCCAAAACAGAATCCTGCTGCAGCGAATCACGCACAAAAATAGCCCTGCTTTGTTGTTCCACCAACTGGAGTAGCAGTTTATCATTATCCGCCGCAGATTGCTGTTGATGCAACTTAAATGTGTCACGCTCCACACCGGCATACGTATCACTCAACACAAAAATTGTATCGCCTGCACAGACAGGCGACACAAACATCAGGCATAACAAGCCCAAATATATAAGGCATTGTGCCGGGCGACTAAACATTGTTATTTTTTCTTTGCTTCCTTCGGAAGTTCAAATTGGGTTGTATCCGGCAGCATCGGACGTCTGAATGAACGGATCACCAGCCATATACCGACAATAATGAACGGTATAGACAGCCACTGACCCATATTGAGCACATGCCCGGCTTCAAATAATTCCTGATCGTTTTTGATAAACTCCAAGCCAAAACGGGTCACAAAGACGATGATGAAGAATATTCCTATCAGCAATCCCTCACGACGGCGGGCATTCGTAAACCAATACAGCGGCCATGTAACCGCCATTGCGACAAGACAGTATATCATCTCATAAATCTGCGTCGGATGACACGGAACAGTTTGCCCGTCACGCACAAAGATAAATCCCCATGGCAAATCAGTCGGACCGCCATAAATCTCAGAATTCATAAGGTTACCCAACCGAATCAATGTGGCAGTAATGCACACGCCGATACACAGCCTGTCCAATATCCAAATCATCGAAGTCTGATATTCGGGACGTTTGGAGAAATGCTTTTTATTGAGTAACCACGCCGCAATTGCCAAACCGATACCTCCGCCATGGGAAGAAAGGCCCCCTTCCCATATTTTCAGCAGTTCAAACGGGTGTTCTATATAGGGATTGCGGTAATTGAATGTCCAACCGAAAATCTGTATCGGGTCATTGGTCAAATGCCATTCGTAGAACCAGCAATGTCCGAGCCTTGCACCGATAATGACGCCAAGCGTCATCCATACGAAAATCTTGTCAGCCCAGTCTTCGGGACAACGTTCATGTTTGTACATCCATGCCTGCACTAAATAGCACAAGTACAAGCCGATTGCCCATAGTAACCCGTACCACCGTATCCCGCCATCACCGATATGGATCAGTATCGGATCAACATTCCATGTGACATATAGCAAATTACTCATTTACAATCCTCTTCCGTGACATTGTTTGTATTTTTTTCCGGAGCCGCACGGACAGGGATCATTTGGACGCGGTTTCTTCTCAACACGAATTGGTTCAGGCCGTTGCATTTCACGGGTATCCCGTCCTGCTGCGGCAGCTTGTCCGCTGGCATGCGCGGCACTGGCAACCGCATCTTTCTGTGTACGGTAACGGCTATAATCCGAACGTTGCTGTGCAGCTGCCTGCTGTACGTTCTGCGGCTGTTGTTGCGGAATCTGTCCGCGCAGTAAGATAGCGATAGCACGGCGGTTGAACGAATCCAGCATTTGTTTGAATATATTGAAGGACTCCAGTTTATAAATCAACAGCGGATCCTTCTGCTCATAGGCTGCGTTCTGCGCACTCTGTTTGAGGTCATCCAACTGGCGCAAATGCTCTTTCCACTCATCATCTATGACATAGAGCAACATGCGTTTCTCGAATTCCTTGATAACTTCCTTTGAATCCGTTTCGGCAGCTTTCTTGAGATTAACGGCGATGTTATATACTTTCTTGCCATCGGTAATGGGGATGAGAATATTCTCATACATTGCTCCCTTGTCCTTATATACTTGCTGGATAACGGGGTTGGCTGTCGCCGTCAGTTTGTCCATGCGCCGTTTGAAAGCGTCTATTGCGGCTTCCGCCAACTTATCGCTCAACACATTCTCACGACTTCCGCGGAATGTTTCTTCACTAAACGGTACTTCTATGGCAAAAGTCTGCATGACATCGAACTCAAGTTGGCTGTAATCCATTGCATCACGTGCATCGGCAATGATAGACTCCGCCGTATCATAAACCATGTTGGTTATATCAACACCTATACGCTCACCCATTAGTGCGTGACGACGTTTGGCGTATATGACATTACGCTGCTGGTTCATGACATCATCATACTCAATCAAGCGTTTACGAATACCGAAGTTGTTTTCTTCTACTTTCTTCTGTGCACGCTCAATAGAGTTGGAAATCATATTATGCTCGATCATCTCGCCTTCTTTGAATCCCATTCTGTCCATAACGGACGCAATCCTCTCAGAGCCGAACATACGCATCAAGTCATCTTCCAAAGACACATAGAATACGGAACTACCCGGGTCTCCCTGACGACCGGAACGTCCGCGCAACTGTCTGTCCACACGGCGGGACTCATGACGCTCGGTACCAATGATGGCGAGACCGCCGGCTGCCTTGACTTCGGGAGTCAGTTTAATATCCGTACCACGTCCTGCCATGTTGGTGGCTATAGTTACAACGCCCTTGCGACCGGCTTCTGCCACTACTTCGGCCTCACGCTGGTGCAACTTGGCATTCAGCACTTGGTGTGGAATCTTGCGGATAGTTAGCATCTTGCTCAACAACTCGGAAATCTCGACACTGGTCGTGCCGACCAAAACAGGGCGTCCTTCACCAATCAGTTTTTGAATTTCATCAATGACAGCATTGTACTTCTCGCGTTTGGTGCGGTAAATGCGGTCATTCATATCTATACGCGCAACCGGTTTGTTGGTCGGGATAACAACTACATCCAGTTTATAGATATTCCAGAACTCACCCGCTTCGGTTTCCGCGGTACCTGTCATACCGGACAGTTTGTTATACATACGGAAGTAGTTCTGCAGTGTGATTGTCGCAAAGGTTTGAGTTGCGCCCTCAACCTTTACATTCTCCTTCGCCTCAACGGCTTGGTGCAGACCGTCAGACCACCGGCGCCCTTCCATGATACGTCCCGTTTGCTCATCAACGATCTTGACCTCATTATTATCAATGATATAGTCCACATCCTTCTCAAAAAGAGTATAGGCTTTCAGCAACTGGTGTACCGTATGCACGCGCTCTGACTTAACGGAATAATTGGCAAGAATCTCGTCTTTACGCTGCTGCTTTTCCTCAGCGGTCAGGTTTTCCTTCTCCAATTCGGCAATTTCAGAACCCACATCGGGCAATACAAAGAAGTTCGGATCCTCAGTACTGCCGGTAAGGGTGTCAATACCCTTGTCGGTCAGTTCGATAGACTTGTTCTTCTCGTCAATGACGAAGTATAACTCATCTGTTGCAATGTGCATGTTCTTCTCATTCTCCTGAAGATAGAATTCCTCCGTTTTCTGCAGGCGGACTTTGACTCCCGGCTCGGACAGGTATTTTATCAGTGCCTTGGATTTCGGCATACCTTTGAAAGCGCGGAACAGAGCCAACTCACCGGCTTCCCGCTCCTTCTCGTCCTCCGACCCCATCTTCGCCTTTGCCTCTGCCAGTAACTTGGTGGTTAATGTCGTTTGCGTACGAACCAACAACTCCACACGATGTTTGTATTCATCAAACATCTGGTCTTCCCCTTTGGGTATAGGACCGCTGATAATCAACGGAGTACGGGCATCATCTATCAACACCGAGTCCACCTCATCAACAATGGCGAAGTTATGTCCGCGTTGAACAAGGTCAAGCGGAGACGTTGCCATATTGTCACGCAAGTAGTCAAAACCGAACTCGTTGTTCGTACCGAACGTAATATCGCAGGCATAGGCCTTGCGGCGTTCATCTGAATTGGGTTTGTGCTTGTCTATACAATCAACGGTCAGACCGTGGAACATATAAAGCGGTCCCATCCATTCCGAGTCACGTTTGGCAAGGTAATCGTTGACCGTCACCACATGTACGCCTTCATGCGTCATTGCATTCAGGAATACCGGCAGAGTGGCTACAAGGGTCTTACCTTCACCGGTTGCCATCTCGGCTATCTTGCCCTGATGCAGGACTACACCACCGATAAGCTGTACATCATAGTGAACCATGTCCCATGTAATCTCGTTGCCACCCGCTGTCCAATGGTTATAATAAACGGCACTATTGCCCATTATCTCAACGAAGTCAAACCGCGGATCGGCTGCCAGATTACGGTCTTGCTCATTGGCGGTAACGACTACTTTCTCGTTCTCGGCAAAGCGGCGTGCAGTCGATTTGACAATAGCGAACACCTCCGGCAGAATCTCATCCAGCACAGCCTTGTAGTCCTCTTTGATTTCCTTCTCTAACTTATCAACCTCGTTATAGACTTTTTCACGCTTGTCAATATCCAGTTCCTCAATACCGTTTTTAAGTTCGGCAATACGCGCTTTTTTGTCTGCCACACGGTCTGCCACTTTTGCCATCAAGGCGGCAGAGCGTTCACGCAGACGGTCATTACTCAGCGCGTCAATTTCAGGATATAAAGCGGTTATTTTGTCCACATACGGTTGAATGGCACGCATATCCTTCTGCGACTTGTTGCCGAACAGTTTAGTAATCAATTCCAAAAATCCCATATTCTTACCTTTCTATAATTAACGAATTGTTATTTTACTTTTTTATCCAAAAAACGCGCAAAGGTACAATAAAAAAAACACATATGCAAATATTTTTCGCATATTGCGTCTTTTACATATCATTTACCGTTTTTTCAGCCCGTTATCACGAAAACACGACTCGCTTACGGGACGGATACGGGACGGTTACGAGCAGGAATGCGACGGACCCCATCCCGATTGTTGCGACCGAGCTGTCCCCACAGCGAGAAAACAGTGCAACACATAGAATGGTGCGACCGCCTAAATAAGAAACTATGCAATAGAACTCCTTTGCGAAATTTTCTGCAAAGATAATACAAAACCCCTTTTAGTGTATCGTTTGAACTGCATTTTTTTGAAAATTTAACAAAACTTTACCTTATTTTATTCAAAAACAAGGCTATAGCAGTATCATTTCATCTCGCGGGTTTTGTGGGGAATGGCAGTGCGGGTGGCATTATAGCAATCGTAACACAGCGTAAACCTGTCACGCCGGCAGAGAATAATCATTCCTATATTGAGCTGTCTGCCGCAGCACTCGCAGGTATATGGTTCTTTGTTCTTATACTGCTGCTTGTCCACACAAGTCGTCAGCCGCGACATGATAGACTCCTTGTTTGCCTCACGTTTGGCAAGAGTCTCCTCTGTATCGGGTGACTCAATAGGCTTGTTGGCTGCCGCCTCGGCTGCCACTGACTTCTGCATATTCTTGGGCGTCGCTGCGGACTTGGCGGAATCAACTACAAAAGCCTTCGGCATACGCGCCATCAAATCCTTGTTAGCCGCCCATTCGGAAAAATGAGCCTTTTCATAATGCTTCAAAACAGCTTCCGGGGTAAACGCCAACTTTGCCCCGCATTTACGGCAGTAGTAAGTAACAATATCACTCATAATCGTTGATTTTGGGTGCAAATTTACAAAAAATAATTAATATGCGCAAATAAAAAGTGTTTTTTTGTTTCATTTCTTGCAAATTCGTTTTTTTTGTTGTAAATTTGCACGTTTTTTAACGAATCATCCTATGCGAAAATCAATCTTACTGCCGGTCGTCTGCTTGTGTATTCTCAGTGCATCATCCCAGATTCACGTGACTATTGATAACCCGCAGACATGGACTGTATCCGACTTGGCTGCCTATGTCGGTCAGACGGTCATATTTGACACGCCTTTGTATGTGACAAGCAACTACAAAACCCTATACGTATCCCCCCGCCGCATCTTTTCCGCCACCAATCAGGAACTACCCGGATCGGCGGAATATCATAATCTATTGTCACTCAACGCCTATGGTTCCGTTCCCCTATACGGCACATCCGGTTATCACCGCACAGGAGAGATGATTTACAATCTTGAGGCGCAAGTCAATACCAACTCCCTGCAAATGCTCGGCGGCGAATGGAAGGGAAACACCCGCGAGGATTTGGAAGCTTCCCTGCCCGATGTCGATATGCGGGGGAAACACACGCTATTGGTCTGCGCAATGAATCTGGAGTATTACCTCGTTGAGCAATTCAGTTCTCCAGGTCCGCGCAATAGCACCGAACACCAGAAACAACGCGCCAAAGTGAGCAAGGCTCTTGCCAAAATCAACGCAGACATCTATGGTCTTGTCGAAATACAGCAGGGTGACAACGCCATGAAAGAGATTGCGGAAGACCTGACCGCCAACACAGGAAGACCGTTTACGTATATCAGGGACAAGTCCGGTGCAAGCGGCACTTATACAAAATCCAGTTTCATCTATTGCACGGATGTAGTGGAGCCTTATGGTTCCATCCAAGAAATCGAAACCGGCGTTTCCAACCGCAAAAAAATGCAGGTGTTTATTGAGAAATCCACCGGCGAACGCTTTATTTTCTCCATCAACCACTTCAAAGCCAAATCGGGCAGCGGGACAGGTGCTGACGCTGACCAAGGTGACGGACAAGGCGGATTCAACGCTGCACGTGTCGGCGAAGCGAATGCCGTAATAAGCAAATACAACAAACTGAAAGGTCCTGTCGGCGATGAAGACATGCTCGTTATGGGCGACCTGAACGCCTATGGAAAAGAAGACCCGATAACAACCCTCATAAATGGCGGCTTGACCGACCTGCACCGTTATTTCCATGCCGACAGCAGTTACAGTTACACCTACCGCAGTGAGGCGGGGTATCTGGACCACGCATTAGCAACCGCTTCCATGCTTCCGCAGGTGACCGGCATGAACGCCTATCATATCAACTCTGACGAAAGTGACGACTTCACCTACGACAAGTCGGATGACCGGACTATGTTCCGCTGCTCCGACCATGACCCCGTATTAGTCGGGCTGCGTCTGAGCAGCAACGGGCAGCAAATTGAAGAATTGGGCGTTAACTCATGGGAAGTGCTGAATTCAGACGGCAGTATCATCGTCCGGCAGGCTGCAGGCACCGCGCAGTCGCCATCCTATTTGCGTCTGTTCACTGTGGACGGCCGCCTGTTGGAACAAGTTACTCTCACCGAAACAGCCCAATACATAGAACGCCCTGCCCAAACGGGGGTATATGTTGTCATGATATATCATGAGGGAAACACATACCGTTTCAAAGTCATTATACCGTAACATGATGGATTTATTCTCACAAATAGAGGCTCCTGAACGTGCGGAGATAGTAGCACTTCGCAAGGAATTGGAAGATGCCAACTACAGGTATTACGTTCTCAACATGCCGACTTTGTCCGACCGCGAGTTTGACGAAAAGATGCGGCGGTTGCAGGACCTTGAAGCCCTCTACCCCGACATGGCGGACAAAAATTCCCCGACCCAGCATGTAGGCTCTGACCTTTCCGCCAAATCAGACAAAGGATTTGAGCAGGTGGCACACCGCTATCCGATGTTGTCGCTTGCCAACTCATACAGTTTGGATGAAATACAAGACTGGTTGCGCAAACTGCCCGCTGATGCTGAAATTGTATGCGAACTCAAATACGACGGACTAAGTATCTCGCTCTGGTATGAAAACGGCGATTTGGTCAAGGCGGTTACCCGGGGGGACGGGCAAAAAGGGGATAATGTCATTGACAATATAAAGACTATTGCGTCTATCCCATGGCATGTAGATGGGGTTCCCGCCCACTTTGAAATGCGTGGAGAAGTACTGATGCCTTGGGCAAGTTTCGAGCGTCTTAACCATGAACGCGAAGAGCAAGAAGAACCTTTGTTTGCCAACCCGCGCAATGCCGCCTCCGGCACGCTCAAACTACTGGATCCGAAAGAGGTCAAGCGACGGGAATTGACCTGCTACCTATACTACATGTTAGGCGAAGACCTGCCGGCACAAACCCACTATGAGCGGTTAGAGACTGCCCGGCAATGGGGATTCCCCGTTTCAGACGCAGTGAAAGTATGCCATTCCTTGGACGAGGTGAACGATTATATCAGTTACTGGGATACCGAGCGCAAGAACCTGCCGGTAGCAACGGACGGAATAGTGTTGAAAGTCAACAACCTGCAACAACAGCAGTCTTTGGGATATACCGCCAAAACTCCGCGTTGGGCGATAGCCTATAAGTTCCCCGCCGAGCGACAACTGACTAAACTGCGCCAAATATCCTACCAAGTCGGGCGCACAGGAGTTGTTACCCCCGTTGCCAATCTGGATCCGATACAACTATCCGGCACCGTGGTACAACGTGCAACCCTGCACAACGAGGATTTCATCCGCTCGCTGCATTTGCGCGAAGGTGATATGGTATGGGTGGAAAAAGGCGGGGAGATTATTCCGAAGATTGTATCCGTTGAACGGGAAAACAACAATGAGTCTGACGCCGAAACAAACTACACTTTTCCGCGTGTCTGCCCGGAATGCGGGACACCGCTTGTACGGATAGAAGGGGAAGCGGCATGGCGTTGCCCGAATGAAAGCGGTTGCGCGCCGCAGCAAATAGGCAAAATTGTCCATTTCGTCAGCCGCAAAGCCATGAATATTGACGGTTTGGGCGAAGAAACGATAGATTTGTTTTACCGCGAAGGACTGCTGCATACTATCGCAGATATTTATAGTCTGCGCAAAGAAGACATCGCCCGTCTGGACGGACTTGGCGACAAGTCGGCAGATAACATGCTCGCCGGAATAGAAGCCAGCAAATCCGTACCATGGTCACGGGTATTGTTTGCCCTTGGTATCCGCATGGTGGGCGAAACGACTGCCAAGAAGATTGCACGACGCTTTACCTCAATAGAAACCTTGCAGTGGGCAACCAAGGAACAGCTGACTGCCATAGACGATGTGGGCGACCAGATTGCCGAAAATATCATATCGTACTTTATGGATATAAAGAATTTAGAGATTGTCAACCGTCTGCGCGATGCAGGATTACAATTTGAGGACACCGAAGCCGGCAATGGTCCGCTATCCGACAAACTGGAAGGCAAAAGCATTGTAATCAGCGGCACTTTCGCCCACCACAGCCGTGACGAATACAAAGAGATGATTGAAGCACACGGCGGCAAGAATGTCGGTTCCGTCAGCAAAAAGACCTCCTTTATTCTCGCCGGTGACAATATGGGACCGGAAAAGCGCAAAAAGGCGGAATCGTTGGGAGTGCCAATGATTAGCGAAGATGAATTTATAGAGATGTTGTCATGAATATAAGAGAACGAATATTTGCATACCGCTTCCGCAAACAACCGGCACGACAAGCCATTTTTCCCGATTTCGAGAATGTCCGCAGCGTGTTAGTGTTATACGAAAGCGATTTATTGGAAAAGAACATGGTGGTCAAGGCCCTACGCGATGAACTGATCCGCATGGACAAAGATGCTGTTATCTGGGGCTATTGCGACAAGAAAGAGATAACAACTCCCATTCTTCCCCAAGCCCGAATCCTCGGGAAGAAAGATATAAACCTGCTCGGTGCGCCGAAAGAGGATGTAATCAATGATTTAACCAAGCGGCATTATGACCTTCTGATAGACCTTACGCAGCACCCTATTCTGCCATTGAAATATGTTGCGATGTATGCCCGCACAAATTTCAGAGCCGGATTAAGGATGGAACCCGCCGACCCCAAAGGGAAAGAGCAGCCGGAATTACATGACCTTCTCATCAGTACCGCTCCGCAAGAGAGTCCGCGGTACTTGTTTGACCAGATTATCAAATACCTCAAAATGATTCATACCAAATGAACAAGTTTCACGGATTGGGTACAGCACTAATTACTCCGTTCCAGCCCGACGGAAGCGTGGACTATAAAGCCCTTGAACAACTATTAGACCTGCAAATAGCAGGCGGTGCGGACTACCTCGTAGTACTCGGCACCACAGCTGAAGCCGCCACCATGTCAGACGATGAGCGTCACGCTGTCATGCAAGCCATTAAAAACCATGTTGCAGGCAGAGTGCCATTGGTTCTTGGTTGCGGGGGCAATAATACCGCAGCCGTTTGCCAATTACTGCGGACATCGGACTTATCGGGATTCAGTGCCATTTTGAGTGTCTGCCCGTACTATAACAAGCCTTCACAGGAAGGATTGTTCCGTCATTTCTGCGCTATTGCAGAGGCTTCGCCCATACCTGTCATTCTATACAATGTACCCGGTCGGACGGGCGTTAACCTTTTGCCGGAAACGGTCATGCGCATTTACGATGCACACCCTGACAAAATAACCGGTATCAAAGAAGCCAGCGGCAATTTGGAACAAATCAGACATTTGATTTCTATGAGCCAAGGGAAATTGTCTGTTATCAGCGGCGATGACGGTATAGCGGCAGAAGTCATGCAAGCAGGGGGAGCAGGACTGATTTCCGTATTGTCCAATGCTTATCCGGCAGAGGTACATTCTATCGTTCATCATGCAGATTCCGCACTGCAAGCCAAGTTTGCCCGACTGATCACATTATTATTCAAAGAGGGAAATCCATCCGGCATCAAAACCGTTCTTGCGCAACGGGGCATTATCTCCAACGTTCTTCGTTTGCCATTGGTTTCCAATTCGGAAGCCGTTCAAGCCGAAATAGCAGATACCATAAAATGAAAATAACCATACTACCGCCGGTTTTGTGAGGGCTGAATAGTATGGTTATTGTATGGTTAGTCGAGGCTCTGACATTACTCAACTCTACGTCCCATCAAATCATAGACAACATTGTTACGCAGGATATAGATTTGTCCGTTTTGGTAGAACTTAACGGCATCATTGGTGGTGTCGAAGCCACTCCACTCGATTTGGTCAATGCCGAGTTCGAAGTCATAACTAACAGGCGTATTCGGAGCAGTGACCTGTGAGCCGGTAAACACTTTAATCTGTCCGGGTGTCAAGGTGTATGAGGTGTTGGCTTTTCCGCCGCCGTCGAGATAGTCATACCATGTACCCGAAGGCAGGTTCACCGTTTGGGAAGATGATGCGAGGAAGTTGGCAGCCACAAAGACATTAGACCCCCATTGTACCGTGCGTACAGCCGTGCCGCTACCGATATTCGTTTGTGTCGGATTTCCGGCAAACACATTCGGCATAAGCCGTGTACGGAGCTGGATAATCTTGCCCAAGCGTGCGCAAGCGTTCATCCTCGGTCCAGCCTGGAACCATCCTTTATTCTCGGGACGTGCTTTGACTTGCATTTTAGCCTCTTCTTTTACAGAAGGCGTTGCAGTAGCCGCGCCGTAGGCGTCGATACCGTCTGTTCCCCAATCACCATTAGCTTTTTGGAACTTGGAGTAGTCAAATCCAATCTCGGCAAAGTGGTAGAACAACTGCGGTCCGTTCAACATACACTGGAAGCCGATATTCAAGGGTATCCGTGCGGCACGCGCACCCTCATCAGCTTTCAGATTACCGTCACCCCATTGTTTTGCCTTGAAGAAGCAACGCTCCTCATCGTGGTTTTCGCAATAGGATACATAATTGTCTTTATTGGCTTCACTAAAATCATCTCCGTCCTTGAGCCATCCCATGGCAGTTTGTTGGAAAGCGTTGGAAGTGTTTTCCCAGCACATCATTCCTGCATTGACCAATTGCGGGCGTTCGCCTCCCATGTTTCCGCCCCAATGCTCCAAAATAAAGTATGCGTCATTGGAAACAGCCTTGACACCGTTTTCGTAGTAATACTTGATATTCTCCACAGAAGTATTCGGTTTATCCGAACAGAGTCCATGGCTGAGGTCCATACGGTAGCCGTCAATTTTATACTCTGTCAACCAATATTTAAGAACACGGGTAAAGTGATCGCGTGTGGGAGCAAATCCGTGGTTCCAGTCCTCGAATACATTATCGGAGTGAGGTGCACTGACATTAAACCATGGATTAAGGCGCAATTCGGTCTTAGACGCCGTACTGGAAGTATATGGATACAATTTATTCATCGGGTTGTTTCCCGTGGCGTGGTTGAACACCATATCAAGGATGACGGCGATGCCGCGTTTGTGGCACTCGTCGATAAATGCTTTAAGGTGTTCGGGGGTACCATATGCTTTTTCCAGTGCAAAATAATGGTTCGGGCAATATCCCCAGCTGTAGTTGCCGTCAAACTCGTTAACGGGCATGAGTTCAACAGCGTTAACGCCAAGGTTCTGGATATAATCCAAGCGTTCCATAAGTCCCTCGAAACTGCGTTTAGGCGTATGGTCATAAACCCACAACTCATAGATGATGAGGTTATTTTTGTCGGGTCGTTTGAAATTCAGCGTAGCGGAAGACCAGTTATATGCAGGTTTTCCGGGCTGTATAACGGTCACATAACCGTCCGCCCCACGCAAGGGATAGCCAATAAGATTCGGGTCCAGTTTACTGGGTTCGCCTCCATCGTCAGGTGTCAGCACTTTCTCGGAGAAGAGATCGGAAATCTGCTTTTTGACGCCATCAGCACGTTCGATAGCATATTGGTAGCGGTATTCTTTACCTTTCTCCAGTCCGGTAAGTGTGATCCAGAAATAGTTACCGTCCCGTTTGAGTTGGTAATCGTTACTGAGTTTCCAATCCGTCATATCACCGATGAGGAAGACATGCTTGGCAGGTTCAGTTTTAGAAGCCGCATAGGTGCAAAGCGTAACAGAAGTACCGTCTTTGCCGTAGTAAATACCATTTACCACACCGGCGGGACGAGCCTGTGTCTGTACGGAAGCAGGCGTAAAGTTATCCCAGATATCACCGGAAATTTCTTCGCCGATGAAAATCAAGATGTCGCCCCCGTTCGATGTTTTGCCTTCTTTGGACGAGCTGCCGTTACCATCATGGAAAACCATGACAATCGCAGTAATTGTTTCAGTTGACGGACAGCCGAAATAGGTGTACATATTATCAATCGTCAGTTGCCATAGATTAGCGACTTTATCCCACTTGGGTTCATTTTTGGTTCCCCATCCACCTGGTTTAAGGTATTTCCAGTCATGTACGTCTTTGGATGAAGAAGTAATAAGACCGATGTGCGAGTAACATTCAGTAGCAGAAGCCATACCGCCACTACCCTTAGAGGGATCAAACGTTAAAATAATCTTCCCCGTATAACCGACCGGAATGGGAGAGGGGTTAGTTGTTACCTGTGCCAACAAGGCAAATGCCGAGAAACAAACGGCAGCAAAAACGACAAAAAATCTTTTCATAAACAAAATAATTGGTTAGTATTGTTTGTTAGAGAGTAAAGGCGGTAATCAGCCGCCTTTACCCGAAAGTTTAGTACACGCGATAACCTTGTACGGAGTACTTCTTACCATCTCTGTAAATGTAGAGAGTACCGTTCTCGATTACCTTGCGGAGTTGCTCACCATCGACAACATTGTCAACATCCGTTTGTTCCTGTTTAGAAACGTAGATGTAACTATTATCGTAGTTCGGATAAACATAGAAGTCATAGAGAGCCGTTTCGGTTACAACATAAGCATTGTTTTCAATACTGAAGATGTAACTGCCCTCATTGAAGTTGCTAATAGTCCAAGAAGCATTATTCGCCTTGTCATGGAGAACGAATGTCTGTCCGGCAACAAGCGAAACGCCAGTAGCCATGAGTTCTTGTTCATTAGCAGGGTTAACAACCGCTTCAACGAAGGTTTCACCATTAATGAGCAGACCGTATTGTGAAACAACCGGATCGGGTTGCGGCATAGCCACAGTAACCACCGGTGCAAGCACATTATCAGCAGTCATAGCTGTAACATCCACAGTGAAGGTGTAATCACCGTCTTTTGTCATCTGCAAGCCAACATTAGCCTGGTTGTATTCATCAACAGACGGATAAACGGTCATAGACAAGTTGTTGCTTGTGATAGCCGCCCATTCCTGGATACCGAACCACATTGTATCTTTCTTCTCACCTTGTACATTTACACGTACAACCTTGAAGTTCTGATACGGATTTTCGGGATCTGATTGCAGGATATTAATGTTAGCAGAGAGAGCCTTAGCATCCTCTCCCTTGAGTTCAACCATACCGGTTGCCCAAGTAGTGAAGTCACCGGCAATGTACCAGTTAGATACAATCGGTTCTTCCGCTTCCGGACACCAAGTTACATTGAAGTAGTAATTATCCCAAGCACTGAATGTTGCGGTATCGCAAGCAATCTTCTGGTTTGGAGTCTGATTCCAAACGTTACCACCGTCACCCCACTGGAGATCTTTCCAAGCAGTGAGACCATGAGCAGCGCGAACGAAGATGAGTGAATCCAGTTCCTCAGGAATCTGAGCAACGTAGATGGTATCTTCTTCTACTTTCTTCACATTCATTACGGTGCTGTAAGCTTCCTTACCGTTACCGAATGCCATTACGAACATCGAAGGATCAGCCATCTTCACATCACCCGGAACAAAAACTATTTCACGTTTAACGCGCTCGTCTATCGGTTCATCCGAACCCTTGGCGTTATAAACGGTGAAGATATATTCCTTATTCTCGCAAACAATAGATACCTCTGTTTCCTTCATCTTGAATGCTGACAGATACAGAATCATGCCTACGCCCTGAGTTGCATATTGACCAGCCTTGAGAGACATCTCGCCAAAGTCAGCACTCGGGAAGGTTACATAGATACCGATTTGTTCAGCAAAGCCGGGGAGTTGAATAATATCCACGCCCGGAGCAGGATCACCTACACAAATCTTGAATTGCTCTGCATAAGCAGGATCTGAAGAATTAAGCCATGCCAATTTATCCCAGTTGCAACCAGTTTCCGGCATAAGGATAGTTACGATAGGAGCAAGAACAGATTCGTTGTTCAGATTAGTCGGGTTAACGATGAAAGTATATTCACCTACCTTGCTCGGCTCAAGACCAACGTTGGATTCGTTATAGGTACCATTACCCTGATACAACCACCAACCTGTGCAGTTGTCTGCGGTCATCTTCGCCCATTCATTCAAACCGAACCATGCGGTA
>CAJOKE010000021.1 GCA_905235225.1 Paludibacteraceae bacterium
TTTAGATACCCCTCCATATAGATGTCAACCTCGGAGGCAGGCGGGGAGTTTGGTTCCGTGTGCTTTGTGGTGAGCTACACACTCACAACACTTTCCGTGTCGCGGGCAGTCTTTAGGACAAGGGCATGATATGTTATTATGTGGACAGGGCATGGTTAATCTTCTTTATCTTCAAAAGGCAATGTAGGCAGAGTGAACTTGTCAAAATCCGACTCAAACAGACGGTCCTGGATGACGCGGTATTTCTCAATTGCTCCATGTTGAGTGGTGTGTCGGAATTTCCGACATGCCATCTTCGGCAGTATGTGCAAATTTTGCACATACTGAATAATAACCAAATCACTTATTTAGAACTGCCGAAAATTCCTCGGTAGTTGCTTTTGTTATCAGTTACCGAGAAAAACTCGGATACTGCCATTGAGTTTCGTATTTGTAATTGTTTAGACATATTATGGTATATATGTTATTTCGTTTGCTTTATTTCTGCCTGTCTATTCCTCGAAGGCAGGCGGGGAGTTTGGTTCCAGCGGCTTTATGATGTGCGACGCAGGCGCAGCACTTTCCTTTCCTCGGGCATACTACTTTTCCATTCAATCCCCTATGTGATTATGCGGACAGGGAATGGTTAATCTGCTTGTTACACATTTCTGCTGCAAAGGTACTGCTTATTTATGGTATAACTTGTTGTACGTATCATCCATTATTTTGGCTTATTAGTTGGTCAAACTCTTTTTTACGTTTATATAAATCGTTATTAGGGTCTATAATTTCTCCCCGATAGTTCTTGTAATATGCCAAAATATGCAGGAACTTAGGATTAGTAGTTAATTCCTCAATATTGTTAAAGTCGTTTTTAAATATCATGGGGTATAACTCTTTACGTTCTGCATCAGTTAGAGTCTTCATATCTTCACGCCATGCATCTGTATAGCCGATATGTTCAAAGAATAACCGATACAGGAGGAAGGTCTCCGGCATAATTAGCAATTCCATATATTCCTCAACTGTACGCCCAAAAGCTTTTTCAAAGAAAGATTTTCCTCTCCCGATTTTGCCTTTGGTAGCATTTAAGATAGCTTGTACTGCACGAATATATTTTCTGTTCCAATGTTCACCTATATAATCGCGGTCATGGCTATGTTCTCCCCTGATAGGATGATATTTCATCGGGAATGAATAAATACTAACATCATACTGTTCACATAAGTCCACGTTGATGCGCATGCGTTCGTATAAATCTTCGGGTTTGTCCTTGAAATTATAGAGTAGATAATTAGAGAAATCTTTCAATCCGTGATTGATGCTCATTTCAATAGCAGCTAAATATTTAGGCTGTGTTTTAATATCATCAAACGCAATACGTAATGGACGAATAGCAATACCACTTAATGCTTCTACAATTTCGTTTGTAAATAAACGAGCATCTACACCTTGATTAAAATCAATTATTCGGCGTTTCCCTTTTACACTAGAATATCGTTTGGCAAAGAAAGGAGCAAATATATGATATGTCTTGATAAGTGCTTCTCGCGTGCAAGTATCTAATGACAATAGTCCATATTTGTCACGAGTACTATATATCAATGTCCTTTCATCTTCTGAAAAACGCTTCATCTCGTTCAAATCGTTTAGGAGTTTGAACGTTTTGCGAGTGTATGCGCGATCATTAATGTGCAAGCGAAGGTTTCTAATTGCCAAATTATATTGATTCGTTTCAATGTATTTATCACCAACTGCAAAGCCACAATCCTTTATATCTTGAATAATTTGCATAAATTGGTGAGAAGCCATTACATTATTATCCATTAACAATAGATTCTGTTGTTCCCCATAAAGTTTGCGTGTACGCTCGATACGTTCTTTGAGTGGTATATAATCTATGTAATGTGGTTCTAATGTTTTAACTGCACAAAATGCACAATTACGAATACAGCCACGTGTGGTATAACTGAAATAGGCATTATTATCCGGATAGACATAATCTATTTCGTCTAATATGGAATAGTCCAACGGCAATTCATCAATGATTAAATCATTGTCAGGGTCAATATCACCCTTTGAATGTAGTGTTCCGCAATGCGGCTTAATGCCGGTAGCTTCGTATATTTCTTCGGGTTGGATAGAAGCCAACACTCCACCGATTTGCAGCCGATTGATGTCCTTTACCAATGTCTTTGCAAATTCTATTGTTTTGATAGTAATATCCCAATAGAATGTGAACATTGTGGTAACGCCAACAAAATCAAATTTTGAAGAATCTGAAAGCTTGCCTGTTTTATATTCTTTTCGATATTGGTCTATCCATGGGTACAAAAACACCTCATATTGAGATTCATTGATACCAATAGAGGAATAATCTGCTTTTTGTCCTTTTTTGATATATCGTTTGATTTTGTCACCACGCAAGTGCCAATTGATAGAATCATCAATAGCGACGAACTTATTGATACATAAACTCGTCAACCAGTCCAATAGAAAATCTCTTAACTCTCCTTTAAAGAAAATGACATCATCACCACGCATCTTAAAATACGTAGCCATTTTCATCAATCCTATTGGTGGAAACTTATTCTTATAATTAGGCTCAATTAATAATACTCTGCGCATTATTTCGTAATCTCATGCTCAATTTTATCAATCAGAGCATCACGTTCTTTCTCATTATTCAATGTCTGCTCAATAACATTGTAAATCGCCAAAATCAACTCCTTTTCATTCTGTTGAAATTTGCTATATCTTTTGTCGTCAGTACGAAGTTTTATAGCAGTTGATTGAGGAGGATTATTAACTGGCAATTGGGGAGGCTGCTCAGGTTGCGGAAGCTGAATACCCATTGGCGAAAACATATCAATAAGTGGATTGCCATTACTTTGCCAATTTTGATGTATCTGCCGTAATTTTCTCTGGGCTTTTTCCCTCTCTTGACGCAGTTTTGAGAGCTCTTCATCTAATTTTTGTTGTTGAGCAGGGCTTGTAACACCTTTGCCAAGTCTGGTCTTAATTTGTTCCTCTCTTGTGTCAGATTGTTTGATTGTTTTGTCGGCCTTCCGTGCATCAGAGGCTCCATAGCAAAGCTTTTCAAGTTCAAGGAAATTCGCTTCTACATTATTTTCAAACTCTTTTAGTCCTTCATCAACTCTTAAATAATCACGATGTGAATCTGGTACTAACTTACTTGTTGGGAGTACGTGAATTTCGCCAAAGAAATATCTAACAAAACGTGCTTTATCGCCAGATGTCATAAATCGTTGACACGCAGTTTCATCTCCTAGTTGTATATTTTCGCAGCGTAAACGAATATTTCTCGCTTTGTTTGTTCTATGTAATATTCCCTTTAGACTAGAAATAGAATACCATCCCCAATACATAGGCTGTCCAGCAGAATTCGTTTCATACCAAAACTTAATTCCTGTAATTACATCGTCTATTTTTCCACTTTGGTCAAAAATTGACATTGTGTAATCTTTAGAGAGTTGGCAATCGCCAACAAATATGTTATAGCAATCCAAATTGAGTTTGTGTTCTTTTAGAAAAGAGTATATTTCATTTCTATACGCAAAATGATTGGAGTAATCTACAGGTGCAACCATAGCAAGATAATCACGGATATCTTTTTCATTGAGTAATTTATCATCCGTAACCTCTTCCATTATAACCTTAAAATAATGTTTATCATGGCTCTCTGGCTGATGTTCCTTATGAATGCTTGTAATTGCATCAATCACAGCTCCAGCATCACGGTCATCATCGTCATCATCTAAAATCTGATTTAGACGAACTGCATCCCATGTGACGGTAGAAACAATATCTTCATCAAAATATGAAGTTTCAAATTTGAGTGTTTTACAGTAAGCCAAGCCACCTAGACGACCGATACCTCGAAAACCCTTGTTTACACCACGTATTTTTATAGAACGTGCCACGTCAATAAGAAGCACCTTGATGTCATCAGATTTCACACCTGTAGCGTCGTCCTCAATAATTACATTGCGGGAGTGAGGATTTATTCTCACATCTACAGTATATTCTAATTCGGGGTGAATCTCTTTTGCTGCATCTATTTGATCTGCGGCATTCTGTATGTATTCACGATACACACATCTACTATCTGCATACATACTGCGAGTCAGTGACTCCAGCACGTTCTTTCCAATGATTGTTTCAGCCATTAGTCGTTATGGTATTTATAAATTGGTTTGGGGAATTTAATATTCAACAAAGAGCGGAATATCGGATTCTGAATGATATATTCACCTTGTTTTAGACGCGTGAGCATAGTTTTGTACACTTGTGGCACAAAGCGGAAGTCCTCTTTCGTTATCTCAATAGCATTAGTGCGTCCAAATGCTTGTGTTGCGCAGTTCCCTTTTACACGTTTATGGATGTCGCTAACAAATTGCTCAGCGCCAAATAGAACTATACCCAACGAGCGACCGCGCTCTGTAATATCAAGCAATTGACGCAAAATGGGGGATGACTTAGGTACATCATTTGATGCATATTTATTTAACTCGTCAATAAATATAATAATGCGGTCTGGTATATCTTCTCGCTCAGAACTTAATTTGAGGTTATACACGGCACGCATCACATCACCGAATACAAATCCTTGTGAATCTTCATCCAATTTGGAAATATCAACTACCATCACCTCGTTACTCTTAATATCTGCTATTTTATCACGCAGACGGATACCCATATTGCCAAGACCATTGGTAAACATCTGGCGGTTTTTCTGGTAGCACTTATTGAATAAACGATAGAACTTTCTCCAACTCATTATGGAGATTTCTTTTCCCTGTGTACTTTTTTCTTGTGGATTAGCTTGCTCTTTTAACGCATTTAAGAAATCCTGCCAAGTTTCAATTCCTCGGAAAGCACCACTGCCGGCAATAATATAGTTGATAATTGACTCTATTGTCTCATTCGGGTCATCCACATTAGCAAAGAGCAAATCCAAACACTCTTTATCTTCGGGTGTCTCAAACAGATATTTATACTGGAATGCTTGTTGTTTTTTTAGACGACTTTCTAAACGCGCTTTCTTCTCATACGTGTATTGCGTGCCATCTGACGAATACGGATAATAATACGTTACATGTTGGAACGGTTTCATGTCCATTCCTAATGTGTCATAGATAGGTTGTATTTCATCCAATTCATCTTGACGTGTATTCTTCTCGTCTATGGTAAGCAAGTCGGTTCCTTTCACATTCATCATAATGAAAGCGACAGACTCTTTTTTCTCTTTTTGCATAGTGTCTTGCAATGCTTTCATTAAGAACATTGCATATGACGTCTTTGATGCCAAGCCGGAGATACCGGAGATATTGAGGTGTGCGCCTTCTGGACCTATCAAGAAATTAGAATTGAAATGAACCGGTAAAATCTTTTGCTCTGCTCCATCGTACATCTGAATATATCCGGCAGGGATAGGATTTTTAACATTATCCAATCCAAGAGCAGTCTGGATTTCTTCTTCAGATGCCAAGCGGACACAACTGCCTTCTGTTACTGGAATATAGATATTGGCAGAATTGCCGACAACTTTGCACTTTACATAGTTCATGCCTATGCGATCTGTGTATGCAGAAGAGTCTACTTGACCAAAATCACTTGAGATATAACCTGCTAAAGGGCTTGGAGCATCTGTAATGTGCGCAATTTCTTCAACTACGCCGAATGTCTTTGAGTGTTCTAAGTGGTGTTCTACAACTACAACATCAAATGGTTTTAGTTTGCGTTCTTTGCTTGTCCAGAAAGTGAACTCCTCAATGGTTGAAGGCAGTTTCTCTGTAGCGATGATTTTACCGATTGTTTCCATATATTAGAATATGTTTAAGAAATAATATTCGCTTCTAAATTTACTTTTACAATAACATTCTGTCATATAAACAGGATATAGATGGTTTGCCCAACGAGCGTCGTTACCATAACAAACAGGGTTTCGCTCATTGATGATGTTAGCGGTTATCATGTCAACTTCCTCTGTTGATAAACCAAATTCAGCTTCTTCACCAGTCATCAGCATCTTCTCAATTTTGAGAACTCCAGAATAAGGTGTCGCTGTCTTGTCGCGCTCACGAATACGCACATACCAGATAGCAAAATTAGCCTCGCAAAAAGCAGGATCGGGTTCCCACATGATGGCAGGTGTGCGGTGATATAATGGCAATTTTGCTATGTCAGCAGAAATGCTACGACCTTTGTTGTCTCGCATCAAGTCAGGATTGAACATTTTACTAACGCCAACTACACGTTGATAATTGCTACGGATTTTTTTCATCTCGCCATAATCACCGGTTTTCAATGTTCGATATTGAAGCGAACCATCTTTTATGAGATAGTGGTCTGGTGTTAGTTTGTGTTGTTGTACTAATTGAGCTACAATCTTCTTTTCACAATCAATCATCTCATCTTGAATACGGGCAGTTGCTAATTTGTCATAAGAACTATCTTGATGAGAAGATGAGTAATCCAAAATCTTTCTAATATCTATACCCTTTCGTTTGGCTTGTTCGGAGTCATTTATTTTCTGGCATAAATTACGGAAGAACACCGAAGTATCAATACCTGTAGAATTGGCGGCAGTTGGTAACGCTAATACGGAATAGGATTCCTCTGCTACATGTTGGAATGCAGCAAAACTTACTCCATCATCTTGCATAATGCGTTCGCAGCAAGCTACGGAAATTTGTCCGGCAACCAAAGGATATACTTTTTTGTCATAGCGTATATCATCCACCTTATACACCATTCTGGAACCATCAAGAAAATAGCGGAACAAAGGCGGATACTGACGAAGTTGCAATGCTAACTTGGTTATATCACGCGATGTCGGAATCTTTTGGTTCTCAGCGTATTGCTTTGGTGTAATTGGTTGAGGTTCACCGTCGTAAGGGAAACGTAATTGCGGGTCGTTGTCATACCCGTATTTGAACGAGCCAAACGGTTCGCCTTCTGTTTCCTTAGCTATGAAATCAATTAGTTTGCCCATTTTTTAGTGATTTTCAGTTGCGCACGCAAAATTGCGTGCAAAGTTACTACTTTTTTCTGACATATGCAAGGAAAATCATAGATTTTCGATTTGGGCGGCTGTTTTTTGTGTCTCGGTCATCTCGGCTTTAAGGAGTTCTTATTCTTATTTCACTACGTTCGAACGATTATTCCTATGTTCGCCCTGCGAACTCGCGCGGCGCACTTACTTCTTGGCTGTCCACCGGACACTCTGCGGTGCGCCTGTCTCGCTTCACGGTCTTGTCCCGCTCATCGGTCGGTGGATAATTCTTTGGCGGCGGCTAAGGATTTTTGTAATTGGCGCAGAAGAACCTCTTTGGTCGCAAGTTGCGACACAATTTGGAAGTCGGGCAGAATACGTGCAAATTGCATCATTCTCTGAATATTACGAAGTTCAAAACTCTTGGTCTCATACTCTTGTTGTAATTGCGTCGCAACATGCGACACAATTTGTTGACCATACTCAGCACGCTCGTTATTCAGCACATCGCGATTGATGCGGTCACCGATATGCCAATACATCGCCGTCAACTCATAATTGGCTGTGGCTGCTACGTGGGAACCGCGGTATCGATTATCATCCGCAAGTCACCGAGTAGTTCCGCAGAAACTATTTCGGTCGGATTGATTTTCTCTATATCTGCCATATATCTTTGTCTTTCTCTGTCTGCACGCAAAATTGCGTGCAAATTTACTACTTTTTTCTGACATATGCAAGTATTATGGCTGAAATTGAATTTGGGAGAGTCATTTTTGGGCATTTGGGGGTGAAAACCGCTCGTTTTTGTCATGCTTCGGGTGCAGGGGTACAAATAATTCACTACACCTATATCCCTATTCTTCGACTATAGTAATTTATCGTATATCTAACGTATATGTATCGTATATGTATCGTGTATGTTTCGTTTTCAAGAGCGGAAATAGAAGGGGGAAAGGGAAAGGGGGAAGTGGGAAGTGGAAAGTGGAAAAGGGGGAAGGGGGAAATATTGAAAGAGAGTGTGTCAAGACTACTTGGCACACTCTCTTTGTATATGTGTAGGTGTTTGGTAAGAGACAGGAATAACTACAAATTGTAGGGGGGGGAGATCGCAGAACGTTTCATATCATCCGGCAATATTCAAGACCTTCATGGCATCGCGGAGAATGGTTTCGTGGTCAAACGCGAGTTTGGGAAGGGCGTTGAGCGGGTGCCATTGCGCAGCGGCAGCGTCGTCAGCCGCCTTGGCTTGCGGCATAGTCGTCATGGCGGTATAAGCAGCGGTGATAACACGCCCGCGCGGATCACGCTCCACATCGGAATAGATGCCTACCAACTGCATGCCGGTCAGCACGATGCCGGTCTCTTCCTGTAGTTCGCGCTCGGCGCAATGCCCGACCGTCTCATCCATATTAAGGAATCCTCCGGGGAATGCCCAGCAACCTTTGTAGGGGTCGTTGGCACGTTGGATGAGTAGCACGAACAATTGTCCGTTCTGTTCGGCAAACAGCACGCTGTCCGCCGTCACCGAGGGTCTCGGATAGCGATAGGCGTACAAACCGTTTGATGTTTTCTCGTAGTCTGACATTGTCTATTTCTCTTTACCGGTTATGAAATATTGTTTTCCTTCGCGCTCTATCAGTAATATACCGTCACGGAGGACTTTTGTACATTGTATATTACGGCTCTGCACGTTCACCATGTCGGTTGTAGTATTCAGCGAAGCCGCAGAGGCGACAGATACTGTTCCCTCCGCTTTGACATCCTCTCCTGCTGCACCAGACATATTGATATTGACAGTGCCGCCGGTCATAGTAAAGTTACCTGTGTTTTCAGCAGAGTTGTCATTGGCTTCAATATCGACCTGAATACCGTCATCGCCGAAGCCGCTGAGATTGATGACCCCGCTTGCCATCGAGAAATACTGGTTGCAGTTGATGGCATCCTTGACCGCCGAATAGACATTGATTGTGCAGTTTTTCATCTCGATGTACTCGCCGGCTTTAATGGCGTGCGCATAGTTACCATATACATTAAGCGTACCATAGCCTTTGAACTGGATATGCCCTTTGCAATATAATGCACCTTTCCATGCGTCGGCAGCAGTAGAAGTGCCATCTTTGAGCGTGCTTGTCATGCCTCTTTTGACACTGATCTCAATACGCTTTCCGTTCTGAATGTCTATCGCCGGACCCGTTGGGTTGGTTATGTTCACGCCGAAGAGTTCAACAGTCGCTTTATAGGTACCATTGAAAGTAAACGAACCATCTGTGGTGGTGCCATAAAGGCCGTAACTGATTTCATTGACAGCCGCCGTGGCAGTTGAAGTGACGGTTACATCGGCACCGTCAATAGTGGCAGTGATGTAACTCTTAATATCATTGGATACAACAACCGCAGCCGAACTGCCGTTGTATGTAACCTTTACATAGCAAGTAGTGTCGGATGTGTAAGTTACTTGTGCGTGTGTTGTAAACGGTACTATCAATATGCAAAAAAGCACTAATAATATCGAACGTTTCATTTTGTGAATATATTTATGTGTTATTACCAACCGAAACCGCCGCCCGAGTTGCCACCGGAGTATGATGACAATTCAACACTCGAGCCGCCGGAAACTGTAGCAGGGTAATACCCTACTCCATCAAAAATGCTTGTCCCTGAAGGTGTTACTCCAGAAAGCAGTGTGGGCTTTGAGGCTCCTGAGACAACCAAGGCATTTCCGCCGCTTTCGGGGGTTTTGAATGCAAAAGAAGTCGATCCGACCGTAAGGGCGTACCACGTGTTGGCAGTCCATGTTTTGCTGCTGCTACCGCCGCCGGGACCGCCGGGACCTGCTGCAGGAGAAAACTGCCAACCTGAGTTACTTGATTTGATGGTATAACAACTTTGCGTCAGGCTGGCACCACTCTCCAAACCGCCTATAGCCACGATTGTACCGCCTTGTACATACAATTTGTAACCGCTCTCGGTATTCGCATCTATTCCCACTTCAGGTGAAGAAGCACTAATGGCATAGACCAAACCGCCTTTGATATAGCAGTTTCCGTTGGCATCAATACCATCGTTATTGGTAGCCCGCGCATAGACCATACCGCCGCTGACAGTAAGTGTCGAGGCAGAGTTAATCGCATCGTCGTATGCCGTGACAGCCACTTCGCCGCCAGTGATGTCCAATGTGGATTTGGATTCAATGCCTTCCCCACCCGCTCCGGTCGTCGTAACCGAAATCTTGCCGCCGGAGATAGTAATGGCACCATCAATCTTGATACCTTTAGGAGAAGATTTATAATCGGTAGCGTAATGATCCAATGTGTTGGAATTGCTAATAACAGATACAGAGCCGTTGTTTGAAGCCACGACAGCCTGTCCTTTGGTGGAAACAGTAATACGTGCAGAATCGCTGACAACAAAAGTGCCGTCTCCGCTGATACCTTTTCCACCGGCACCGGTACTTGTCAATGTGAGTGTTCCACCGCTGACAGCAATATTGCCGTCAGCACTCAAACCGGCACACGCTTTAGTTTTCAGATTATCGCTATCCCATGCTCCGCCGCCGGAAGTGGTGGCAGTAATCGTACCGCCCGTGATATACATATCACCGTTGCTTTTGATACCTTTGGCAGCCGCAGCCGATACAGTCACATTGAGCGTTCCGCCGGAGATGTAAATATTACCGGTGTCCTCGTCCTCATGGTCTGTTGTAATACCGGTAGAAGCAGTGCCGCCGAGGTCGCACTGGATACCATCGTCGCCGATGCCGGAAAGGGTGATTGTACCGCTTTTTATTTCCATGTATTCCTCACAGTTGATACCGTCGCCTACGGCAGATGTGATATTCAGTGTCAAATTTTTGACGGAAATATAAGACGCAGACTTGATAGCGTGCTTGGTGTTGCCCACAACGTTGAGTGTCCCGTTACCTTGCAGCTGGAGTTGTCCCTTGCTATAGATACAGGCTTTCTGCGAACCCGAAGCCCCGTCGGTAATGGTGTTGGTTGTGTTTTTTTTCGCACTCAATTGAATACGTTTGGAGTTGGAAATGTAAATCGCGGCTCCGTTGGGATTGGTGAGCGTCACACCAGCCAGTGACACCGTACATTTATACGAACCGGATAGAGACAGAGATCCGTTGGTGGTGGTACCACTTAGTTGGTATGTTATCTCATTGTTATCAACAGCATCGGTATTGCTTTGCGCAATAGTAACATGTGCGCCGTTTAGTGTCGGCGAAACATATTGTGCTACATTGCCGGCAACGGTTACAGTTGCCGAAGAAGTGCCGTATGCGATGGCCACGAGGTTGTCCGTCACAGTCGTTTCGTCCACCCACATTTTATCTACTTCACTGAGCGTAAATTCTTTCCCCATCGCCTTTAAGGTTGTGCCGTTTAAGGTTGTGCCGTTCGAAAAAGGCATCACTCCCACTTGAGAAGCGGGAAACTGATATGTTACATTTCCTACTTGTACATTCAGTGTCTGTGCAAGTGAAACAGTAACAAAAAGGAACAAACAGAGAGTTGATATGATTACTTTTTTCATTTGACTACAATGGTTTGCGAGTTATTACCTTGTTTAATTACATACGCCCCTGCGCTAAGGGATTTGAGTCCATCAGCCAGCGAATTAAATGCGCCGAGTGGCATACCGTTCACATAAAAGACCTCAAGTGCTTTGTCTGCATCCAACAAATGCTCGAGAGCCGTAATCGAACTACCGTCTTTGGAAAACTGCATGTTAGCCAAATCGGTTAATGTAAAAGATGCGGTACCGTCAGCATTAGTTACATTAAGTGCAGTGCCGCTGACGGTAAGCGTCATGCTTGACACACTCAGCACCGTTGTTGTCCCACCGGTGTTGGTGAATACCAAATAGGGATAGTCCGCGGCTTGCGCCATGACCGTACACAATGCCGCTGCCAAAATAAACATACTTCGTTTCATTATATGATTGTTTTAGATATATACAAAAACCGGCTGCAAAATTAGTGTTTTTTCCACGCACAGGCATTACCTAAAAATAGGAAAATATTAGCAAAAAGGAGTATTTTATTTGGTAGAACAAAAAAAAGTACTATCTTTGCAGCAGATTTATTAATAAAAATACACTTATGGACAATCATAAGCAACACCCTATTCACTTTCAAGACCACATTGACCGGCAAGGTGTAGTCGTGACAGAAGTGGATTCTTTGCCGACGGGTGAGCGTCCGTTTCAATCGAAGAACCTTGTAATAGGAATATGTTTGGAAGGAACAGCAGATTTCATGTATGATCTTCTTCCCCGTCATTTCGGGCGTCATGATGTGGGTGTAACCCTTCCCAACCATATATTCAGCTATAGCACGGTGTCTGCGGATTACCGGTCGACGCTGATTATCATATCTCCGTCACTATACAGGAATCTGATTCACCGCGAGTCATTTATCGACTATCAGAAATACCATAACCGGCCGGCTCTGACGCTGACAGAGTCCCAGTTTACCAAAGTCCGCGACATTGTTCAGGTTCTGCGATACACATGCGAGTCATCTCATCCGAGACGGATGGCAATGTTAGAGAACCTGTTGGATATATTGTTTTATGCACTCACACGTTATAGGGGTGAAGAGAAAGTCGAGACGATTGCCAACACCCGCGGGGAGCAATTGTTCAACCAATTCTATGATTTACTACTGGCAAATTATCAAACGCAGCATACAACGGTATGGTATGCCGAACGGCTTCATTTGACGCCTAAGCACTTATCACTGACCATCCGCCGCACGACAGGCAAGACGCCGAACGAGTGGATAACCGAAATGCTGACCGAGCAAGCCAAGCGGTTGTTAGACACCCGCCATGACATGACCGTACAGCAGGTGGCATATGAATTGGGGTTCACAGAAAATGCCACGTTCTGCTATTTCTTCAAACGCGAAACAGGAATGCGTCCTTCGGAATACAGGAAGCGGAAGGAGTAAATTCTTAATAATTTCTTTCTATTCATTAGCAAAAAGACGCATTTATTTGCCCAAACCGTAACTTTCGTGTATTTTTGCGGTCGCAAAGTGTGAAATTAAATATTTTAAATATGAAAAAGAACAGATATCTATTCCTATTGGCATTGGTAGTGTTGATATGGAGCGGCTGCGAGCAAAGCGGCAGTAGCGGTTCTGGCAGTGGTTCGACCTCTACAAACACAGGCGATGATGCTTCTGATTTTGTAGAAAACGAGACATGGAGCAGTACGATAAACATTGTGTGGAACGGAACAGAGACAAGTGTCAGCGGTTCGGCAGACGGTGTGAGTGTATCCTCGGAGAACGGATACGTAACCGTTAATTCAACAGTGAAGAACATCGAGTATGCAGTCAGCGGTTCCGGCACAGGACAGTTAAGTATCTACAGTTCGTACAAGTTCAAGCTGAGTCTGAACGGTTTGACATTGACCTGCCCTGATGGTCCGGCAATTAACAACCAGAGTTCAAAGACCTGCTACGCGGTGTTGGGCAGCACGAACACGTTGGCAGACGGGTCATCATACGCCTCAAGCGATGAAGACCGCAAGGCGGCATTCTTCAGCGAAGGGCAAATATGTTTCTCGGGGTCAGGCACGCTGAATGTGACAGGCAATTACAAGCACGCCGTGGCTTCGGATGATTATATCCGTTTATGTGAGGGTACAGGCGAACTGAACCTGACCGCCATCGGGAGTGACGGTCTTCATTCAAACGACGGAATCATCATCAATGGCGGTGCGCTGACAATCAATGCCGTGGGTGAAGGCATACAATGCGACACCAGTTCGATTGTGATAACGGGCGGCGAAATCAATGTGACCAGTACCGGTGACAAGGGAATCCTTGCATACGGCAATATTGAGATTAGCGGCGGTAATACGTATGTAAAGAGTTACTCCAAGTGTATCAAGACGACAAGCGACCTCATTGTGAGCGGCGGTACAATAACCGCCATCTGCAACGGTTCATCATCCAACAGCAACACCCCGGAAGGAATTGAAGCCAAAGGCAGTATCAGTATCAGCGGCGGCTATATCTATGCGCAGGCAAGCGATGACGCGATCAACTCGGCAGGTGATATGACCATCAGCGGCGGTTACGTAATGGCATACTCGACCGGCAATGACGGTTTGGACGCGAACGGCAACATGTACATCCAAGGCGGCGTGGTTTATGCGATTTGTGCGGGTGGTGCAGAAGTTGCTTTGGATGCCAATACCGAGGAGCGCAAGACGCTGTATGTACAAGGGGGAACGATTGTAGCGATTGGCGGATTAGAACGCGATGCAAGTCTCAGCCAGAGTTGTTATTCGTGTACAGCCGGTGCCGGCACATGGTACGTGCTGAGCGGGGGCAGCGAAGATTTTGTGTTCAAGACCCCGAGCAGTCTGAAAACAACTACGATGGTTGTTTCAACCGGCGGTTCCACGAGTTTAACATCCGGCGTGAGTGCCAGCGGCACAAGCATATTGAACGGATATGCCTATACCAGTGCAAGCGTGAGCGGTGGCAGTAGTGTGACCTTGAGCAGCTACAGCGGCGGAAACGGCGGCGGATTCGGTGGCGGCGGCGGTCCCGGCGGCGACGGAGGAGGACACGGTGGCGGTGGCAGAGGATGGTAAAAGTTATCATCCCCCCACCCTGATGTATGTCGAATATCATAATAATAACCTAATAATAGCCTAATAATAACCTAATATAGAGTAAGAAGCATGAAACGAATTTTTGTCGTATTAGCGAGTATTTTTGCAATATGTTTGTGTGCCGGGGCGCAGAGTCTGCTGACGCCGGAGCAATTAGCCAAACGCGAGCGTAAGAAAAACCTGACGGTGAAGGAATGGAATACCGATGACAAGACCAAAACCCGCTGGTTAGACCGCATCAAGATATATGACGACCAAGGGCGTTGCGTAGAGGAAATCGAGTATGCCACATATGGTCAAAAATGGCGTATCACCAGTACGTATGACGATGTAACGGGCAAAGTAGTGGAAGAAGTGGAATATAACGACCGCAACCGTCCCTACCGAATCCGCAAATACGAATGGAATGCCGATGGCACAAAAGCGAAGCAATATAATTACCTTCCGAACGGCAAGCTGTACTCAATCAAAGTATTTGAGTATATTTTCTCAAATGAATAGTGGAAAGAGGAAAGTGAAAAGTGGAAAGCGGAAAGTTAATAGAGGATAGTCTTTCGCAATTTTCTCCAATTAGTCTGAGTGAGATGGAGAGCGTGAAGCTGATGAACCGCATAGATACCAAGTATGCAGTTCCGTTGCGTGTACTCCCTTCCATTTTGGAGATGGCAAAGGAGGACTACTACGCGCAGGAAATAGACGGGAAGCGGATAGCGACCTATGACACCATGTACTACGACACGGAGGACATGGATATGTATATCCGCCACCACGACCAGCAGTTGGTTCGGCAAAAGATACGTGTGCGTCAGTATGTTGACAGCAACCTGACATTCCTTGAAATCAAGCGCAAGAACAACAAAGGGCGTACCAACAAGAAACGTATCATTGTCCCCGGCTTCGAATTCACCGCTGACACCCGGAGTGTCCTCAAGCACAAGAAAAAAGAAGACGAGAGGCTGACTGTAGAAGAGTTCATCCGCAAAAAGAGCCGCTACACATGGGATGCCATCACGCCGCACCTATGGACCAAGTTTCACCGAATTACGTTAGTGAACAAAGCCAAAACGGAGCGTCTGACAATAGACCTTGATTTAGTGTGGGACAATGTAGTCAGCGGTGAGGCAAAGACCTACAAAGATCTTGTGATTGTAGAACTGAAGCGTGACGGCAATGTTCCTTCGCGAATGACGAATATAATGCTTGCGCACCGCATCCACCCCTTCAAAATAAGCAAATACTGTATCGGAACGGCGTTGACATCGCCCGATTTGAAGCGGAACCGTTTCAAGAAGAAGATCCGATTGATCGAGAAGATGCTCCATAGTCAAATAGATTAAAACTGTAAATAATATGTTCTTCCAAGTTGATTTAGCCAACCCTACGTTGGAATTTTTGACGGATGATCCGTCGATTGCTGCGCGTTTCGGCACAAGTGACAGCATTTCGTACGTTATGCACAACATCGCAGATTTCCTTGGTGTTAGTGAGAACCTGATTACCATGCCGCTGATGTTTCTGTTTAACCTATTAGTATCATGGATATTGATATACGGCGTATATTACCGTTACAGCCGCCGCCGCGATTACTCGTCCGGCATGTTTCTGCTGCTATGGCTGATGCAGATATTAGACATCCAGACAGGTTTTGTACTGGGTTTGTTCGCCATCTTCGGTATGATCCGCTACCGCACGGAAACAGTCCCCATCCGCGAAATGAACTATATGTTCCTTATCATAGCGGTATCAGTTATCAACTCACTGAGTCTCAAAGCCGACGGTTTGGCATGGTATCTGCTGCTGATAGCCAACCTCATCATGATATGTATGGCATGGTGCTTCGAGTTATGGAACGGGCGCAAACACGAATCGACGAAGATTGTTCTGTATGAGAAGATTGAGAATATCAAGCCGGAGAATCGTGCCGCGCTCATTGCCGATTTAGAGGAACGCATCGGTCTCAAAGTGGTAGATGTCGAGATCGGACACATTGATTTTCTGCGCGATGTGGCATATATCAAAGTGACCTACCCTCTTGAGAAAGGGAAGACATTCAACAGTATAGACCAAATCACGAAATTCAAATGATAGGATTAGACAATAAATACCGCTTTGCCAAAATCGCAAAGACAGTAATGCTTTGTGCGGTCTGTTTTGCCACGCCGGCATACGCATGGGAATGGAGCGAGACCCCAACGAGTACGACAAGCCATAGCATGCAGTTACGAGTAGAGGCTGATTTCAGTAAGAAATGGCACAACGGATTAGCGTTACACTTCGGTGAGGATTTACGTTTTGACATGTTCGACATCACAGATGGCATAAATGCCGGAGCGTCGTTTAACAAGAGTTATACCAATTTGTCGCTGACGTACAAGAATCCTCATTTCAAGTTTATCAAAGTCGGTGTCGGTTACACACTCAAAATCATGGGTAACAAGGACTGGACAGATGTCAACAAGTGGATGCGTCACCGCGCCCATATCGGAATAGCCGGCCATTACAAGTACCAACAGTGGTCATTTGACCTGCGCGAGCGTTTGCAAACAGAGATACGTATGGGGGATATTGACCAGCATGTGGCAACCGGCTACTATGAACACAACCGTGCAGACCTATACCTACGCAGCAAGTTGGAAGTAGCCTACCACTCGGTGTCCAAACCTGTGAAGCCATATATCTGGTGCGAGTTGGTGAACACACTGAATGCGAACCCTCTGCAGCAAAAATACAAGGACAATGATCCCTCGAACAGCGGACATCAATACATTCGCCGTGTCCGTTCGTCAATAGGAGTGGTATGGAAACTGACACAGCGCAGTTCGTTAGATTTCTACTACCGTTTCAACTACGGCTATGACCGTGATGTAACAGTGAAGGCCAACAGTCAGAAACTATTGCTAACAGAAGAAACAAGTTTCCAGCATGCAATAGGCATCGCGTACAATTTCGACTGGTAAGAAACAGAGGCCAGACATCATCAGAACGGATACCCTATACCGAAGTTAACCCGGATAGCATCAAGTGCAGACGGGATATTGAAATAGGTTGTAATAGGTTGAGTTTTATCGACTTTACCATCCTTGTCATAGCGATAGGTCTGGTACGGGGAGTGGATACCGACACCAATATCGAGACGGATAACAAGACCTTCAATATCCAATCGCAGTCCGGCTCCTGTTCCGAGAGCGATTTGCCGAGCAAAGTAGGGATTATTGTAGATTCCGTCATACAGGTCGTCAGGTAGTTCCAATCGTTTCAGATAATCCTCGTAACCGGCCGCCTTGTACGCTTCGATGGTGCTAACCCAGTTCCAAACGTTACCGGCATCAACGAAGGCTGCGCCATAGAGTTTCCAAACAATAGGGAACCTGAGTTCGAAATTAGCCTCAAGTTTAATATCACCGGCATGGAAGAAATTCTGGTTATATTTAGCCGAATAGAAGTTACCGGGTCCGTACGCATAAGGTGAAGAAGCCCGCAGACTATTAGGTCCACCGACATAGAATGCTTCGGAAAGAGGCGAAAAGGATGAGTTACCCACCGGAATATTCGCACCTGCAAAAAGACGAGTGGCAATACAAACCTTATCGGTGAGATTGAACTTATTGCGTAACTCGGCAGACAACTTGACGAACTGATTAAAGGTGATCTTGCCCAAGGGTTTCTTCGTATCATTCCATTTATGTCCAAAGACACAATAGATGGCATTGATGAGATTGCCTGATTCCTTGACACCGAGGTCAAGCATCGTATTCACTGCACGTTTGGAGCGGTAATTATTATACGTAAAGTTGTATGCTATAGCAGGAATGAATTCATCTCCAGCCAGTATTTTAATCAGTTGCGGGTATTCTGCGGCTTTGTCCAACAAATCATCGGCTTCCTCCTTCATGAGGACAATAGAGAGCGAGAATGGCGTGAAAGAATGAACGATGTATTGGTTGAACGGTGAGCGGATAAAGTATGTAAACGAACCCGACAGTTTATGAACGCCATATCCGCCGGCAATGTTTTCATATTGATAGCCAAGCATATAGCGTGTATCGCCGTCAGGATTATTGTCACCTGTCCAATGAAGATAGGGAAAGATAAGTGAGGCGTTAATACCGAGCTTATAAGTATCTGTTTTCTTCGGGTCGCCGGGATGTCTGTTTCGGAGAGCCCAGTAGTAAGCCCCATTCCCTTTCAGAATAAGGCTTTCGTTGCGACCAAACAGATTTTTCATAGTCGATTTGATTGTCAAGTCCGGTCCCAAACTATTGTTTGACCGATAAGCGACACCAGCATCTGCGGTCAAACCGTATGTACGAACAAGGCTATCCCCGCGAAACAACTCATGGCGACTCCACTCTTTGAACGTCCTCACACCAAGACCGTACTTATTGAGTTCGCCCTCCAAAATATTATTATAATCGCGCTGAGAAAACAGTCGCAGCATGACATTACCGTCTTTAGTGAGTTTGTAATCGGCAGTGATACTGGAAAGTAATCCGTTTGTTTTGTTCACCTCAGGATTATCCGAGATCGTAGAGCCAATGGTGACACGCAATTTATCCTTAAAGAAAGACCTACTGATTGCAATATTCATGTCATTTGTTTTGCCGACGGCATGCGTGCTTTGTCCGCTACTGATGTCCACTTCCACAAATTTGCCTAACTTGGAGTTAGCCATAGCAGCATTAATACGGCTGTTAATAATAGATGAGAGCGCATAGCCGTCACGCTGTGCAGCAACATTGCTTTCCCCCACATACATACCGGTAGCAAGGAGTGTAGCCGCCAAACCTTCCCGTGTATCCTGATCAACCGAGGCGAGTTCGCGCGTGATGGTTTCATCGTCCGGTGCTTCCAAGAAGAAGCCGATACTACGCAATTGGATAGAGTCCAGCACCCCGTTTACCCGAACCCCTGTCCGGAAATCCACCCGCCTTGTATCTTCATCGGCTGATTCTACATCGGCTTTGACCATCTGTGAAGCAGAAAGATTGAGTTGTGTTTTTCCAATCGGACCATTGAAAGCCACATGACTTCCTGAATCAACATGGAAAGGCATAACCGGGTATATTTTAGGCGAATAGCGGACAAAACCATCATCCACATTTATCTGTCCCCCGAGACTAAGTTCGCCATTAGCTACCCCATATCGTACATTGACTTTACCATGAGGTTTGACTTGTGCCAAATTTTTCTTATCAATCTGGTATGTTATATCAGTCACGGGTAAAACTGAGACATCAACATCTGCAATGATACTGTCCAAGGGACCATACACCTCTCCGCGGATATCAGTAGCCAGCTCGCCATGTACGGGAATAGGTCCGTCCTTCGTCAGTTTGACAGGCGCGAAACTATCAGCTGCGATTTTGATATCCAACGCCATTTTGTTTAGATCCAAACCGCCGTTGAGCGCAATAAAAGTGCTGTCAACGCCATAAACGGGCAAGCCATTAAAATCAATATGGTTATGCTCCATGATTATCGGCGTTTCGCCAAGGCTGACTCCCACTTTATATGGGGTATATTCGGCACTTACGCCAAGAGGTTTCACTTGTGCGGATATATCGGTGCGACGAGGCAAACCATCCACAGATGCAGCAGCTTTCACACCGCCTTTCAAAGAAATATCAGGCAGACGGACTATGCCTTCCACAATACTCAAAGGAATATAATCCGTTTGCACATCCGCGCGCAAGGCATGTTCATATTCCGCAGAGGGAGAAATACCAATATCAACCGAGCGGCTGCCTAAATCCATATCGCCGTATGAGAGGCTGTCCAAAGTCAGTTTCCCGTTGCCGCGTAAGACAGAACCCTTCCGTTCCAAATCCATGCGAAGGTTGGCGTCCGTGCAAAGCCCATAGAAACTCATAGCACCGTCTGTAACAAAGGTTTCGGCAGAGAGCGAAGCATTTGTTTTTCCTTCCGTCATTCCGACTTTTACATCAGCCCGCGCCGCAGGCAAGCGCATGGCAGTGCTATCCTCGGGACGCTCAAGTGCGGGCATTGAGGCATGTACCGCGATGTCGGTTCGCAGCGTGTCAGAGTTAAACGAAAGATTTAGAGACTGAAGGATGTCGCTAATTGCAGGACTGACAGTGTGTAGCAAAGGCGGTTTGTCAAGCACAATATCAGCCTTCAACGCAGGAATCCGCCTGCGGATCGTGTCAAGCATGGTAAGATTACCAAGTGAGGTGATTCCGCTCAGTACCGCCGAGTCGCTAATGGTATTCACCAACGGAATAATCCGGTCGATGAGCGGAAAGAGTGCCATAGGAGAAGATATGTCAGCGTTTAACCCCTGCATCGCAAGGTTAAGGGCTGTGGTGCTGTCAGTAGCAAAATCAATCGAGGTATGTGACAAATCATATACATCATATATCGCTTCATTCAGCCGCACTTTTATACGTGAAACCATTGCCTGCTTGGGGTTAATGCCTTTACCCGCAGCCTCAACATCTCCGGCAATAACGATTCGGGTGGAATCGTGAAGGAACGGAGAGAGGTCAACACGCTCAATATGTACAGAAGCCTCATAAGCCTCATCGTCTATGTCATACCACGCCCGAAGATTCGCTTTGCTGCCTTGAAACTCCGCATCGCCGGTTGCATCAATTCGCATGGATTTCAGATTCATGCGTGCAGCAGAAAGGCTGGCTGTAGCACCAAACTCGTCAGAACGCACATTCAAGGCGTTGGCGGTAATGAGATTCCGCTGAATGTCAGCACAGGCACTACCATAAACCGTATCAACAGGAATACGCAGATCATTAAGCGACAACACAAAACCGCCTACATCCAAGCGTTTCACATCAAAGCAATTAGCACCGACATCTATTAGAGCCTTTGTAGCCAAATGCGCAGTTTGTATATCCAAGCCCAACGGAGTCAGCCGGAAGTGTATATTACGCAAATCACCGTCCGGCAGATCAAACGCCAATAATAAGGGGGAAGGTTCCGTAGTCACTGTATCGGGAGCGGATTCACGCAGGTCTATCCCGACAAACACATCCCGGAGACGCAGTCCGTGTAACGGATATTTGCCTTCGGCAATAACGATTTGAGGGCTTGACACCTGCAGCCTGCCTACTATTACATCGACACCGACCGTTGCTATCAAGCTGTCAGAATGAAAAGTCGTCTTATCCAATAATAATTGCTCTACATGAATAGGCGGGATAGCTTTGAGGACAGATGACTGGTCGCACGGAGCAACCTGACCGGATAACAAGGTAGCCTTGAGGTGCAGGGCGCGTGTATAAATCAGCGTGTCTTGCCCCCTATGCCCGACAAAGAGACTGTCGATCTCCACTCTGACCGGCAGATCCGTTTCGCCTTTGTAAGCGCGATACAACAACATAGGCGAATGGTGTAAGGGGGACAGATAAATCCGGCCGAGGTCGATGTCCCATTCTGTATGTTCGTTGGCAATGGCTACACCCTTATTTATTACCGCAGTACGGACAGGATCAATATACAGCACACTTGCTACTGTACCAAGTAGCAGCATTGCCGTACCAAAGAACCCCCCTATCAGTACCAACGGTAATTTCCACTTCATAAATTTGCGAAATACTTTAGCCTTTTGCACAATTAACGTGCAAAGATAATACTTTTTCCCGACATACGCAAAAAAAAGTGCAGAATTCTGCACTTTTTTCGATTATTCAGCGATGTCGCTGCTATGGATTTATTGGCGGAGACGCCTTGGTTATTTGTACAAATACCGCTTGATAGACTGCTTCGGAGTTTTGGCAAACGGTTCGGTACGCAATTCAAAGTCCGATATTTTGCTGTAATTGGGCAAAACGGCATTAACCTGTGCGAGTGCGCTATTAAGCGTTTGCTTTTTCTCATCATCAGACAAGGCCGCTATTTCCTCAGACGGATAAACAAGTGCAACAAGTTTACCCTCGCGGTCAACCACCACAGACTCGCCGACTCCAGGCATTGAATTGAGTTTATCCTCCAACTCCTCGGGATAGATATTTTGTCCAGAAGCACCAAGAATCATGTTTTTACTGCGTCCGCGAAGGTATATGTTTCCATTTTTATCAATAACTCCGAGGTCACCAGTCCGCATCCAACCGTCTTCCATGAAAGCGGCTTTGGTTGCCTCTTCGTTGCGGTAATAGCCCTTCATGACACACGTTCCACGGACTTGCAGTTCGCCGGGAATATGCTCTTGGTCTGAGGAGTCAATGCGGAACTCGTTATATTCAATACCTTTGCCGCAGGAACGGGGAATATATTTGTCCCATGGGCTATAGGAAAGCAGAGGTCCGCATTCAGTCATTCCGTAACCGACGCAGTACGGCGTACCCATTTGCTTAAGGCACTTTTCAACCTCTTCGCTGAGTGCTGCTCCGCCGATAATGAGGTGACGCAATTCACCCCCGAAGGCAGTCATCAGTTTGTTATTAACAGCCCTGCGGATAATACGGCGGATACCCGGAGTGTACCACAGCACTTGCATCCACGGTTTCTTGACTACAGGAAGGATGGACTTACGTATAATCTTCTCTATAACAAGAGGTACTGTCAGAATCATATACGGCTTGACATCCGCAAACGCCTTCATCAAAATAGACGGTGTAGGAGCCTGTGTAAGGAAGAAAACGTGTGTTCCGTCGCAGACCTGGTACAGGAACTCAAATGTCAGACCGAACATGTGCGCAATCGGCAGCATTGAAAGCACACGGTCGCCATGACAGTGAGGGATGTTACGAATCGCGAACTCAACATTCGAACTGAGACTGAGCGCAGTCAGCATTACGCCTTTGGGTGTTCCCGTTGAACCGGAAGTGTAGTTAATAATTGCCAATTCATCAAAATTGTCAGTCGGATAATCAAGGTCTGCCATCACGGCTCCTTCGGGATGCTTGGCGTCATACTCCGCTCCCGCTTTGACAAAAGTGTCTATAGTCTTCGCGTCACGCGCATAATACATCTCCAAGGTGTCCATGTGAATAACGCCAAGGATATCCTTCATATTGGCTGCATTGATTTTCGTCTTTACGACCGGTCCCACCAAAACAAGCTTTGCCTGCGAGTGAGCAACAAGTTTTTCAATATCCTCACCCGTAAAGTCAGGCAAGATAGAAACGGCAACGGCATGATAAGAAGTAATTGCAAAGAACGCCATTCCCCAATTGGCGCAGTTGCGTCCCGCAAGCGCGATTTTATCCCCGGGTTCAATTCCGAGAGCCTCAAATTGCGCATGCAAACGGGCTATTGCTGTCGCTAAAGAATGATACGTGTACGATTCCGCAGCACCGAGGTTCGTCATAATAGGCGTTTCCCAGTGTGCACGCATGTTTTCCTGAAGAAAATCAAAATAATGTCTTGGTTGCATTTTATTATAGTTTTTATATGTTTACACAAATCGGCGGCAAAGGTAAGCATATGTTTTCGAATATTCGTTCGAAAACTATAATAAAATGCAAGAAAAGACTATTTTTTTACTTTTATCAAGTCGAAAAGACAATTATAATTACGTGGAAACATGGAGAAATCCATCTGCACTCCGGCACGGCCGCTGTCGTAACCATCCTTGATATGCGTGAAAAGTGATGCAATCGTGTCCACATCAATATCCGACCTCACCTGTCCGGCATAAATACTGTTGCGAAGTGCGCGTTTCCAGAGTTCAAATTCTTTCTCATAAATGCGATAAGCAAGTTTGTAGAGGTGCGGAAACTGCAGGTAAGCCGTATAATAGAGTGTTATCACCCCTGATGTGTTAACATTTTTGTTATCAAACTGCTGTGCAACCTGTTCCAAGGAAGACAAGTAGTTCAGCATAGCCGTTATCATGTCCGTTACCAGCAGCGAATCGGGTTGACGCATTGCGAGGCGTTTCGGGGTGATAAAATACGTGGTCATGATATAGAAAAAAAGTTCATCCTTGTCCCTGAAATGATAATACATCGTCCCACGCCCGATATTAAGCGCATTCTGCAAGTCCGAGATAGAGACATTATGGTAGCCGTTAAGCAAAAACAGCTCAAGGGCTTTCAGTGCGATTTGTTCTTTGCGATCAGTCATACTATATGATTTATGTTTCAAAGATGATACGTGAGGTGTAATTTTGCCCATACCCCGGGTTGAAGCACGCCACCATAGTCATAATAATGGCGATTAGTAATATTGGTACACTCCAATGCAATTTTCCAATGTTTGAAGCGATAATAAATCTCGCCGTCAAGCAAACAGACAGGCCGATAACTTTGCACAAGTCCTTCGGCATTGTTAAACTGTCCCTGACGCTGACGGAAGGAGAATGTCCAAGACGCGCCCAACCCCTTATATATACCATGTTCGAGACGGACAATCACCTTGTGGCGGAGATAGTCTAAATATCGTGAGTTAGCCTCTTCAAGATTAATATCGAGCAATGTATAGGCGTAACTGACCTGAATCGCCCGCAGCCACTCGTTCCACTTGTATGTCAAGGAACACTCGAGTCCGAAAGCGTTTACTTTCTGCTGGTTTTGTGCATGGTAAGGACGCTTGGTGTCTTCCGGCACATACACCCAGTCTATAATATCCCTGCCCCAACGATGATATAAATCAAGAGAAGCAAAAATACTGCCCGCCTCTTGGAATGCGCGGCGATATGCAGCACCGACGGAAACAGTCCACGCTTTCTCAGGCTTCAGATTGCGGTTGCCGAGCTGGTTGCCTGCATTATAATACAAGTCTGTGTAAGTCGGCATACGCAGCGAGCGATTTGCGTTGGCATAAAGCGTCATACCGAACGGGAAGGCATACCCCAGATCCGCACCCGCTGTCCAGTGCGTACCGAACATCGTATTATATACACCGCTTGCAGCAAGGGACGCGGAAAAATACTGCACGTGGAACGTCTGTTGTGCAAACCAATTGATATTGATTCGGTTCTTACCTTTAACGAGATCCAGCACCCGCACGTCTGCAAGGCGGAAGCCCTCAACATTCGGAACCTGACCATTCGGATTAATCGTGTCACCCAAGTTTGTGGAGTGAATATGCTCGTCACGCACTTCCACTCCGAATGTTGTTTTACCGACTTGGGAAGAATAATGTGTCCGCACGGCGACTGTTGCATTCTGTGCGAAGTGGAAATTGCCATAAAGACGCTGCCCACGATGCCATTCATAGCGGTCATAATTGGCACGGTACGCGGCTTGCATGTCCAACGACCACTTGCCCCAACGATGTTCATAACGGGCGGAACCGAATGCGGTTCGTGTGGCATCGAACTGATCCCGTGAGCCGAAGCCGTAGAACATACCGGCTCCAGCATCCTTATATTGCAGACCTATTTGGAGTTCCAGCCCCTTGCAGGCTGCACTCATGTATATATTCGCCTTGTCAAAGTCGGTATTGTCCAGCGACTTTTGCTCTTTTTCGGACGGAGCCGGAGCGTAATAGCCGTTACTATGTCCGTATTCGGCAGAAGCGACGACCCGCCAGCCGCGACGATGCCACGCTCCTGTCATCTCAAGCTGTGCAAAACGATTCATACCGGCTTGCAACGCAATGTGATAAGCGTCCGAATCGGGTTGAAACGTCACAATGTTGATTGCGCCGACAAAAGCATTCGCACCGATTAAGGATGCCGCAGCACCCTGTAGAACTTCGATTCGTTCAATAGCAGAAACCGGAAGAGGAAGATTAAGCGCGTAGTGACCGGTCTGTGCGTCACTGATACTGACGCCATTGAGCATAATCATGACCTGATCGAATGTACCACCGCGCATGCTGACGTCCGCTTGTGCACCATTGGCACCCCGGGTACGGACATCAAGACCGGGTAGAACTTGTAAAACATCAGCAAAAGTGGTTACCGGCATTTGAGCCAATTCGTCTTTGCTGATTTCAGTAATAAGCCTGAAGGCTTGCGAATGAATGTCCGTTTGACGGGAGAGGACCTGCACTTCCTGAAGTTGCAGCTGTAACGATTCGTCCGGCGGAGCGGCGTCAACACGCTCTGCGAGTGCGGCAGGAATAGCAAGGAACGACAAAGCGGCACTGCCGAGCATAGCAGCACCCGATTTCAGTAACTGTTTGTCACAGATGGCACGACTGACCCGCCCGATAGTCACCTCGCGACGGATCGATACAAAGGCAGCGTATGCCTTGCGCGTGAAGCGGCGGAACCGGATTGGCCCCGCCGAAAAACGAGAGAATTTAGTTTTCATACAAGTTCTTTTATTATTTGTTCGGGATCACCCGGTAACAAATCTATCGGTGCAAGTTCGATCATGGTGAATGCCCCGAACCTGCCCTGCTCCTTCATTCGGAACGCAGCACGAGCGCATGCCACCATAACCTGTCCCGTCAGAGCGGGATTGTTAATGGTCATATTAAACTCAAAGCGTTGGTTATGCGTCGTCCCGCTCACACCCGATCTGACAAGATTCACACCGTGAGCCACGTTATTGAGGGCAGCGACGGACGGCACAACGATAATGTGGGTCTCGTCATTCTTGAAGTAATCATCCTTGAGCAATGTCCGCTCGATACGCTTCAGATCAGCACCCTGTTCAAGTTCTATGTAAACCATACGCCGGTGGACGCCTGTCCCCAGGGGAATAGTCATCGACAGCGCATCCTTCACCCCTTCAATCGACTTGGCGGCAACGGAATGCCCCATCGAACGACCGGGGCCAAAGTTGGTGTAAGTTATTCCCTGCGGAGCGATAGCCTGCAGCAAGGTGCGTATAACGGAGTCGCTGCCCGGATCCCACCCCGCCGCAATGACACTGACGGTCTTATTTTCCACATCCAGAACGCCCAAGTCCTTACGGACATCAGCGATGCGGGAGTGAATGTCGAACGAATCCACTGTGACAAGACCTTTCTTGATACAGAGCTGGGCATACTCGGGAACTTCGCGTGTCGGGACACAAAGAATCGCCACGTCCGCCTTTATACGCGACAGGTTGTCATTATGGTGGTACACTCCGCTTAGTACCATATCGGGGGCAGCAAGTACTGCCTGTTCAACGGCTTTGCCTATGTTGCCGTAACCTATTATTGCAACTTTCATAATATAAATCTCCTTTTACTTTTTGTAAGCGACTGCAAAAGTACTGCTTTTTCGTGATATATGCAAATTATTCGTATTTTTGTACCATTATTCAACGGTAACAGACTTGGCAAGATTACGCGGCTGATCGACATCGCAGCCTTTGACCACAGCAATATGGTATGCCAACAACTGCAAGGGAATAACAGTAAGCAACGGCGTGAGACATTCATCCGTTTCCGGCACTGTTATCGTATAATCCGCCATCGAGCTGACTAACCGGTCACCCTCTGTAACGACCGCTATCACTCTGCCCTTTCTGGCTTTTATTTCCTGAATATTGGACACGATTTTCTCATATGTGCCGCAACGCGGAGCAATAACTACAACCGGCATTTCCTGCGAAATGAGCGCAATCGGTCCATGCTTCATCTCCGCTGCCGGGTACCCTTCCGCATGGATATAGGAAATTTCCTTGAGTTTGAGCGCACCTTCAAGTGCAACGGGGAAATTGTATCCACGTCCGAGGTAGATAAAATTCTGGGCATAGGTAAACGTTTTGGCAAACTCACTTATCAGATGATCCTGCTCCAGCACTTTGCCTATTTTCTCGGGAATATGGCTCAGTTCGCGTATAATCTGCAAGTACTGCTCATCCGGCATTGTGCCTTTGTCATGTCCTATACAGAGTGCAAGCATTATCAGCGCGGTGACCTGTGCCGTGAACGCTTTGGTTGACGCGACCCCTATTTCGGGTCCCACATGCGTGTAACAGCCGCTGTCCGACAACCTCGGGATAGAAGCACCAACCACATTGCAAATCGAAAAAATAAATGCGCCATGCTCTTTCGCCAACTGAATTGCCGCCAGCGTGTCCGCCGTTTCACCCGACTGGGAAATGGCGATTACAACATCGTCCTTGTTGATAACAGGTTTGCGATAGCGGAACTCACTGCTGTACTCCACCTCGACCGGAATATGGGCAAATTCCTCAATAACGTACATCGCAATAAGACCCGCATGCCATGACGTACCGCACGCCGTGATGATAATGCGTTTGGCGTTCAGAAACCGTTCACGGTTGTCTATAAAGCCCGAAAGCGCAACATTATTGAGATCGACATTGACGCGCCCCCTCATCGAGTCCGTCAAGGTGCGCGGCTGCTCGAAGATCTCTTTGAGCATAAAATGCGGATAACCGCACTTCTCCAACTGTGACAATGTCATTTCGAGGCGTTTGATTTCGGGCGTCTTACGGACATTGTCTATCGTGGTTATTTCAATTTCCTTGCCCCGCTGCAGCCTCACAATCTCACGGTCTTCGATATAGACGACCTTGTCCGTATATTCGACAATGGGTGTTGCGTCAGAGGCTAAAAAGAACTCATCATCCCCTATGCCGACCACTAACGGACTGCCTTTGCGCGCGGCAATTAACGTATCGGGACTATTACGATCCAGCACGGCGATGGCGTATGCCCCGATAACCTGATTGAGTGCAAGTTGGACGGCGGTCTGCAAATCAACACGCTCCGTCTTGCGCGTGTACTCAATCAACTGAATCAGCACCTCGGTGTCCGTATCGGACTTGAACGTATAGCCGTGACTGATCAACCCTGCCTTGAGGACGGCGTAGTTTTCGATGATACCATTATGAATGATAGCCAGTTCCTCGGATTCGGAGTAATGAGGATGAGCATTGACCTCATTCGGTTCGCCGTGCGTCGCCCAACGAGTGTGCGCAATACCAACCGTACCAGTCGTGTCTTTTTCCGCCACGACATGCTCCAAATCCGCAACTTTACCTTTCGCTTTATATATATTAAGACGTCCATCATCTGTAATCAGTGCCACACCCGCACTATCGTAACCACGGTATTCCAGACGATGAAGCCCTTTAATCAAAATCGGGTACGCCTTGCGTTTGCCGATATAACCTACAATTCCACACATATGTTTTCTTTTAAGTTGTTACTAATGGATAAAAAGCAATTCTCTATACTTGGGCAGTGTCCACATTTCGTCATCAACGATCATCTCCAAGGCATCCGCATGGGTTCTTATTTCGCTCATCAGAGGCAGAATGTTATCGTGGTACGCGATGGCTTTGGATCGTTCGTCGGGTTGGCGGTTCGCCTCATGGCGCGCAGCGGTCATCCTCTCCACACCTGCCAAAATCGCCCCTGCATGATGTTCGATCTGACGGATGATACTATAGTCCTGTTCGTTAAGACTTGCCGTCTCATCGGCTGAGAACACTTGTTTGACCGCTAATACGTTCTGCAGCAACATTGTCTGGTAACGTTTGGCGGCCGGGATAACATGATTGATAACCAGATCGCCCAAGACGCGGCTCTCTATCTGAACCTTCTTCGAATACATTTCCCATTTGACCTCACAGCGACTCTGTAATTCCGCCCGTGTCAGCACACCCGTTGTTCGGAACATTTTCACAACATCACCGTCCAAGTACCGGTCAAATATCAGCGGCACACTCGTTTCGCAGTCCAAACCGCGTCGTGCTGCTTCTTCTTTCCACTCTTCGGAATACCCGTTACCGTCAAACCGTACAGGTTTGCATGCCACGATATATTTTTTGATAACGGAGAACAACGCCCGTTCCTTCGGCTCGCCGGCACTCATTCGCATCTCTACCTCGTCCTTGAAACACATCAACTGTTCGGCAACAGCAGCATTAAGTGCGAGCATGGCTGCTCCGCAGTTGGCACTACTGCCCACAGCACGGAACTCAAACCGATTACCCGTAAACGCAAACGGAGACGTGCGGTTGCGGTCCGTATTGTCCAACAATATCTCCGGAATATTCGCCACGCCGAGTTTCATCTCCTTCTTGGCATTGATAATAATTCCTTTTTCGGCAGAAGCGTGTTCCAGTTTGTCTAACACCTCGGAAATCTGTTTGCCTAAAAAAACGGAAATAATGGCGGGAGGTGCTTCATTCGCACCAAGGCGGTGTTCATTCGTCGCGCTTGAAACAGAAGCCTTGAGCAAGCCGTTAAAGCGATAGACTGCCATAAGGACATTAACGAGAAACGTGACGAACTGAAGGTTCTGGTACGGGTTCTTTCCGGGTGCCAAGAGATTGATCCCTGTATTTGTTTGCAGGCTCCAGTTGCAGTGCTTCCCGCTGCCGTTTACACCCGCAAACGGCTTCTCGTGCAATAACACACGGAAATGGTGCTTGCGCGACACACGCTCCATAATCGACATAAGAAGCAGGTTATGGTCATTGGCAAGATTCACATCCTCAAAAATCGGAGCCATCTCAAACTGGTTGGGTGCAACCTCGTTATGGCGCGTACGAACGGGAATGCCCACACGTAACGCTTCATATTCAAGATCAATCATAAAGAACCGTACACGCTCGGGGATAGCACCGAAGTAATGGTCCTCCAACTGCTGGTTCTTCGCGCTCTCATGACCCAACAGCGTCCTGCCCGTCAACATCAGATCCGGTCGCGACGCATACAACGACTCGTCAACCAAAAAATATTCCTGCTCCCAACCTAAGTTCGCATAAACATGACGCACGTTCCTGTCAAAATACTGGCACACCTCACGCGCCGCTTTGCACAAGGCGGCAGTCGAGCGGATAAGCGGAGTTTTGTAATCCAATGCCTCGCCGGTATAGGCGACAAATACAGTCGGTATGCACAAGGTGTCACCGATAAGGAACACAGGGGAACTCGGATCCCATGCCGAATACCCCCTCGCCTCAAAGGTGTTGCGGATGCCGCCGCTCGGGAATGAAGAAGCGTCCGGCTCCTGCTGATACAACGCATCACCCGTAAACTCTTCCATCAAACCACCCTCTTTGTTGAGTGTAAAAAAGGCGTCATGCTTCTCCGCCGTCCCTCCCGTAAGAGGCTGAAACCAATGCGTGTAATGCGTTGCACCCGCATCCATGCTCCACTTGCGCATTCCAATCGCCACCGTATTCGCAATATCGCGGGATATTGTCCTGCCGTTATCTATGTCGTCAAACAGGCGGGATAACACATCCGACGAAATAAACTCACGCATACGATCACGGGTAAATACATCTGCACCGAAATACAGTTTAACTTTTCCACCGGATGAGGACGGCAAAACGGGACTGTGTTCCGACGCCGCACGGAATGATTCAAAACGATTATTCATAGCAATTCTCATTTTTTTTCGGGTCAAAACAGAAAAATGGCGTCATTTCTACCCTATTTTTTCAATTCCAACCCGATTGTTTTTCAAATTTCGCCGCAAAAGTACTGCTTTTTTCCGAAACAACAAAATATAATTACAAAAAAAAAATAGAAAAAGTAAAATTTATCCCTCAAAAGCAACTTTTTTTCATTTTTTTGCATAGTTTATCACGGAAAGCATCCAAATCGCATACGAGAACGATTTTCTGAATATTCGGTAAGTATTCAACGAGTATTCATAGGTTATTTATCTATGCCTTATGACCTATGGGTGAGCTTTGGGGGACTTGTGCTTGACTTATGGGCGACCTTTGGGCGACCTTTGGGTGACCTTTGGGCGACCTTTGGGAAGAAGTCGGAAAGAAAGGGGAAATTTTGGAGAAGAAAAAAAGGGAAAAGTAGAGGGGAAAAGTAGAAAGGGAAAAGTAGAGGGGAAAAAGATGAGAGTTTGACACACGCTCCCTGAGCCCCTCTAACTTAGAGGGGGAAGATAGGAAGCATAGGGAGCCTATGATGTATAGTGGTATAGGGAGTATAGGAAGCCTAAGGAACTTAGGATAGGGGATAGACCGGGCTTCAGAGTTGGATGTTATCGGCGAGTTGGGATACGGAGCTTGCGCCGACGAGGACGGATGTGACACCTTGCTGTTGAAGGATCCAGTCGATGGCGTGCTGTGCGATGGTGCGTCCCTGCTGTGCCGCCTCAGTCTGCATGTTATGCAGGTAGTCAAGCAGTTCGGGCGTGCGTTTGTCGGATGTGAGGAAGTGCTGCTGCGCCATGCGGGAATCGGCAGGGATGCCGTTAAGGTAGCGGTCAGTGAGCAGTCCTTGCGCCAAAGGCGAGTAGGCGATGAACCCCACCCCTTCGCGTTGGCAGAAATCGAGAATGCCCTGTTCTATGGGTTCGCGGTTAAGCATGTTCAGTCTGCCCTGGTAGATAAGCAACGGCACATCCCTGGTTTTCAGGTAATCAACGGCAAACCGCAGCGGCTCTAACGGCCAGTTGGATATACCGAGATAGAGTGCCTTGCCCATGCGGACAATATCGACCATCGCCTGCAGCGTTTCCTCAACAGGCGTAAGCGGGTCAAAGCGGTGAGAGTAGAACAGATCGACATAATCGAGCCGCATGCGCTTGAGGGACTGGTCAATGCTTGCCATAAGGTACTTGCGGCTTCCCCATTCGCCATATACGCCCGGCCACATGTCATATCCTGCTTTGGTGGAGATGAAGAGTTCGTCCCTGTAGGGTGCGAAATCCTCAGCCATGAGTTGACCGAAGGTCGTTTCGGCACTGCCGTATGGCGTGCCGTAGTTGTTGGCAAAGTCGAAATGGGTGATTCCGTGGTCAAAGGCAAAGCGTGTGATGGCGCGGCTTCGCTCGAAAGGAGCGTCCGCCCCGAAGTTATGCCAAAAGCCGAGACTGATTTTGGGAAGCAGTACGCCGCTTTTGCCGCAGCGGTTGTAGAAAGACTGCTTGTTGTCGTATCTGTGTTCTGAAGGTGTGTACATAGGTTGTGGGGGATTGAGGTTGTCAGTCAAATGATGTTAGGCAGCGTGAGTCGGGGCCTATACGGTAAATGAAATCGGTGTCGTCGGTAGCAAACCAGACAGAGGACTGTGTCCCTTTATGCTGCTCATGCCAGTAGCCCAACTGCTCGGGTGTAAGGGTAAAGGTGACGGTTCGCGACTCGCCTGCGGGGATGAGGATTTTCCGATAGCCTTTGAGTTCGCAAATCGGTCTGACCAAGTCGCCGCCGCATTGGCGGACAAACAACTGGGGCGTCTCATAGGCATCGACGTTGCCGGTGTTCGTGACGGTGCATGAAACGTTCTGCCCGTCGGTAAGCGTTTCGCCGTATTCGAACGTGGTGTAAGTCAGCCCGAAGCCGAAGGGGAAGAGCGGTTCAACGGGCGTTTCAAGCCAATATGAGGACTGTCCGATGGAGAACTGGGGGCAGCCGATGGGAATAGAGTCGATGAGCATAGGCGGCTCGTATGACGGTCTGCCCGTCCGGTGGCGGTTGTAATAGAGGGGAACCTGCCCGACCATCTTGGGGAATGTAATCGGCAGCCTGCCGGACGGGGCAACCTTTCCCGTGATGACATTTGCCAGTCCGGGTCCCGCCATTGTTCCGCCATGGAAGGAATACAGGACGGCGGCAGCACGGTCAATCTGTGCGCCAATGGTAAGGGGTCTGCCCGCCATGACAACCATGACAACAGGTTTGCCGGTAGCGGCGAGTACGTCCATCATTTCGGTTTGTGCGCCGGGCAGATTGAGGTCGGCACGACAGCGCGCTTCACCGGAAAGAATCGCTTCCTCTCCACAGAAGAAAAGGATGACATCGGCGTGGCGGGCGGCATCGCGCAAACGCGCGAATTGCGTAGTCTGCCGGTCACGGCTGTAATCAAGTCCGGGGATGAAGGTGATGTTTTTTCCCGCCCACTGCCGCAAGGCGTCAAGCGGTGTAACGGAGTGTGCGGGTTCGCCGTCGAAAACCCATGTGCCAAGTTGCTCCTTGGGCTGGTGCGCCAAGGGTCCGCAAACAAGCACGTTGAGGGACTTATCCCTGAGTGGCAGGATTCCGTTATTTTTGAGCAGGACAGTCCCCTGCTCGACCAGTTCGGTAGCCACCGCCAACGCCTCGGGCGTATAGGCAACGGAGTCCGTCTCGGGAACATAGGGGTTGTCAAATAATCCCAAGCGGTATTTTATGCGCAAAATGGAACGTACACAGTCATCAATCATTTGCTCATCCACCAGTTTGTCTTTGACCAGCCCGGCGAGATAATCATGGTAGATATTGCCCTGCATGTCCATTTCCATGCGGGCGTTGATGCAACGCAATGCGGCGTCCTTTTTGTTTTTCGCCAGTCCGTGCGGCACAAGGTCGGAGCCGGAACCCCAGTCGCTGACCAGTAGCGCGTCCGAGTGCCATTCGTCCCGCAGGATATCAATGTTAAGGTGTGCGTTGGCGGATGATGGCAGTCCGTTCAGGTCGTTGAATGAACACATGACAGACATTGCTCCGGCATCCAAAGCGGCTTTGAACGGCGGCAGATAAACATCCCTGAGCTGCGTCTCGGGAATCCATGTTGTGTTATAGTCGCGTCCGCCCTCAGAAGCCGAATAGCCTGCGAAGTGCTTGACGCAGGCAGCCATGGCGTTTGGCATTTTGCCGTCCGGCATTTGCTCGTTTTGGTAGCCACGCACGACAGCCGCCGCCATAGTGGATGTGAGGTACGTGTCCTCTCCGTATCCCTCTGCGACCCGTCCCCACCGCGGATCGCGAGCCACATCAACCATAGGGGAAAACGTCCATCGCAGTCCCGCCGAGACCGCTTCTTGCGCCGTCAGTGCCGCAGCCTGCTCCACCAGTTCGGGATTCCACGTCGCCCCCTGTCCCAACGGAATAGGATAAATCGTGCGGAAACCGTGAATGACATCCCTTGCCGCAACCAAAGGAATCCCCAAACGTGTCTTCTCGACAGCCATCCGTTGGAGACGGTTAATCTGTTTGGCACCGACGATATTGAAAATCGAGCCGCATTGGCCTGCGCAAATCAAAGCCTCTTTCTCTTCGGTGTTCCAAGAGGGGTCAAGTTGGTTCATCTGCCCGATTTTCTCCTCAAGGGTCATTCGCGACAGCAGGTCATCGATAAAGCGGTCTTCCTCACTTTTCGGTGTGCATGACGACAGCACCGCAAGCGTTAAAGACAACGCCGTTATGCGAAATATAGAAGCGTCCATTATGTATAAATTTACTGTTTTGACAATTATCCTGTTTCACGTTTTCAGTGGGTGTGGAAGTGTTGCACCGCGCTTGTCCGTACACCTCGACTTCCCAAAGTGACGATCCGTAACCTGTGTTGCGCGATTTGCATAAGACGCGCACCCACTGCGCCTCGACAGGTTCACCGTTGTCGCGGATGTCAAGCGTTTGCACTCCGCCCTTTGCATTGGTGACCGACTTGGCAAGGCGGTAGTTGGTACCGTCATCGCTGAGTTCGATGTCATAATCGGTCGCATACGCATTCTCCCAAAAGAGTTTGACGGTTGTCAGGCGGTAACAGTCTCCCAGATCAACCGCCATCCATTCGTTATCCATAAAGCGGCTCGACCATCGCGTTTCCAAATCTCCGTCCACAGCTTTGTCCGCAGCGGTCCCGCCGTTTTCACTGCCGGACATTTCGGTAGGTTTGTTCCGTGCAAGATTGACCTGTGAATACGGTAGCACGGTAATCTTCGCCGTGACGGTTTGTCCCCCGCAATCGTAGGTCTGTTCATAGCTGCCTGTTTGCGTGGCAAGGTAGGAACAGGTGCAGGTGTCCAAGGGTTCGCCGAACTGGTTGACCGGGCTGACATGGAATACTTGCGTGTCGCCCAGCGGCACAACGACATCAGCCGGAACAACCACTGCGGCGGCGGCATGTTCCGTTTCCAGAACGACAAACGTGAGCGAGGATTCACAGCCATCCGCTGAAGCGGTCACCGTAACAGAGCCGTAATCGGGGCAGGTCAGTTTGTCGGCGTTGAGGAAAGCGGTGCCATCCGTAACCGTATAAACGGGGTGAACCGTCATTTTGTCGCCGTTGACATTGTAGGCGTTAGTCGTCAAGTGCGTTGACTGCCCCTGATAAAGGACGGTGTCACTTGCCGCAAGTTCGATAACGAAGACGGAATTAGGGTCGCCCGCCAAGGGACGTCCGTAAGCCTCTAATTCATATAACGATGTACCATACTGCGTGGCTCTCTCCAAACCGGTTATGCGGATATATCGGGTTCGCGCAGTCGCCAGACCGCAGCCGGCAATCATGATTGTTTCCACCCCGCCAGCAGAAGAAAGCGTTACGGCAGACCACGATGAATTATCGTCGCTGAATGCCAATTCATATGCGGAAGCGTATGCCGCTTCCCACCGTAAAACAAGGTTGTTGATATAGCATTTCTGTCCCAAGTCCACCGTCACCGATTCATTGTCGCGGTGTGCCGACCCCCAGCGTGAGGAGAGGTCTCCGTCCGTGAGGTTGGCAGCGAGGCATCCTGCATTTTCGACCGATGTCGCAGTAACGGATTTATGCAAAGCCAAGTTAGGATAAGGCAGGTTCCAAGCCAATGGATCCGTATCGGTTTGCGCCGGTTCGTCAGTAATCGTTGTCACCGTCTTTGATTGCTTTCCCGCAAAGAGAGTCAGTCCCTGCGGTGCGTTAACCGTGGTGTCCTTTTCGCCGAAGAAATGCACCTTGACAGGCGTCTCGGCGGTATTGTACACCGCATATGTCATCACTCCGGCAACCGTATCAAGATAAGCGGAAGCCAAAGGGTGATCCGCATAAATGTCAAAGCATTTTTCGCCTAAAGAACGGTGTGCATGTGTCAGCCAATATGTAATACCGCCTGTGTCAGGATTTTTCGCCAAAGGCTTGCCCATTTTGTCCATTTTGTCCCAGACACGTGCAGCCGAGTCGGCGTCAAACAAAGAGAGGTATGAGAGGCAGACATTTCCCAAGCCGGATTCGTCACCCAATCCGCCGGTAGCAGCGTCATAGTTACCGACTTCCTTTTTGGCATACATTTGCGTATAATCCCACCGCGCAAAAGGAAGGTCTTCACCAAGACAGTTGGTCAAGACGGGGGAAATAGGCAGCCACTGTATAGAATGCATCCAGACGGGGTCGCCGGAAAACCAAGTCCACCAGCCCACTCCCTGCATTGTCAAATTGCAACAATAGGGATGCTTGTATTTCGTAAAATCAATGTTGCGCCGCTTTCGGTCGAACCAGTACTCAGATGTAGCACGGGTTTCGAGCGTATAGCCCATAATACCGGCTTCGAGCATGTCCGGGTCATTGAGAGCCGCCCCGAGCATCCATAGTCCCCCCCAGCCTTGAATCGCCTCGGAAGTGGATTCCTGTCCGTTGCCGTTTCCGGCATTGCCCAAACCACCGGCAAAAGAATGTCCGCAATAAGGATCCAGTGTACGGAACCACGGCAGGTCGGGTGAACGCTGCCAGTTGGCATAGTCACGCGCCACTTCGCGAACCATGTCACCGAATTGCATCCGGAAGTCGTCGTCCAAGAGACAAAGGATTGCAGAGGCATACACAAAATAGCCGTAATGAAAATGGTGGTCGTTAAATGTGTCGGAATCGTATGATGTGGCAAAGCCGATTAAAGCCCCCCAACGCGGATAACGGGCAAAATAAAAGAGTTGCTCTCCGGGCGTATAGGTGTACCAGTCTGTCAGGACCTGTTTGAGCCGTTGTTTTGCCAAGCGGAAGGTTGCGGTATCGCCCATTTGCAAGGCAAAAGTCATATAATGCGCCATCTGGGTAAGCCCCTTCCCGCCCCAATAGGTGTCGCCGCCAAATGAGCCGCGCTTGGCATAATCGGCAGTGAGTTCGGTCATACGTGACAGGGAGAAGCCCTCTTTCCACGCTAACGGAGCAGGAAAATACGGCAGGAACGGATGAACGGGATAAGTAAATGTAAAGTCGTTTCCTTCCCCCAGCCGCATTGCCCCCCTTGGGCAGGCATACGTTATATCAGACAGTTGCGTATTATACGCCGCCAAAGCGGGTGCATTTTCAGCACTAAAGTAATGGTGTGGCAGGAAGGCAAGCAAGCAAGGCGACTTGGCGGCAGAGCCGGAAGTAATACCTTCAGACACGACCGAGAAGGTCGTTGACAACGATGAAGACGAAGCATCATAATGGTACGTCATGGTTGTGCGTCTCGGCACACGTGCCGCATAAGCCGCAAATTTGTCATCGGTCAAGCCCGGTGTCTTGAGTCCGACCACAAGCCATGATTTGCCTTGAGCATTCATTGCAGTGACCCAGAACTTATCCGGATCGGGGTTAGTGACCGTCATGTCAATTCCCTGCGCTTCCAGCCATATAAGCGGAGATCCATGTACACAGGTCGTGCGTACCCAGTCATCCCCTGTCCTGACAATAAAAGACACCGAAAAGTCAGACCAGCCGTCCACAAGACACTCAAACTGCGGTTTGGGTGAATGGGCGGATTTAAGCGCGATGTGCAAAGGAGTGTCCCACTTCATCTCACATCCTGTTTCTTCCCAATGGTCAGGGTAGCCGATATGAATCCCGTCAGGCGTTGCCTCAACCCACGCGGGATACATCCATATTTTGCCTGTCCATTCATTGACAAGGGCGTATGTCCACCAGTCGTTAGTCGGCAAAGCCAAAGTTCCCTGCTGCGAGCCGTCCGCCCTGCCTAAACGCGCCAGCAACGAATCCGGCAAATACAAACGGCGATGTTCCATCTGATAAGCTTGACAGCCTTCGTGTGCGTTTGTACGACTGGCAGAGAGCGGTGCGAATGAAGCATAAGACCCGCCGCCGACAGGGACAGGGCGTTGCGCATAAGAAAAGACCGTCAGCACACAAAAGAAAAGGACAGAGATGATTTTTCTCATAAGGAAATGATTATCGTTTTAAGAGAATTTTCCGGCATTTCTATGTTGGCAATATAATCGCCAATCTGCAAGGGAAAAGCAAGTGCTTTCCCTGTATTGAGGATGTTAATGGCATACGATCCGTCCTGTTTTGCCACCGCGCAGACATGCAATTGAGGCAGCGGCGGTTCGGTTACGCCGAGGACGACATCGCCCGGACGCATTGAGCGGCTGAATTGTTTGAGGACATAATAATACGGAGTGTAATAGATTTGTCCGTTAACATAGTCCACCATAATTTCCGCCCCGCAGTTATTATTCACATGGGTCGGTCCGCCAACAGAGTCCAGCACACAGTTCCAGTCAATAAAGCCTGTGAGCCAATGGTTAAGACCGTCAATAATATACGACGCATACCGATGTACCGGCGTGTATTTGGGATGCCATTCAGGCCACCAAGGTGTCGAATACGCCCAGTCCGTTGCCGAAGGCGTCCACCAGAAGTCGTCATTCAGGAACCAGCCCGACTCTTTATATCCTGCGTAGTCCGATACTCCGGGCCATCCATCACGCCCAAGATTATCAATGCACCCTTCCGTATGAATCAACCGTTTGTCAGGATGAGCCGCATGGAGAGAATCCAAGACATCGGGGAAACAACTGACCGTAGAGCCATACCAATGGAGGGCTACCCCATCGGTATAAAGGTTAGCCAGTGAATCACCAAACACCGCAGCCGTATATGGTGCCGCTTCAAACGTATTCTGGTCAAAACAGAGGATTTTAACATCTCCGAAACCGTTTTCATGCAATTGAGGTGCAAGGTGTTGGCCGATAAGTACTGCTTCCGCCTGAGGTGCCAAGTGCATAGACTCCCACGAACCGTCATTGCCCATGGGTTCGTTCTCGGGCGTAATTGCCCAAAAGCGAATGCCGGCATCCTTATGCGCTTGCAGGAACTTGACATAATAGCGAGAGAATGCGCCGAAGTATTTGGACATAAGCGAACCGCCGTAGCGGTTAGCCTTGTCATAAAACATATTGTTGTCTTTCATCCAAGCAGGTGCGGTCCATGGCGAAGCGACCAAGTTCCAAACAGAGTCCTGCTGTGCCAATTTGACCGCGTGAATTTCGTTCATAAACTGCCAGACGTCAAAGTGTTCGTCCTTAATGTCAGGATACTGTGCTTTTGACCAGCCATCCTGATGGACAGCCATGGAAAAATGTGTCAGCATATAATCGTCAGGGACATCGTCAAACGAGTAATTCCCCTCGACAGTAAAGTCACTTGCCCCGACAACCGTCCTCGAAGCAGAGAAGTTGGCACCATTCTCGCCGTACATCTCGGCAATAATAGCGTGGCGTTGGTCGGGCGGCAAACACGCCAAGACATAGGCGGATGACTCTGTAATTGAGTTTCCGAACCCGTCAATGGTTTGCCTTTTATCTTCGGGATTAATGATAACAGCCCCTTGGATTGCACCCTTATAAAAGCGAACCTGCTGTTTGTCGGCACATTTGTCTCCGGCAGCGGAAGACACCCATACATGTGACGATTTAACGCATGGCGAACAAGCACCAAGAATCAAAGCGAATACAAATAAAACGTGTTTCATACTTCTACAATAAGTTGTCGGATAACGCCATCACGGGCAAAAATATGTTGGCTGTCCTGTTTGGACAAAGTAAGAGGACAATGTTTTCCTTGGCGATATATTATCAGTGTGCCACAATAGGTAAATTGCAGTTCGCCGTTAATAAAGTCCGCGTCCGACAATATCGTCGGACAGAATGTTATTTGGCCATTATGAACAGAGACTCCTAATTCAAAGAAACGGGAAATGATGTCTTCTTTGACCTGTCCTGTCATTCCCGGTTGCTGTACACCCGCCATCAAAGGCGTATGGGAATAAGCGTCAAACGGGAAAGAACCGTATTGTGCCGGGGATTTGTGAGAGCCTAAGCCTTCACGAATGAGCATATAATGTGTTTTCAAGCGAGCCAATGCAGCATCATCGGGAGCGGTACGTGCAATTGTTTCCCCCACCGCGAGAAGCAGTTTGGACACCATATGCCAGTAGATACAACCTAAGCCTTCATATTTATAGAACGTGCCGGATCGTCCGGTGAAAGCGTGATGATTGAATACTTGCTCATAAAGGTCTAAAAGTTGCCTGCGTTCCTCAGCCGAAACGGGGACAGCAGATTTATCCAGAGCCTTCGCCAAGAAAGACGCATTATTAAAGCCTGCATTAAAGTGAATTGTTCCTTCCAAATCCTGTGTCAAGACGGCGTTATCATTTTGAGCAAGCAAACGCTGTACAACAGGTAATTTGGCTGCATCTGCCGGAAGGTTATTGAGTTCGAGGAAAGATTTGCGCCGCCGATTCGGATACAGCATATAACTGCGTTGGTCCTCACGATAAAGGTCAGAGCGGCGCATTGCGTCCAACAAATCAGCAGACTGCTCTGCGGAAAGCAAGCCGGAAGTCAGGACTGCCACTTGCCCTTCCAACATCTGATAAAGATGAGTTATAGCAATCGAAGAACGTTGGGAGTCAATAGCGATTAAATTATATGCTTCATAAAGACCGTCGGAACGCTTGTTGGCTGCAATAGTTGAGTCTAATATCGCCTGTGCGTCCGCCAGGAATGAATGCAGGTCGTTGTTAGTGATTACCGTCTGACTACCCGATAGTCCGGCATAAACCTTTGAGCGGTATGTTTCGCCTGCGACACCAAGCGACCGGAAGATGTCATATTGTGCCGACTGTTTCAGAGCCTGATGAATGTCATGTAAGAAACGAGCCGTTTCATTTGCCACCACAATGTCGGAATCAATGAAAGACTGCAAGAAAGCAATATAACGGCGCATGTAACACAATGTCACCATAGAAGCACCATAACCGACCAAGGCATTATTGGCGTCATTCCACTCAGGACGGAGCGTATTCATCCAAATACCGGCTCCGGGAACAAAATTGGACAGTTTCGTTAATAAGGTAATGAGCAACTTATCCGCCATTGTGGTCAGGCATGTATTATGGTTGTGATCCATAACGAGTTTTGCGTCAGACCCGTATTTCGGAATAAGAGAAAGAATCCGATTATGAATGCCGTTATCAAAAGAAATACTGTTCTTCGGGTCCGCAACAATCTCATCAAACGACTTCAGCCGATAAGGAACGTTTGCGAAAGCAAATATACGCTTATTGAGCAAAGCGTGCAAAGCCTCTGGATTATGATTATTACTCAACTCAAGGAGTTTGAGCAGATAAATTATCTGGTGATCCCCCCAATAACCGATATTAGACCATGGATTTTCGGGTTCGATGACTTCATACTCAATGCCGTCACTCGTTACCTTGTATGGATTATATCCGTCCACTGTCGAAGCGTTAAGGAATTTGGCAATGATATGATTGATGAAAAGCGGATAAGACAAGGACAATGCTTCCCAATTCTGGAATATATCACGCCAATTACCTTGATAGGAAACAACCGGTTTACCCTGCTCATCCTGCACACGAATATTAAATAAATTCCATGGGCGAGAGGGGTCACCGTGGCGGCGTCCAAAAGTCAGAGGCAAATATTCATAGTATTTGCGCAGTGCCTGGGGATCGGAATCATCAGGAGCAGCCGTTGGCGGGTAATTCAGGTAATACCCGCCGCGCATTGTATTGAATAGCGTATTGGCGAAGTGGCGGGCATCGTTTGCTTCGTCAGCCGTGTGCTGCACACCGTCATTCTGCGCCACAATACGACACAAGGTTTGCGTTGATTTCGCCATCGCATCTTTGATACATATGACAGAATCAGGTTGACTAATAAAACGGATGAGTTTATGCACCGCCACCGCGTCCTGAGAAACATCCGCCACATTGTACCATGTTTTAGATGAAGCCGCATCTAACGTAAATAAAGCATGAGCGAAGAAAGCTCCGCGGACCCCTTTTGACTCCGTCTCCGGGATTAGAGGTTCATGTTTACGGAAAGCATTAACCGGCTTGGAAGAGACAAAGTAGTCAGCTTCGGGTAATCCTAATGCGAACACTGTATTACAACGCAAGGATTCAGACGGTTCAGCCCGATCGACAAGAATAGCTTCCATCCGGTATAGAGCCAAGGACGTTCCGGGTACCAGTTCGGTCTTTTTATACCCGTCCACCAAGGTTGAAAACTCGTTTTGTGTTTTCCGTTCCACCCCTGCAGGAAGAATATTCTGCAAGCCATCCAGAAGTTCCACATTAAGCGGTTTATCCGTCAGATTCTCCAATGTAGCACGCCGTACCCAACCGTATTGTTCAGCCGGAGTCCAAAGGTACGAGAACCGAAGACCAAGAGTGTGATTTTCCTCACAGAAAACAATGGTGTTCCCCACTAATGATTTTGCGATTTTGCGAGTGATGGAATATAACCCCTGCAGTCTGTCACTAAAAGGTTCCCATAAAGAAGATTCATTTGTCCGAATCAACGTTTTCGGTCCTGTAAAGTCGTATGACTCCGTTATTTTATCATCCGTATAATAAGGGAATAATGCCTCACCCGGAGAACGGCGACCGGCAGTTAGTCCACCAGTAGAAGACAAATACATCCATAAATCCGTATCTGATGCAAGCGAAATGAAGAACGGTTGCATTTCGTCATAGTTGGCAATCTCATAAAACCGACTGCCTAAAATATCAATAAATTGCCCTTTTACCATTTTAATACTAACGATTTTACCATTTATTCTGTTTCACGATGAGCGTCCAATTCAGATTTCATTTGCGCCATTGTTTTCTGATCCAAGTTATAGAATATGAGGAATAAGGCACATGAAGCGTATAAAACGCCCGGAACGATACCAAAGAGCCAATGAATACTATTCATAATCGCCGGAGTACCTTGAATCTGGGACATAGTCAGAGTTTCCACATTATACCCTACAGCGGACATAATCGCGCCAAACAAAGCTGCGCCGATAGACCACCCGATTTTCTGTGCAAAGACAGCTGCGGAAAGGCAAAGACCTGTCGTTCTGCGTTGGAATTTCCACTCGCCATAATCAGCAGCATCAGCAAGCATCGTCCATAACAGGGAAATTGCAGGTGCATAGGAAATCTTACCCAAACAGTTGAATACATTAATCAAGACAAAGTTTTGTCCGGCAAAAAACAACAAACAGAAGAATAATCCGGACAAGAGCGAACACACGATATATAGCTGTTTCGCTCCAAACCGTTTTACCAAGGGTTTCGTCAACGGAATAGCAATAATCAAAGCAACCGTACCAAGGATATTAAATATCTGGCTTTTTGACTCTGCGCCAAGGAAATATTTGAAATAGTAGGTAGCTGAAATATTTTGGATTGCGAACATGATGAATGATACGATTCCGACCAATGTCAGAACCACCCACGGGCGATTTTTGAAGAGATACTTCAAATCACGTCCAAGGTGCATGTCCTGTCTTTTAGGAGGTGCGACACGCTCTTTGGTTGTAAAGAATGTAATGAGGAAGAGCAGAACACCAATACATCCGAATATACCGACCAAGTAGCGGAAACCGATAATATACGAAGATTTCACCAATGACGCATTAGCCATATTTTGCTCCACAAAGAGTTTTCGCATACCGTCATCAGACATTATGGAATAATCCATTCCCGTTGCGTGCGAGCCAAGGTAATAAACAATATACAATGCCAAACCGGAGACAATAAGCTGTCCGATATTAGCCGCCACAAACCGGTAGGAATTCAATCCGGCACGTTCAATAGAATCATCTGTCATAACAGCCCCCAAGGAAGAATAAGGAATGTTAACTATCGCATAAATGATTCGCAAGCCGATAAACATCGGCAGGATATATGCAATCAAAGCATTACCTTGCAACGCAGGTCCAAAGAATGCCAAAAAAGCGAATAAGGCAAAGGGAACACAACCAAAAAGCAGGAACGGACGGAACTTTCCCCATCGCGTATTTGTTCTGTCAGCCCAAATGCCAACCACAGGGTCCATAACCGCATCCATAACGGTACCGAGTATAGCTATGGTAGTGGACCACGCCGGACTAATACCCAACACATCCGTATAATAGAAAATCAACCAGAAATTGACCATGTCCCACACAAAATGGGATGCGGTATCACCAAGGCTGTAGCCTAACTTTTCTTTAATGCTAAGTTTCATTATTAATTACGATTTAATCAATTACAATTCAGGTATTTGGATTTTGTCATCTGACCTTTTTATAAATGCGAATATAGTCAACATACATTTTGACAGGTGTACCGTCGGCCGGCAATGCAGTGACACGCAAGAAGGAAGGATC
>CAJOKE010000022.1 GCA_905235225.1 Paludibacteraceae bacterium
GACGGCAAATATCTTCGTACTATATCTTCAACCAAATTAGGCAGCGGTGACAACGATGACTACGCCAAATGGATACTCGGCTCTTTTGATGAAGATGATGCGACTGTGTTGCTGACCAATGCAAAAAGCACGTCCAGCACGATTTACAACAACTTCCAAGGGACAAACGACATGTTCAATGTATATAATTCCCCAAGTTCCGATTATTGTGCCAAGATTGTTCTCTACTCGGATCAAGCGCAAGAATGGGTGGAACGGACGAAGAATCCGGTTATGAGCATTAGCGGAGAAGATGTTGCCGATGTCAACGGAACATGGGTTATGGACTACGGCAAGGTTGAAAAAGACGAATATGTCTCAGCCGGTGAGAATCCGTATTATGACGGCAAGAAGTTCACAATTACCTATGGCGATTTGACGGATGACATCAGTGTAACGATTACGGGTGCCAACGCCAGTATGTTCAATCTGCCGATGAGCGGGGATGTCATTGCGGCATCGGGAAAGAAGACCGGCAGTGCGACAATGACCGTTTACTGGGAAGCGGCAACAGCGGGTGTTTACACGGCAACATTGACTTTCCATACGGCAACCGAGGGGGTCGAAGATATAGTAGTCACTCTGAAAGCAGAAGCAATAGACAAAGCCGAAGACCCGCAATATCAGCCATCGCTGACGATTTCCAAAAAGTCATTGTATCTTAATCCCAACTATACAGGTGATGGCACTCCTTGTTCAGATATGGACGGATTTACTTTCAGCGCAACCAATCTCGCCAAAGCATTATATGTTAAGTGGGAGCATACTTCGTCGGTATTGTTCCAGTACGCTTATGAAAACAGCTGTATGTCAATGCTCGTCGGAGAAGATTATGTCGGACTCAATCAGTCACTCTCTTTTGCCGCCGGTCAGGATTACAAGGATATTGAGGTTTATGCGTCTGTTGATAATCTGACATCTACAGGCAAGTACACGACCAAACTGCACTTCTATAGTTATAAAGCGGGCAGCAAGACCGATTTGGCGATAGACGAGTATGTGGACATCACTATCAACATGACCACCGACCCGACTCCTAATCCGGCTACCGCCCTTGAACAGACAACGGAGAGCGGTTCTGTACAAAAGGTTCTCCATAACGGATCAATGTTTATCCTGCGCGAGGGCAAAACCTACGATTTGCAGGGAAAAGTTGTCGAATAATTCAAACCATCAAACTATGCAGCCGATGACTTGGGTTCTGCTTGCACTTTTGGTAATTGCTTTAGCGGTTATTGTTCTGCTTGTGGTCAAACTCCACAAGCAGACTCCCGCTATTGTCGGTCTGCAAAAAGATTTGGATTATGCGCGGACGCGCGTGCAGGAGCAGCGTGAAGAGTCAGAGCGGCAGGTGGCTGCCGTGCGGGATGAGCAGCAGGCGCAATACAACCAAATGCTTGCGCGGGAAAGTGAGGCGCATCGGCAGGCTTTGCAGGCACAGCGGGAGATGTTCAACAACACGATTGCGGAACTGAAGGAGTCAATGCGCAGTACGACCGAGCAGACGCTCAAACAGCGGCAGGAAGAGTTTGCCCAATCGAGTGGCGAGAAAATAGCGCAGATACTCGACCCGCTCAAACGCGATTTGGAGAGCATGCAGAAGAGTGTGGCGGAGAATAAGGAGAAGCAGATCGAACTTCACACCGCAATGGGGACACGCATAGACGAACTGCTGCGCCAAAGCAGTCTCACGGCGCGGAGTGCCGACGCGCTTGCCGATGCACTTAAAAACAGAGGCAAGGTACACGGCGACTGGGGAGAGAGCGTGTTAGAAGATATATTGTCCGAATCCGGTCTGCGCGAAGGGGTGGAGTACGAGCGGCAAACCAACCACCGCGACGCCGATGATGCCGACCACCGGACGGATGTTATCGTGCATTTCCCGGAAGGCAAGAACATCATCATTGACTCCAAGGTTTCCTTGACTGCCTATACGGACGCATTGGAAGCAATGTCGGACGAGGAACGGAAGGCGGCTGTCAAACGGCACTGCAATTCCGTCAAAGAACATGTGAAGGAACTGACGGACAAGCGTTATCAGAACTACGTGGACAACGTGCTGCCCTACGTGCTGATGTTCATCCCCAATGAGGGAGCATATGTGATGGCTCTGAATGAGAATGCACGACTGCTGCAGGAAGCGTACCGTCAGGGGGTGATCATTGTCAATCCGACCAATCTGATGATGACGCTTCACCTTGTGCTGATAGCATGGCAGCAGACAAGGCAGGAAGACAACTGCAAACAGATCATCCGGGCAGCCAATAACATGTACGACAAGATGGTTACGGTCGTGGACAGTTTCACCGCATTGGGTAACCAACTGAACACTGCCAACAACACCTATATGAAGGCGATGGGACAACTGAGCGAGGGCAATGGCAACCTCTTGCGGCAGACGGAGGGATTGAAGGAATTGGGCGTGACGAGTACGAAGAAACGCAGCCGGACACTTAACCGCACTGCACCCGAATTGCCGGAAAACGACAATACAGCGTCCTTATAAAAACGCAAAAATAATCAATTTTATACTTGATTTGTTTATGAAAGAATTACCTTTGCTTGCGAAAGCGAAGGTAATTCTTGTGTTAATGCCCCTTTTTGTCTACCTTTGCAGTATAATTTAATAGACCTATTAGTTATATGTATCAATTAGGTATTGACATTGGAAGTACAAGTATAAAAATGGCACTGGTGGATACAAAGCCGGTTGCCACGGCATATGCGCGACATAACGCTTCGCCCGCAGAAGTCGGCAGAGATATGCTGCGCAAGTTGTTGGCGGAGTTGCCGGACAATGCACCTGTATCGGTTGCAATCACCGGTTCTGTGGGGATGGGATATGCCGCGCGTTTGGCAGTTCCTTTTGTACAGGAGGTGATTGCGGCTGCGGAAGTGGTAAAACGTCTTTATCCGGATGTACATACTTTGGTGGACATCGGCGGTGAAGACAGCAAAATGATATTTTTTGAACCCGGGCGTGTCCCTGATATGCGTATGAACGGTAACTGTGCGGGCGGAACAGGTGCGTTTATTGACCAGACGGCAACACTGCTCGGCGTTGAAACAGAAGAAATCAACTCCCTTGCTTCAAAGGCAAAAAACATTTATCCTATCGCTTCACGCTGCGGTGTGTTCAGCAAGACGGATATCCAAAACCTTATTTCCCGCTCTGTCAGCAAGGAAGATATAGCCGCGTCCATGCTGAATGCGGTCTCGATTCAGGTAGTCAGTGCCTTGGCACGCGGGACGGATATACATCCGAAGGTGCTGCTGTGCGGCGGACCGTTTGCTTATATTCCCGAATTAGGCAAGTACCTGCAAAAGGCGATGAATGTAAGTGAAGCCGACTGTTTTGTCCCTGAACACAGTAAGTTTATTCCGGCTATCGGAACGGCTTTTTTAAGTTTGAAGAACAATAGTCGCACATATACGATAGGGCAGTTAAGGAGTTTGTTTGACCATGCCATAACCAAGCAAACGGCGGTGTCCTCATCCTTGCCGCCGCTTTTTCAAAGCGAGCAGGACTATCAGACATGGCTCAAAACGAAGTCAGTTCCGATTCCGATGCGGCAGAAACAAAACGGACAGGCAAGCCGTTATTACCTCGGAGTGGACAGCGGTAGCACGACCACAAAAATTGTTCTGCTGGACGAAACAGGTTCTCTTGCTTATAGTGACTACAGTTATAATAACGGTAATTCCTATAACGCCTTCTATGAAGCGATGAACAGGATGAGTGAGACCATAGGTAAAGATGTGGAAATCAGCGGTTCCTGTTCAACGGGCTACGGGGAGCAACTAATCAAAACCGCTTTCCGTTTGGACTATGGTATTGTTGAGACGATGGCGCATTTCACAGCAGCCAAGGCGATGATGCCTAATGTCAGTTTCATATTGGATATAGGCGGACAAGACATGAAGGCGATATTTGTTGAAAACGGTTCAATTCGCCGTATTGAGATCAACGAAGCGTGTTCTTCAGGCTGCGGCAGTTTCATTATGACTTTTGCCCGTCGGTTAGGTTATGACGTTTCGGAGTTTGCACAAATGGCAACCTTAGCCAAACAGCCCTATGATCTTGGTACACGGTGTACGGTTTTTATGAACAGCAAGGTCAAACAGGCAATGCGCGAAGGGGCGAAAATAGACGATATAGCAGCCGGATTCAGTTATTCGGTGATTAAGAACTGCCTATATAAAGTACTCAAACTGTCTTCCTTTGACGAGTTGGGCGAGCATATCATGGTGCAAGGCGGTACGTTCCGCAACCATTCCGTGGTGCGCGCCATGGAGTTGCTGACAGGCAAGGATGTGCAGTTCAGCCCAATACCGGAGTTAATGGGTGCATACGGATGTGCGCTGCATGCTATGAAACAGGTACCGGCATGCGGTTTGAAATGATTTAATAATATCCTAATAATAACCTAATAATAGCCTAATAATAACCTAATATATGCTGTTGAAAGAATTAATACGGGAAAGGCACTTTGAGCAACGGGACGAAGTGTGTCCCGGATGTGCGAACAAGTGTCAGGTGCAGTGTTATACATTTGCAAATGGTAATACATACTATTCCGGCAACAACTGCGAGCGTGTGTTCTCCAATTTGCCGGATGGTGCGCCGAAGGGTGTTAATATGTTTGAGGAGAAATACAGACTATTATGGAGCCAGCCTGCCGAACAGGTGCCATCCTCGCGTCTGACTATCGGTATTCCGCGCGGATTGGGAATGTACGAGGATTTCCCTTTTTGGCGGACGTTTTTTAATTGCTGCGGTATTCGCGTGGTATTAAGTGCGCAAAGCACGAACCGTTTGTACGAGAAGGGGATGCGGACTGTTGTGGCGGATAATATCTGCTTTCCTGCCAAACTGATGCACGGACATGTCATTGATCTGCTCAACAAAAATGTGGACCGTATCTTTTATCCATGGGTTGTTTATGAACGCGCCGAAGACAAGCAGGCAAAGAATTCATTTAACTGTCCGATAGTAAGCGGTTATTCCGATGTGTTACGCAGCACCATTATGCCTGAAACAAAATATCATATTCCGCTTGATTCCCCGACAATCTCTTTCCGTGACGAAGACCTGCTGCGGGAGTCGCTGACCGAATATGCGGCAACACTCGGAGTGGACAAGCAGACGGCATTAGCCGCCGTTTCACAGGCCATTGAGGTGCAACGCCAGTTTATAGATACCTTGGAAAGGCGTTGCCTGCAAGTTTATGAAGACGCTCGAAAGGCAGGCAGGATGGTTATTGTCCTGGCTGCGCGTCCGTATCATATCGACCCGTTGATTCAGCATAAGATAGCAGATGCGATTTCAGCAATGGGTATAGATGTGGTGACAGAGAATATCGCGGTACACAGAGGACAAGGTGTTTATGATGAGATAAATGCACTGTGCCAGTGGGCTTATCCCAACCGTATATTCAAGGCTGCGCATTTTACGGGGAAATCAGACTATGCCAACCTGCACATGGTGCAACTCACCAGTTTCGGTTGCGGACCGGACGCTTTTATTCTGGACGAGGTTCGGGGAATCCTGTCACGTTATGACAAAAATCTTACGGTACTCAAGATAGATGATGTCAATACAATCGGCTCGCTCCGGCTGCGCGTGCGTTCGCTGGTTGAAAGTGTCCGTTCGAAAGCCATGACGGATGAACCAAGCAATCCACATTCAGACGCTCATTCCAAACCTTATACCACCAAACCGTTTGAGGCAGAGGACAACGAGCGGGTCATTATAGCCCCATATTTTGCAGAAGGGTATAATGAATTCCTTGCGACCCTGTTCAAGATGGCGGGCTTTAAGTTCGTCTCGCTACCGATGGCTGTGCAGGCAGATGCGGAAGAAGGGTTGCGTGTTGCGAACAACGACATCTGTTATCCTGCAACGATTGTGGTCGGCAGCGTGCTGCGCGCTTTGCGTTCGGGCAGGTATGATCTCAACAGGACTGCTGTCGCCATTACTCAAACAGGCGGGCAGTGCCGCGCCAGTAACTACTACTCTCTAATCAAAAACGCTCTGGTGGCTGCCGGTATGAGTCATGTGCCGATAGTCTCAATTGCCATCGGTCCCGACCAACACAACAACCAGCCCGGATTTGTTATCAATTGGCGCAAGTTGGTTCGCCCGTTGTTGGAGGCACTCTATTTTGCCGATGCGCTCGCTAAACTCTATTATCCTGCGGCACCGAGAGAAAAGACCCCCGGAGCGGCACGTCGCTTGTATGAACGTTACCTGAATGATGTTCAGCTGGTTATGGAACAACGTAATTACCGCGGGATGAGACAGATGATGCGGCAAGCCGTCAGGGATTTTACAGCCATTACAGACACAGACAAACATGCTACACAAGTCGGTGTGGTGGGAGAAATTTATGTCAAGTACAACTCGTTCAGCAACAAAGGAGTTGTCTCATGGCTGATAGAGCATGGCATGGAAGTGATTCCGCCTGCATTGACAGGATTCTTCTCGACATCGATACCCAACGCTTTCATTTTCCGGCATCAACATATCCGCAAGGACGGCCTCAAACCGTGGCAGGCAAGGCTGGTAAATTCTGTGCTTAACCATTATGCGCATACCTATGACCGCCTATGCGCTGCTTATCCGTTCTACCGTCCCTTTGTGGATATAATGGCTATTCACCGGCTCAGCAAAAAAGTCATCAACTCCGCTGCGGACTTCGGGGAAGGGTGGTTCCTGCCCGGTGAGATTTGCGAGTTGGCGGAAAGCGGTGTGAGAAAAGTGGTGTCTTTGCAGCCGTTCGGTTGTATAGCCAACCACATTATCAGCAAAGGCATTGAGCGACGGTACAAGGATTTGTATCCCGATCTGTCTCTGCTATTTCTGGACTTTGATGCAGGCACATCAGAGGCCAATATCACCAACCGTCTGCATTTTTTGATTGATAACTAAATAACCAAATAGTAAATAACACATGTCAACTGAACCAATGGAACTGCGCATCCGTGAAGTAGCGCAACGTCTCTTTTTTGAGCAAGGCTTTGCCGCCACATCCACTACCCAAATAGCGAATGAGGTCGGCTGTACGCAGGCACTCGTGCATTATTATTACCGAACCAAGGAAAATCTGTTCCGGCAGATTTTCATCGAGCAGATTGAGGCGGCATTCAATGTAATCAGCCGTTCTCTTGCCGGAGATCAGTCTTTTGACAGTTTTCTTGAGAAAGCGATCTCTATGTATTTTGATGCTCTTATGGCTAATCCGCGGCTGCCCCATTTCGTTCTTGAGGAACTGGTCAGCAATCCCGAACGGCGCAAATACTTGCGGGAGAACTTTGTCAAAAAGCCTACCTATGCCATTATTTACATGCAGTTCGAGGCACGTGTCAAAGCCGAACAACAGGCGGGCAGACTTGCCAAAGTCGATCCGTTTGACATTATGATATCAGTCGCATCGCTTACTGTTTTTACGTTTGTAATGCTGCCAATGTATCAAGATCTTCTTGCCCGAACCGATGAACAGGTGCAGGAATTTATCCGGCACAGAAAAAAAGAAATAACACGCCTTGTCATACAAGGACTCAAACCATAAAAAAAAGTGCGGGTGACCGCACTTTTTTATTTGAATTGTGTGACTGCACCTCTATAGGAGCAGTCTGAATACGTTCCGTAGTTGTTGGTGAACACAATCGAGTCGGGCGTTATATAGCCGTTGAGTTGTGTTATGGTGTATTTGTCGAACGGTTTGCCGCCCATGGTTGGTGCAATATTGTCTGCTGATAGTTTGAGTTCGTTGTCCGTTCGGGTGTAGGTAACGTGCGGGATGACCATGTCGATAGTGACGGGCATTTTGGGGGAGAAACTGATTTGGTAGAGGCAGATGTCGAGGGTCGTGTCGGATGTGACGACCGCTTCAACCCGGACGCTGTCGAGCGAGAAGTTCTCCATTGGAACGTTGTTAGTGCCGAGTGCCTCAAAGTACTTGGCTGCGGCAAAGTTTGTTTTCTGTTCTTCCGAATGGTCGGGTTCGTTTTGGTTGCAGGCAGCGAAACATATGGCTGCGGCAAGAATGATGAGTGATTTTTTCATTGTCATATTCTTTTATTTTTTTTGGTTGTTATAATTCGAGTTTGAGTGTTGCTCCGAGTTCTCGCGGCTTGCCTTGTTGGAGGAAGTCGTTGCCCATTGACCTGAAGTAGAACACGTTGTAGTGTGTGCCGGTGAGGTTTCTTGACCACAGTTGCAGGGAGACGTATTTCCAATGAACAGTTATGTTGGCACTGAGCAGCGGGTAGGCGTTTTGGGTGACGGTGTTGGATTCGTTCCACCAAATCGGTCCTGTGACATTGAGCCGGACGGAAGCGGAAATCTTCTGCAACCATTTGCGCGCCGGACTATATGCCGCCGAAACAAGGGTGTGCATGGTATGTTGTGGAGCGTATGGGATATAGTTGCCCGCATAATCATTGAGACCGTCGCTGAATTCCACAAACCGTGCATCGGTGAAGCCGTATGAGGCGTCTGCAATGCCTGACCATTTGCCTTTGAACCACCGGTACTGCAAAGCCGCTTCCGCTCCCCAAATCCGTGATCGGGCGGCATTGGTCATCATCCGGCCGGTGGTTTTGCCGTTCGGGAAAACGGTGAGTTGCTGGTCGTATGCGCGGATATGGAAGACATCAAAATCAATCTTGAGTCCGTCCACGGGGAAGAGATGTACACCCGCTTCGAATGTCCAGTCCCGTTCGGGTCGGTAGGCGGTTATGCTGACATCGGAGTATTTCGGGTCATTGACATTGAGGTGTATCCCCATGTGCGCCGCCATGTCGGTCATGACTTGGTTTTGTGTGACGGTGCTGAATATTTGCGGGTTATATCCGCCTGCTTTGTACCCCTTGGCGGCATAGGCGTAGATTGTCCCCCATGCGCGTTCATAGGACAGTCCGATCCGTGGCAGCACCTGCAAGTAATGGGCATGTTTGTTGCCCGAAATGGACGTGTGTACGTTTTCGAAGCCGTCCATGAGTAGCGTAAAGCGGTAGGACACATCGGCGGTGCTGAGATAATCCATGGCAGTGTATTCGTAGTCCAATCGGATGGCGGCGTAGATGTTCCAGTGGTTTATCTGCAGTCGGCTTTGGTGGTAGAGAGCCGCTCCGGCATTGTACAAACCGAAGTGTCCGGAGATGAGCAGTTCGTCGTTGCTGATGGCAATCGAATCGTCCGGGAAAACGGAGCGTATGCCGCGGTTGGCGTTGGACAGGATGAGTTCCTCTATTCCTTCCCTCATGAACGTGACGGGGGCGGAAAGACTGTTGGTTTTGACAAAAGCACTCATTCCCGCCTGCCAGTGGTAGCGGATGGCAGCGGCTTGGCGTTTGGGGGCAATCGGACGGATGGAACTGACGAGGATGTCAGCTGTCGCGTTGTGCTGTTTTTGCCGCTGTTGCATGGTAAAAATATCGGCGGTTGTGTAATCCTGATCCATCTTCATAAGGTCTTGCATGAACTGGTAACTGCCTACGATATCTATGGCGTAGTGTTCGCCTTTGTATGCGGCACGCAGGGACGGAATGACCGCCAGCCTCTCATAGCCGCCTTCGCGGTTGTATGCAATGACATGCGTCTGTGCGCCGGCATAAGGAAATGCGCCTTGCCTGAGCCAGTCTGTATAGATGGTTCCGGTCAGCCGCCAACGGTTAGCGGGACAAGCGTCTAAAACGATGCGTCCGCCGGCACCTTGCCCGTAATCGACTTTTTGACCGTTGTAGGTGTTGGTGTGAAAACCGTCCGTTCGGTTGTATCGCAGAGTTATTCCCCAGCCGAAGGGTTTGTGTCTGTCCGACCTCTGATAATACCCCGCCTGTGCTTCAACACTGTTTGCGGTGCCGTAGGATAATTTCGCTTTGACGGCATAGGTGGTCAAGTCCAAGGGCAGGAGCGTCCGTATTTCCAAGACACCGGCGGGAGAGTTCCTGCCGTACAGGCTGCCTTGTGGCCCTCTGAGCAACTCCATACGCTGAATGTCCTGCAGCCGATGGTCGTACATATTCTTGTCCATGAGCGGCACCCCGTCCACAACAACGGCTAAAACCGGCTCGTTGATCCGGCTGCCCAGCCCGCGGATGTAAATGCTGCTTGTCATGGCACTGCCGTAATCGGGCATATGCACGTTGGGAACCAAGGCGGTGATGTCTTTGGCACTGATAACTTGGTTGTCCTCCATCAGACCGGCGTCGAGTACGCTGACCTGCATGGGGGCGGTTGTGCTTTCATGGCGTACACGCGACACGGAGATTTCCACTTCGGGCAAATAAACCGAATCGGTCATCTCCGTGCCGTGTGCAGCCACTACCAACAACATGATAAACCCAATTATGAGCAATCGCATTTTCATATGCGGCGCAAAAGTAGCGTATTTGTCTTAAAAGATGTTTAAGAGTTTCTTAAATTTATGGTGAAGTGTAACAAAAATTGCAAAAAATGCGGAAAAATTTGTGTGTATGGATTATTTGTTGTACTTTTGCACGCTTTTTCGTGTAAAAAGCACGCCAAAAAGATGTACTTAATTATTAACCACGGGCATGGATTCGTGTAATCCGCGCCCACAAAAGACAACAAACAGAAATGGCAACAAAAATTCGTTTGGCTCGTCATGGTCACAAAGACTATGCTTACTACCACATCGTAGTAGCAGACAGCCGCGCGCCGCGTGACGGCAAAATCATTGAGCGTCTCGGCTCTTACAATCCCAACACAAATCCTGCAACCATCCAGCTCAATTTTGAGCGTGCGCTCTATTGGGTAGGCGTTGGCGCACAACCGACTGACACAGCGCGTCATCTTCTTTCCGTAGAGGGTGTGTTGCTGATGAAGCACTTGCAGGGCGGTGTAGCCAAAGGCGCATTCAGCGCAGAGGAAGCACAGAAACGCTTTGACGCATGGAAAACTCAACAACAGGCTAAGGCAGACAAAGTTTGCAAGTCTGAGGCAGACAAGAAAGTAGCTGCTCAGAAAGCGGCTTTTGCACAGGAAGTAGAGGCTAACAAAGCCAAAGCGGCTGAGGTGCTGAAGAAACGCCAGGCTGCTGACGAGGCTCTTGCCGCAGCAGCACAAGAGGCTGCCAAGGAAGCTGCCGAAGCAACCGAGGAAGCTCCTGCTGCAGAGTAAATCCACACCGGCGGCTGATGACGCTTAGACTGCGGAGCATATTCCGCACAAACAAAACAAAAGTGTGTCAACATGTTGGCGCACTTTTTTTTATTAAAATCACATTAAATCTTGCACATGTGCAATTTTTGTAGTAATTTTGCGCGGATTTTGCGGAGTGGAGTAGATTAGGGCGGTTGAACGATGAATATGAATAGAATATAAGGAAAAGTAATCAGATAATATTATGAAAAAGGTATTAACGACATTGGCAGCGGCTGCGATTGTGCTGAGTGCCGCTGCGCAGGAAGACAAAGTGCTGATGACTATTGCCGGTGAGCCGGTAATGGTGTCGGAGTTTATGTACATTTATGAGAAGAACAATCAGGAAACAGCTGTTGAACAAAAGAACATTGACGAATACCTTGATTTGTTCGTTAATTTCAAGTTGAAAGTTCATGAGGCACAAATGCAGGGCATAGACACAACAGAGGCGTTCAAGAAGGAGTTGGCGGGTTATCGCGCGCAGGCAACACCTAAATATATGAAGGATCAGGTTGCAATAGACAGTCTTGTGGCGTTGTCCTATGACCGTCTGGCACATGACCGTCGTGCCGCGCATATCGCTATTCAGTGTCCTATGACGGCTGATGATTCGACCGCCGAAGCGGCACTTGCCAAGATTACGGACATACGCGAGCGTGTAACAACGGGCAAGCCGGTGAAAAACAAAAAGGGGAAAATAATCAGTCAGAAACCTGAGGATTTCTTTGCTGTGGCAAAGGCTGAGTCCACGGACCCGAGTGTGGGGGAGAACAGCGGTGAATTAGGCTGGATAACCCCGTTCCGTTATGTTTATCCGTTTGAGAATGCCGTTTATACAACGCCGGTGGGAGAGGTTACGCCTGTGTTCCGCAGTGCGTACGGTTTTCATATTGCGCTGGTTGAGGAAGAACGTGACCATGAAGAAGTGAATGCCGCGCATGTCATGAAGATGGTTCCCCGCGGGGATGAGGCGGCGGACGCGGCAGCAAAGAAGACGATAGACAGCCTGTATGCGTTAGTGCTGAACGGGGCGGATTTTGCGGAAATCGCCCGTGCGGAGTCGGATGACAAGGGTTCGGCAATGCGTGGCGGCGACCTCGGCTGGTTCGGACGCGGATACATGGTCAAACCGTTTGAAGATGCAGCTTTCGCTCTGAAAGACAGCGGTGATATATGTGCGCCTTTCAAGTCGAATTTCGGTTGGCATTTCATTATGCTGAAAGGACACCGCGGTATTTTGCCGTTAGAGGAAATGCAGGCGCAGATACTGAAGAATGTCCAACGCGATGAGCGTATGAAAGAGGCGGAGCGTTCGTTTGTGGAAAAAGCCCGCGCGGAATATCATCTGCCCGCAGACATGTCGGATGAGGATGTGCGTGCATATGCCGATGCACATCTGGAGGACAAATATCCTGACCTCAAGAACCTGGTCAAAGAGTATCACGACGGCATATTGCTGTTTGATGTAAGTCTCAAGGAAGTGTGGAACAAGGCAAGCGAGGATACAGAAGGTCTGGCAGCATACTTTAAGGCGCATAAAAAAGATTATACTTGGGATGAGCCTCGTTTCAAGGGTTATCTGGTTCAATGCAAGGATGTGGCAACTGAGAAGGCAGTCCGCGCCATTATCCGCAACTCGCACCCCGATTCGATTGACAGTTATATCGCAAAGCGTATTAATATCGCAGACAGTGTGACGTATGCCAAATGCAGCAAAGGCTTGTGGGTGAAAGGACAGAACAAGGCTGTTGACAAATTCGGGTTCAAAGTAAAGGATGCCGAGTTTACGCCGAGTGAGGAACTGCCGCGAGTTGTTGCTGTCGGCAAGGTCATTAAGGCTCCCGAGGAGTATATGGATGAGCGTGGCAAGGTGACTTCGGATTATCAGGACGCCCTTGAAAAAGAGTGGATTGAGGAGTTGAAGGGCAAGTATGAGGTGAAGATTGATTACGAGGTTTTGAACGAACTTAAATAATTGCGGGTCGCGCTTGTTATATTGCTGTCTATTTGGGGGCTGTTCCGTTTTGATTTGACGGATGACAAGCGTTATAGCCTTAACGACGCGAGCAAAGAACTTGTGCGTTCGCTTGACGCGCCGGTTGAGGTGACAATTTATCTTGACGGAGAACTGAATCCCGGCTTCAAGCGGCTTAAACGCGCTACGGAAGAGCTGGTGGACGAATTGGGCGTTTATGGCTCGTTCAGTCGGCAGAACGGCGACCCGAAAACGCTTGAGCCGTTCGGCTTGACACCAACGATTGTGCATGAGCGGACGCAGGACGGCAGGACAGCTCAGACGGCTGTTTATCCGTATGCGACAGTGTGTTACAAGTCTCGCACAACGGTTGTGAGCCTGCTGCACAACACCCGCGGGCAGTCCGGGGAGCAGAATCTTAATCAGAGTATGGAAAACCTTGAGTACGCTTTTGCGGAGGCTATTCACAGTTTGACAGTGACAGAGCCGTTGCGAATAGCGTTTTTGGAGGGACACGGAGAGTTGCCGGAAGAGGCGGTGTATGATATAAGCCGTTCGCTGTCGCGGTATTTTCAGGTTGATCGTGGCGTGTTGGGGGATGACCCGGCCGTTCTGGACAATTACAAGGTTGTGATTATTGCCGATCCACAGACGCGGTTTTCCGAAAAAGACAAGTATATTATTGATCATTATATCCGTCGCGGCGGGAGTGTGTTGTGGTGCATAAACGGCGTAAGGTTCAGTCATGATGCACTGACGAAGGAAGGTTTTACGCCGGTTCTGCCGCTTGATTTGAATATCTCCGATTTGCTGTTCCGTTACGGGGTGCGGGTTAATTCGTCGCTGTTGCAGGATGTTCAATGCCTGCCGGTGCCGGTGAATGTGTCATCCGATCCTATGCAGCCGAATTTTCAGCCGTTACCGTGGTATTATGCGCCGTTATTGCTAACATCCCAGCAGTCGCCCATAACGCGCAATGTGGGACAGGTCAGTTGCACATTCGTGTCGCATGTGGACGCTGTCGGCGGCGAAGACGGCTTGGAGAAGGAAGTGCTGCTGGCGACTTCAAATGCAAGTCGTATAACAGCAACTCCTGCCGAAGTGGATTTGGGGGATATGAACCCGGATCCGGCGACCTTCAAGTATGCGTATATTCCTGTCGCTATGCGGGTTGAGGGCGTTTTTCCGTCACTGTTTTCTCATCGTTTGCCGCCTGAAGGAATTAAAGAAACGTCGGTGCAGGATTCTGCTGTTTCTGCCAAGCAGATAATAGTTGCTTCGGGAAGTGTTATTCGTAATGAATGGCAGCATAACGAGGCTTTGCCGGTAGGGTATGACCGCTATTCGGGAATGACATTCGGTAATCGTGATTTTTTAACGAATGCAGTGCTGTATTTGGCGGATGACGAGGGATTGATGTCGCTTAGGCAGCGGGAGATAACCCTCAGACTAATCAACACAAAAAGGGCGTATGCGGTCAAACCGGTTATTCAGGTTTTGAGTGTCGTTCTACCAATATTGTTGTTGGCATTGACAGGCGTTATTGTGACTGTTATCCGTCGTCGTAAATATGCCCGAATGTAATCTTTTTGTTGCAAAAACATTGTTTTCCTGTTTTTTTTGCATAAAAATTTGCGTATTCCAAATATTTGTAGTACTTTTGCACGCTTTTTTGTGAAAAAGCACAGTATTAACTAATAAATCAAATCAATCTTTATGTTAAATCATTACGAAGCCGCTTTCGTTCTTACTCCCGTTTTGTCTGAGCCACAGATGAAGGAAGCGGTAACAAAATTCGAGAACCTTCTCAAGGAAAACGGTGGTACCGTTCAAAACCGTGAGGAGTGGGGTCTGAAGAAACTGGCTTACCCCATCCAAGGCAAAACTACGGGATTCTACGCCTTGCTTCAATTTGATGTAGAACCCGCTGTAATTGCGACGCTCGAGACAGCTTTCCGCCGTGACGAACGCATTTTGCGCTTCCTCACCACCCGTCTTGACAAGTATGCTTATGAGTATGCTGAAAAACGCCGTCATGGAAAATCGGCAGATGTTGAACCCAAACAAGAGGAGGCTTAATCATGGCACAAGAAGAAGTACGCTACCTGACCCCGCAACAGAATCAGGAGAAAAAGAAAAAGTATTGCCGTTTCAAGAAGTCCGGCATTAAGTACATTGACTATAAGGATCCCGAGTTCCTTAAGAAATTCCTTAATGAGCAAGGCAAGATTCTTCCCCGTCGTATCACCGGAACCTCGCTGAAATTCCAGCGCAAGGTTGCTCAAGCAGTCAAGAAAGCACGTCATTTGGCATTACTGCCCTATGTAACGGATATGATGAAGTAATTTAATGTTTAACGTTTAAGAGAAAAGAATTATGGAAGTCATTCTGATACAAGACGTAGCAAATCTGGGCTACAAAAACGACATCGTGAAGGTAAAAGACGGTTACGGCCGTAATTATCTGATTCCGAACAAATACGCTATCATCGCCAACGACAGCAACCGCAAACAGTTGGCAGAGAACCTCAAACAACAGGCTAAGAAACTGGCTCAGCAACTTGCAGACGCTCAGGCATTGGCAGAGAAACTTGCAGCAACCGTTATCAATGTAGCCGTTAAGGCGAACGAGGACGGCAAGATTTTCGGTACCGTAACAACGGCTCAAATCGCTGAGGCTCTTGCAGCCCAAGGTTTTGAAGTTGACCGCCGTATTATTTCTATCGAGCCTGTCAAGGAGCTGGGCGAAGCTGTTGCAACCGCTCGTCTGCACCGTGAGGTTAAGGCAGAAATCAAACTCAATGTAGTAGCTGAATAATTAGAAAGGAGAACAATTATGCGTAATGGAATTCATCCTGATAACTACCGCGTTGTAGTTTTCAAAGACATGTCGGACGGCACTCAATTCTTCAGCCGTTCCACCGCAGCCACCAAAGACACCATCGAAATCGACGGCAAGCAATATCCGCTCATCAAGCTTGAAATTTCGAATACAAGCCACCCGTTCTATACCGGTAAATCGAAACTTGTCGATACAGCCGGTCGTGTGGATAAGTTCATGTCTCGCTACGGAGATCGTAAACGTAAGTAATAACCTTACTGATAAGGGCGGACTGATTATGTCCGCCCTTATTGTATAAAATTATAATCTATCATGAAAAACTCAACACTTTGGCTTGCCTTGTGCAAGAACACTCTTATTTCATTAGCTCTTTTCGTTTGTTTGTTTGGATTACTCTGGATTGCGGAACTCATTTTCCCTGACGCAAACCTACTTAAATGGTCTGACCCAGCATGGTGTGTCGGCATTCCCGCTTCTGTAATCGGCGTTGCTTATATATTGACTATCAAAGACCCGCAAAATTATACCGGGTTTTATGCCGGAATAATTATGTCTGTTCTTTTGGGTGTCCAATTCCTGTTGCAGGAACAATTCGACAGTACTTTCCTCTATTTCTGCGTTTTTATCCCTTTCCAAGTTAAGTCAATTATCAATTGGAGCAAACCGGCCGTCGATGATGCCAAACCCTTCAGCCCTGAGTTCTTGTCAACCAAAACAGTCGTTTTGACACGTTTGGTTTATTTTATCATAATCGGGTTTGATTATCTGTTGGCTACAGTTGTATTCCAACATAACGGATTATGGGATAATGTGGCTATCAAGCTGTTTAATGCCGTGCTGATTGCTTCTTCTATAATGGCTAACTTCTGGCTAATCTACCGCAAAAATGACGCTTGGATATACTGGATCCTATATAGTGTTGCAGGCATCGGCTTGTTTATTATATTGGGCAATATCTTCTCAATCGTCTTGTTCTCCTTCTTCCTTATCATTAACGCTATGGCAGGCATAGCTTGGTTCCGTGGAACTAAGCCGGAAGACCTTGGATGGATTAAACGCTACGTAGGATATTAATGATCCTTTATTTGAACCCGAAGACAAAATATACTGCCAATATTAGGAAAAATGCTGCCACGACATGATTCCAACGCAGCTGCATATGAAATGCTACAATCGAAAAGAGGATAAAAACGGTTAGTGTTATCACTTCTTGAAGAACCTTCAGTTGCATCAGACTGAACGGACCGCCGGTGCCGGAGAATCCAAGACGATTCGCCGGTACTTGCAGACAGTACTCGAAAAAAGCTATGCCCCATGACAAGGCGATAACTGCTATTAGCGGCCATTTCTGAAACCACGTATATTCCGCTAATTTGAGGTGGGCATACCAAGCTAAAGTCATGAATACATTTGAGGCAAGAAGAAGTACGATTGTATAAAATCCGTTCATTTTGGTTGGGGTAAATAAGTGGGTTTGATATTTTCCATAGCAGCCCAAAGCGAGTAACGAACATCAGGATTCAGGCTGCTTAGTTGAGAAAGAATTTCTTTGGTTTTAGTGCGCGTTGATTCGTATTCGAACGGGCATAGTTTGACTTGTTTGCGGTATCCCGCCATTTGGGCGTACTGCTTGATGTCGCTTTCGTCAATCAGACAAAGGGGACGGATAATCTGCAGCGGCATTTTGTCGAGCTGCAATTTGGGCGGCATGGTTGATATATTCCCGCCGAAAACCATATTCATTAATAGAGTCTCGAGAATATCGTCCCGATGATGCCCGAACGCAATTTTATTGCAACCAAGTTCCTTTGCAGTGTCAAATAACGCTTTTCGGCGATACCATGAACACAGAAAGCAGTGATTCTTGTTGCGATGTTCCTTTGGTAACTCATCATATCGGGTGATTCTGTGTACAAATGTCACGCCTAAAGACTGACAAAATGTTTGCAGATATGCAGTGTCTGTCTCATAGCCGATGTTTTCGACCGAGACATATACTGCGGTTACTTGAATGGATGGTTTGAATATTTTTGCCTGATTACCAAGCAACTCGGTCAGTGCCAGAGAGTCCTTTCCGCCGCTAAGACCAATGAGTACGTGGTCACCGTCTGCAAGCAAACCGTATGTGACACATGCCATGTGAAACCGTTGTGACAAACGTTTGTATTGCCGGCTAAGGGCTATTTGCTCGGGTGTTTTCATGCGATGCGGAAACGTTTTAGTTCAACAACCAACATTACAGCAGCTGTTATTGCCGCCAAAGTGTCGCTAAGCGGAAGAGACCACCATACGCCCATAATGGGTTTGTTAACGAATAATGTCGGCACATATATCGCCAAGGGAATCAAATATAGAACCTGACGTGTCAGGCTGAGGAAAATTGACTTGCCCGCCATCCCGATGGATGTAAAGAAGTTACCTGTAACCATTTGGAATCCGACGATTAACATGGAACAGCAGAGTATTCGCATCGGTAATATGGTGGCTTCAATCAGTTCATCTTCCGGCGTAAATAACCGAATCATTAGTTCCGGAAAACACTCGCCTAACAGGCTGACTGTACCCATGACCACCGTTGCGCAGAAAGCGGTCAGCCGGAAAGCGCGTAACATCCTTCGGTACTGTTTGGCACCGTAATTGTATCCGACAATCGGTTGCATTCCCTGATTTAGTCCCATAACAATCATTGCAAAAACAAAAGTTAGACGGTTAATCACGCCATACGTTGCCAAAGCCATATCCCCTCCGTAGCGTTTGAGCTGGTTATTGATAATAATGGCCACGAAGCAGTGGGCTATATTCATTAGAAATGGTGACAAACCGATAGTCAGTGACCTGACCGTGATGTCTTTTTGCAACCGCCATATGCCTTTGTGAAAATGTACAACCTCATTTGGGTCAAGGAAAATACGCAGTTGCCAAATAACGGCGATTGTCTGTGAAATGACTGTAGCCAAGGCTGCGCCGCGCACTCCCATGTCAAAATAAAATATAAAAATCGGATCCAGCAACACATTGATCGTCACCGCAACAATCGTTGCAACCATGGACAATTTCGGGTGTCCCATGGAACGAAGCATACTGTTCAGCCCAAAATAAATGTGTGTCAGTATATTACCAAACAGGATAATCTCCATGTATTCATGTGCATAGGTAATGGTGACATCACTTGCACCGAAAGCATATAGAATCGGGTTCAACCAAATCAGTCCCACCACCATTACAAGAGTGGACAGAATGACATTGAGAACAATGACATTCCCTAATATCTTACCGGCAGACTCATAATCCTTTTCCCCCAACTTGATGGCAAGTAGTGTGCTTGCTCCGACCCCGACAAAACTGCCGAATGCGGCACAGATATCCATAAACGGTTTGGCGACGGTTAGTCCGCTAAGTGCCGCACTACCACAGCCGTGACCGATAAAAACAGAGTCCACTAAGTTATACAGTGAACTTGCTGTCATAGCGATTATGCCGGGAAGTGCGTATTTGACTAACAACCGGCGAACTGGTTCCGTGCCTAATTCGGTTGCTTTGATCATAGTTGGGCGGCTATCCTGTCAAATATTTGTGCTGCAGGGTGTCCTGGCTGAAGTGAAATCGGTGTGCCGTTGTCGCCTGCTTCACGGACAGATTGTACTAACGGCACTTGACCAAGTAGCGGCACATGAAGTTCTTCGGCAAGCCGTTTGCCACCGTCATGTCCGAATATAAAGTATTTGTTTTCCGGCAATTCGGCGGGCGTAAACCATGACATGTTTTCTACAATGCCGAGAACAGGAACATTGATTTTTTCGTTTCGGAACATGTCCACTCCTTTTCGTGCATCCACTAATGCCACATCTTGTGGCGTAGTTACTACGATCGCGCCGGTCAGCTGCAAAGATGAAACCAAGGTGAGATGTATATCACTTGTCCCCGGGGGGAGATCAATGAGAAAATAATCCAATTCCCCCCAGTTGGCGTCGTCAATCAACTGCTTGACGGCGTTTGACGCCAGTCCGCCGCGCCAGACAACTGCATTCGACGGATCGACAAAGAATCCTATGCTCAGCATTTTGACGCCGTACTGTTCTATCGGTTCTATCAGGTCGCGTCCGTTCACCTCAACAGATACAGGGCGGCAGTCCTCTGTACGGAACATCTTTGGCATGCTGGGACCGTGAATGTCCGCGTCCAGCAGACCGACTTTATTGCCGCGGTTTGCCAAGGCTACTGCCAAATTGGCTGCTATGGTTGACTTGCCGACACCGCCCTTTCCACTGTGAATGGCTATAATATGCTTGGCATTCAGCGACCGCTCAGTTTTGGGAGCGGTTGTTTGTTGTTTGATGTATTTGGGATGTATGGTTACAGAGGCGTTCGGATCCGCATAAGTCTGTATCGCCACTTCAGCCGCTTTGATAACAGATTTCATGAATGGGTCATTGTCCTTTTCAAAAATCAGGGAAAAGGATACAGCTAATCCGCTAATTCGGATGTCGTCTTCTAACATTCCGGACTCAATCAAATCTTTGCCGGTTCCGGGATAGCGCACATGGCGCAGGGAGTCAATTATTTGTTGTGGATACATAATTTCTGCCGTATGAGCGATAATTGTCTTTTTCTATTTCAATATCAGGTTCGTTATAACAATCCTGATGCGGTAACTGCCAGCACAGATATTTGATGGTCATTCCGCGTTCGAGCCACTGGTTTTCATAGTGTGTCCGCAAAGCCCGCGCTTCGTTATATAGCGGATTATTATCGTCCGAATACAAGTGATCCGTGTCCGCAAGTACGGTAAAATGGTTTATGCGGAGCAACTCTCGGGTATAGGTGTAAAGAAACGGACTGTCCGTCTTGAGGTGGATTTGTCCGCCATCACGCAGCAGGCGGCTATAGCGTTGCATAAACCATGAAGAAGTCAGTCGCTTGGTCGCCTTTTTCATTTGCGGGTCGCAGAATGTAATCCAAATCTCGTCCACTTCATTCGCCGCAAAGAATTGCTCCAATAACTCGATATTTGTGCGCAGAAAAGCTACATTTGCCAATCCTGCTTGCTCCGCTTGTTTGGCACCTGCCCACATTCGCGCACCCTTAATGTCTATGCCGATAAAGTTCTTTTCGGGAAAACGTGCCGCAAGTCCGACTGTATATTCTCCGCGTCCGCAACCTAATTCCAATACAATAGGGTGATCGTTGTGAAAATAATTTTCCCGCCACTTTCCCCGCATTTGTACGACTGGATTATCATCCTCAACCTCGCAGGCTGCACATTGAAAGACGTTGTGAAACGTCTTCATCTCTGTAAATTTTGCTAATTTATTCTTTGCCATCGTTTATTATTACTCCTACATCGTTGATTCCGCGCAGCCGCTCTTCACGCATCCCTTGCTGAATCGTAAATACATATTTTCCCGTATCCGGAAACTGGTAATGCTGTGCAAATAAAACCGGCATTTCCACAAGCTTGACGCCGCCGTTACCGAGCCACCTGCCCCTGTCGTCCGCAAGGTAGAACTCCAGCGTGTCTCTCCACAGAATGTCACTGTCATTGCCAAGGGTGCAGAACAACCACATATTCTGATACGGATAAGTTTCATTATGGCGTATGCAGAGTACTATATCGCAAGGCGAATTGTCGGAAACACGGAAATCGTAATGCAGTACCGAATCTGCATGCCAACCGCATAGTGGAACAGATTGAAATTCGGAGTATCGCGTATGCGTACCGCACGCAGTCAACAGTATGCTACTGAGGATGATTAGCAGGTTTTTGGCGTTCATTGCGATTACGGTTAGGACGTTGGTTGTTTTTTTTCTTGCGACGGTCAAATCGGTTGAGGTCGCCTTCTCCGACAGCGTTCTGGAATCCCAAATCCGGTTCCGGCTCCTGTGTCGTAACTGGCGTGCCGATGACTTCTCCCCGTTGGAGAGCGTCTTCATATATTGGAACCTCATAATTCAGACAACATTTGAGTTTGGCACATTGTCCTGCCAGTTTCTGAGGGTTGGGGGATAAGTGCTGCAGGCGCGCCGCACCTGTTCCTACCGATGAGAAGTTTGTCATCCATGTCGAACAGCATAATTCCCGACCGCACGGTCCCGTGCCGCCGATTCGGCCTGCCTCCTGCCGCGCACCGATTTGTTTCATCTCAACACGGATACGGAACGTCTCGGCATATACTTTTATCAACTGACGGAAGTCCACCCGCCCGTCTGCTATATAATAGAATATGGCTTTGGTACCGTCACCTTGATACTCTACATCGCCTATTTTCATGTCCAGACCGAGGGATTTGGCAAGCTGCCTTGCCTTAATCATCGTCTCTTGTTCGCGGGCATGGGCTACTGCTGCCCGTTCATGGTCTGCCTGTTCGGCAAGGCGGGTTACATTGCGTATTTCGTAGCGGTCAAGGTCTATGCGGTTTTTCTTCATTTGCAACGTAACCAAACGGCCTGTCAGCACGACTTCGCCTAAATCATAACCCGGATTGGCTTCAACGATTACATAAACACCTTTTTCCAAAGGCAGGTGGTTCACGTTGTGGTAATAACCCTTGCGGGTGTTCTTGAATTGAATCTCGACAAGGTCGTTTTCGTTGATATCTTGTGGCAGGTCTGCCAGCCAGTCTGTTACCGGCAGCATGTGTGCTGAATTGCGGCAACACGATTTCTGTGTAAACACACAACTCTCGTTGTTCAATGTAAATCTATCATTCATATATCTCTAATTTCATGTCTTTATTTCTTTTCACCAATCTACCTACTTGAATAATACAATGAACTGCAAACACAAGTCGAAAAAGATGATTTTGGCATTCCCGTTTTGACTGATTTGGTTTTCCGCTTTTTCTAATTCGTTCATCATCTGCTGTACATTCCGGTCATTGATAAACGGTGCAAATTTCTGCGAAAACGCACGCTCATCCGCAGTCTGATAGTTCATTTCCGGGTGCTGTAGGTTGAAAATGTAGTTCTCCCTGATTTGGCGTTGGGCATACTGTAGAAACGCTTTTTGCCCCTCTCTGCCGACTTTGTTGTCCGATATGGCAATGCTCCATTCCCGAATATGCTGTAGCGCATCGGCTTTCTTCTGCCGGTCATTAATATGGGCGATTGTATAGGCGTCACGCATCAGTGCGATGAAATCGTTCAGATAACGCTTGTTCGTACTGCTTTCATCCGCCAACTTCAACGCTGCCAGATAACTGCCGCCTGCTATGTGTGCTATATCTTTTAACTGCATCGGATTGGCAGGACTGGTCTGCTTTGTCAGACCGGCGACTATTTCGTCCTCACTCAATCCCGGAACGCGGATTTGCTGTACACGGCTCAATATGGTGGACAATAACAGTTCCGGGTGTTCGCTGACGAGTATGAATACTGTTCCCGATGGCGGCTCTTCTAACAATTTAAGCAGTTTGTTTGCACACGTGGCATTCATCTTTTCCGCTTGCCAGATGATCATTACTTTATACCCGCCGCCGAACGCTTTCAAACTTAATTTGCGCACTATTTCGGAACTTTCCTTCTCGTAAATCACACCCTGCTTGCCTGCCACACCCAGTGCCGAATACCAGTCTTCAAGACCGAAATATTGTTTTGTAAGCATTAAGTCGCGGAAATTTCCGACAAAATCATCGCACACGTCACCACTGTCGCTCTTGACAATCGGGAAAGCAAAATGCAGATCCGGATGCTGGAGTTTCTGATATTGCAGACAAGACGGACATATACCGCATGAATCGGTGGCGGTTCGCTGTGTACATGACAGATACTGCGCATAAGCAACCGCTAATTGTAACTTGCCTACGCCCTCACGTCCAGTCAACAGCAAAGCATGTGCCACATGCCCTTCCGCAACGCTGCGGCGCAAGTCTGCTTTTATTCGTTCCTGACCGATAATCTCGCTAAATAACATTCCACAACAATATTTCGCGCAAAGGTACTGCAAAAATTGCATATATGCAAAAAAAAGTACCGAAAATCCCTTGTATCGGGTGCAGACTGCATTTTTTGAACACAAAATCTTGTGCATCTCAAAAAAAAATGCTACCTTTGCGCCATAAACCGTTTAAACTGATTGTATTATGTCAAACAATTTATTCAAATCAACCTTATTGCTGGCTGCTGGTGCTTTGGTTGGCGCAGCCGCTGCTTTGTTGCTCAATCCCGACACAAGTGAAAAAGTCCGCGGGAAAGTCAAGGATTTCGCCGAAGAGGGTAAAAAACGCGCCCAAGATTTCTGCGAACAGGTAAAACAAGACATAGAAAATGCGCGTAAAAATGACGAAAACGCGCCTCAACAAGCATAAATGTCAATTATGGAAAACGATTTTTTGAATGAGATCAAGGGCGAGTTGAAGGCGTATGGCGAGTCGCTCGGTCAGTTAGGACAGTTGCGATTAGTCGGTATCGTAAGCCGCATATTAGGTTTGTTTCTTCTGATTCTGACCGTCGTATTACTGGTGTTTGCTTTGCTTACCATCACTGCCGTTGCTTGTATCGATGCCTTGGCTGTTCATATGCCCTTGTGGGCGGCATCGCTCATCATTGGGGCGGTATATTTGCTGCTGCTTGTTGTAGCGGTTGTGTGCCGCAGAACGCTGTTCATCAATCCCTTTATCAAACTGATGCTTAAACAGGTCAAGTCCGAAGATGAATTGGCAATCCAGTCCATGGAAGCGGCACATAAGGCGGAAATCCAACGTATCCGCCTTGAGACGCGCGTGGACAATCTTACACGGGAATGGAGCTTATATACGACACTGCTCTCCCGGGCGTGGAATTTTATTGCGGGCAAACTAAAACGATAATACATGTTCAGTCGCTTGTACGGCGTTCTGTTGCCGTTTTTTGTCAGTTTCCTCATTGCTTATTTGCTCGATCCTGTTGTTGAGTTTGTTCAGTATAAATGCAAAGTCAAGTTCCGCGGCTTGGCGGTCACACTGACTTTGTTTGTCTTCGTTGCCCTGCTCGTTTTGGCATTCTATCTGCTTATTCCCGCAATGGGACGCGAGGTGAAAAGCGCGGCTGTCGGTGTAGAGCAGTATTTCGCAAATTTCGATGCCGATAAATACTTTTCGGCGGAGCAGCAGGAAAAAATTCATTCCGTCCTCGACGGCTTGAATCTGGAATCTCTGCTCTCTTTCCCTGAAGTAAGGGACGCTATACAAAGCCTTATTCCTAAAATCGGGGAGTGGATTACCGGCGGACTCAGTTGGCTCGGCGAATTGGTCGTTGTGTTCATCGGGCTGATGTATCTGATCTTCCTGATGATTGACTTCCCGAAGATTCGTGCGAACTGGAGCAGTTATGTGCCGGTCAAGTACCGCGCGCAGGCTAAAACATTGGTGCATGACATGAATGTTAACATGAATGCCTATTTCCGTGGACAGGGATTGGTCGCGCTTTGCGTCGGAATCCTCTTTGCTATCGGATTCTGCATTATCGGCATGCCCATGGGCATTGCCATGGGGTTGATTATCGGGGTACTCAATCTTGTTCCGTACATGCAGGCGTTGGGCATTCCCCCCTGCATATTGTTGTGCCTCGTTCAATCGGCTCAGACCGGACGCCCTGTCTGGCTTACACTCCTGCTCATGGCTCTCGTTTTTGTTATCGTGCAATCGTTGCAGGATATGGTTCTTACACCCAAAATCATGGGTAAAGTCACAGGCATGGGACCCGCTGCCATACTGCTCAGCCTTAGCGTCTGGGGAGCGATCTTCGGCGTTATAGGCATGATTATTGCACTCCCGCTCACAACTATAGCCATTTCCTACTACAAACATTATATCGCTAAATCGTAGATGAATAACCCGCTCCGACTCGGCTTACTGGTTTTGCTGAACATTCTCTGTATCAGCGCCTTTGGTGGCGAGGTGGAACAATTATCCGACACACTGCGTACTGTAGCATTGGATGAAGTCGTTGCGACTGGTACCGGAACAGCCGCCGATGTACGCTTGCTGCCTGTTACGGTCAGCGTTGTCGGTGAAAATGTTTTGACGGAGCGGATGGAGCCGAATGTGCTTCCGACATTGACGGAGCAGGTTCCCGGAATGTTTGTTACACAACGCGGCGTTCTTGGTTATGCGGTCAGTACCGGCGGCTCCGGTGGCATCAAAATGCGCGGAGTAGGCGGCGCACCCAACACGGATGTACTCGTTCTGGTGGACGGATTGCCGCAATATGCCGGATTATATGGTCATCCTATTGCGGATAATTACCAAACACAAATGGCGGAACGCGTTGAGGTAATCCGCGGACCGGCATCGCTCTATTATGGCAGTAATGCCATGGGAGGCGTGATCAATATTGTCACTCATCAACCGAAGACGGATACCGTATTGACTGATGTTCATGTGCAGGGTGGGTCTTTCTGCTCTGTCGATGCCGGAATCAGTAACCGGCTACGACATGGAAAATGGACTGAGGCGGCGGGATTTAATTATCTTCATACCAACGGACATCGTGACAACATGCACTTTGACCAATATAGCGGCTTCGCACGGTTGGGCTATGATATCGATGACCATTGGACTATTGGCGCAACGGGCAATGTCACGTACTTCAGTACTGCTAATCCGGGAACGGTGACAGCTCCTGTTTATGATAGCCGCCAGCGGATCCTACGGGGAATGGCAACTGTATCTGTACAAAACCGTTATGAGCGTACCGAGGGGGCTGTTCGGGCATATTACAGCGGCGGACGCCACCATATCAACGAAGGGCATCATATCGGGGAAACTCCCTCGCCCAACGAATATAACCATTCAGACCTCATGGTGGGGGTCAGTGCATACCAGACAGTTCGCTTTTTCCGAGGAAACTACACTACTTTCGGATTTGATTATCAGCACTTTGGCGGTCATGCGTGGAATCGCATCCTCGCGGACAATACGATAAAAGAAATCGTCAATAAAACGCAATTTGAAGTGGCGGGTTACCTTGATTTCCGCCAGCATGTTTGTAGTTGGTTCGCCCTCGAAGCCGGTGTACGCTTGGGACATCACTCCGCTGCCGGTTTCTATTATGCTCCGCAGGCAGGGCTGTCTTTCTTGCTGCCCCGGGATGCGCAAATAAAAGCGGTGGTAAGCCGTGGATTCAGAAATCCTACTATTCGGGAATTATACATGTATGCTCCGGCAAATGATAGCCTCAAGGCGGTTACTTTGTGGAATTACGAAATGGCATACAGACAGTATTTTCTGGATGGACGTTTGCTCGCTGGGGCGAATGTATTTTACCTGCATGCAACCAATATGATTGAGACCCGCATGATTGAAGGCAGACCGCGTAATGTCAATACCGGCGAACTGCGTAATGCGGGATTTGAAGTGGAAGTTGCCGGCCGCGTATGGCGCGGATTGCAAATCAGTGCCAACTACAGCTTTCTGCACATGGAGAACCCCGTCATTGCCGCACCCGCGCATAAACTCAATGTCGCTGTCGGCTATCATCATGAGCGTTTCCGTGCCGGTACATCCGTGCAATATATAGCCGGACTATATACCGCTGTGGGCGATAACGCGAAAAAAGTGTCTTTTGTCCTCTGGAATTGTCATGCTGCCGTCCGGTTATGGCGGCAACTGTGGGCGTCTGTACAGGCAGACAATCTGCTTTCGCAAACCTACGAAATCAATGACGGTTTCCCAATGCCCGGGACAACGGTACTTGCCGGACTTAGATTTATGTTTTAACGTTTAATTGATTGATATAAAAAATGAGTAAAAAACTTGTAGTAATTCTTTTTGGTTTTGCAACGATGATTAGTTGCACCGCACATCAGTCCGGCAATCAGGCAGCAGCCTTGTCTGATACTCCGGTTGTTTATATGACTCAGGAGATTTCTCCGGCTGCTTTGGTGCGCGTCTATGAAGCACTTGGCAGACCCGCTGCCGGCAATGTCGCCGTTAAAATATCTACCGGTGAAGCAGGAGGACACAATTATCTCAAACCACAACTCATCAGGCAGTTGGTTAATGCCGTCAATGGCACCATTGTGGAGTGCAATACCGCGTATGCCGGACGGCGTAACTCTACCCAGGCACATTGGCAGACTATACGCGAACACGGATTCACAGACATCGCACCTGTTGATATCATGGACGAGGAAGGCGATTTCTGTATCCCTGTGCAAGACTCGACTTGGATCAAATATGACAGGGTGGGGACGCATATGAAAAAATATGATTTCATGATCAACCTCGCGCATTTCAAAGGACATGCCATGGGCGGATTTGGCGGAGTACTCAAAAATCAGTCTATCGGCGTGGCATCTGCTTCGGGCAAGGCGTATATACATTCTGCCGGATTCACCGAGGATGTCAATGAGTGTTGGAGCCATGTCGGTAATCAGGACGGGTTCTTGGAGTCCATGGCTTCGGCTGCACAAGCCGTGCATGACTATTATGGCGGCCGGCGCATTCTCTATATCAATGTGGTGAACAATCTGTCCGTGGATTGCGATTGCGACTCACATCCCGCTGACCCGGAAATGAAGGACATTGGTATTTTGGCTTCCTTGGACCCGGTCGCTCTCGATCAGGCGTGTGTTGATTTGGTGTTTGATTATCCCTCGCAAAAGGGCGATAATGCCGAAGCTCTTATTGAGCGTATCAATTCCAGACACGGCATACATATACTTGAACATGCTGCCAAAATCGGCTTGGGAAAACGATACTATAATCTCGTCAATATTGATGGCGACCAGATGTTGGAGACGCTGAACGCCAATTCGCTCAGTCTCTTGGTGCGCAATCACGGAATCACTTCACATCATAACAACCGCGGCGTGGAAGATTTGCTGACACTCCTTCAAAATGAACCGGAACGCCTCAAAGGAGCGGTCGTTGCTGACAAAATGATCGGAAAGGCGGCGGCTGCGATAATGGTGGTTGGCGGCGTGAAAACTGTCTATACCAACCTCATCTGCACACCTGCACGCGAACTCTTTGAGACGGCCGGAGTTACTGTCGTCGCTAAAGAGGAAGTGCCGCAGATACTCAATCGGGACAAAACCGCACAATGCCCCATCGACAGCAGACTTAATGATGCCCTGACTGCGAAAGAGTGCGTCAACATACTCCTTAACAAATAATATTATATTTATGGTCTTGCGTAAAATCCGTATAACGCTTGCTACTGTCTGCTTTGTGCTGGTTAACGTGCTGTTTTTAGGCGTTAGCTGGACTGTCAGTCAGCATATTGCATGGGTGGCAAAGATTCAGTTCTTACCGGCTTTGTTGGCTTTGGACTATGCTGTCTTGCTGGGCTTGATTTTGGCTACATTGATCTTCGGGCGCATCTATTGCTCTGTAATCTGCCCGCTCGGGGTCATGCAGGACATTTTCGGCTGGGCAGGCAGGAAATCAGTAAAGAACCGCTACTTCCATTCGCCCGAAAAGAAGTGGCTGCGCTATACTGTTCTGGCTCTGTTTGTCATCTGTTTGATTGTCGGCTTTGCACCGGTCACTACGTTGCTGGCTCCGTATTCCGCATACGGGCGCATAGTCAATTCGCTCTTCCGACCCTTATATGATTTGCTTAATAATGGCCTCGCTGCTATAGAAAGCCGGTATGACAGTTACATCTTCACCAATGTCCAATTGTGGATGCGCAGTGTCACAACCTTTGTCGTCGCGTTGCTTACACTCGGCATTCTTGCGGTGCTGGCGTGGCGCAACGGACGCACGTATTGTAATACGGTGTGTCCAGTCGGTACGGTTTTGTCTTTGTTCAGCCGCTTCTCCTTGTTCCGGGTGCAGTTGGATAAATCGAAATGCAGGAACTGTTCCTTGTGCGAAAAAAACTGCAAGGCTTCCGCTATTGATTTCCGTGCCGGAACGGTGGACTTGTCAAGATGTGTCGCATGCGGGGATTGTTTGGATAAGTGTAAGTTTGACGCTTTGCACTATACTCTTGTACCTGCCTTGAAAAAACGTCTTTCCCCTGACAAACGGAATGATTCCGCTACGCTGCCTGATATGAACAAGCGTGCCTTTGTCGGCGGACTGGCACTCGCTGCCGGTACGGCTGTCATGGCGGAAACGAAAATCAAAGTGGATGGCGGATTGGCTGTTATTGAGGATAAAAAAGCACCGCACCGGCAGACACCGATTACCCCTCCCGGCTCTGTCTCGGCATACAATATGACGAGGCATTGTACTGCCTGCCAGTTATGCGTCAGTGCTTGCCCCAACAATGTCCTGCGACCGAGTATGGATCTCAATAATCTCATGCAACCCGTCATGTCGTTCGAAAGAGGATACTGCCGTCCTGAATGTACCCGATGCAGTGAAGTCTGCCCGACGGGTGCCATCAAACGTATTACGCCGGAACAGAAAACAGCTATCCATCTCGGACACGCTGTCTGGATTGAAAAGAATTGTGTCCCGGTCGCTAACGGCGATACGTGCGGCGCATGTGCACGCCATTGCCCGGTTTGGGCGATACAGATGGTCGAACGGGAAATGAAAACACCTTCCGGCGATACACGCATTGTTGAGGTACCCGTCATTGATACCGAAAAATGTATCGGCTGCGGCAAGTGCGAAAACCTTTGCCCCGCAAGACCGTTCAGTGCTATTTACGTTGAGGGGAATACTATGCACCGGATTGATTGATTATTGCTAACTGAAAATTTATGAATCGAAGAGAATTTATCAAACATAGTGCCGCTGCTGTTGCTGGTACATCCGTTCTTTTGTCTGCTTGCCGTAACCGCTCCGCTAAAACGGCCGCTCTCTTGGAAAACGAACCGCAAGGAACTATGACTATGCGTGTCAACCCCAATAACGGCGACAAAGTGTCTGTTCTTGGCTTCGGCATGATGCGTCTGCCTGTAATAGCCGGTGGTACTGCACGCGAAAACCCGGACTCTCCCATTGACCAGAACGCGGTCAATGACATGGTGGACTATGCGCTTGAGCATGGCGTGAATTATTTTGACACTTCACCCGCCTATTGTCAGGGGGAATCGGAAAAAAGTACCGGAATAGCACTTGCACGGCATCCCCGGAACAGTTACTATATTGCTACCAAACTATCTAACTTCTCACCGGCTACCTGGTCACAGGCTGAGTCTAAAGCGATGTTCGAACGTTCGCTCAAGTATCTGCAAACGGATTATGTGGATTACCTTCTGCTGCACGGAATTGGCATGAGCGGCGGCGACAAGGACGGTCTTGGGGCTTTCTATGCACGCTATATGGACAATGGCATTCTGGACTGGCTTGTACAGCAGAAACAGGCGGGGCGGATCCGAAACCTCGGCTTTTCATATCATGGCGACATCAATGTCTTTGATATGCTCTTACGCTGGCACGATGAGGGAAAGTATCACTGGGATTTTGTGCAGATTGAATTGAATTACCTTGACTGGAACTATGCGGACGAAATCAATCCGCGGAATACCGATGCAGTCTATTTGTATGACGAGTTGGAAAAACGCGGCATTCCTGCTGTTATCATGGAGCCGCTCTTGGGCGGACGGCTTGCTAAACAGCCTGCCGCCGTACTCAGACAAATGCACCGCATCAATCCCGAATACTCTGCGGCGGCTTGGGCGTTCCGCTTCGCCGGTACACCAAAAGGCGTACTCACAGTCCTCTCCGGCATGACATATCTCGAACACCTGCAGGAGAATGTCGCTACTTATTCTCCCCTTAACCCGCTTGATTCTGCCGAGTGGGACTTCCTGCTCAGTCTCGCCCGGGATATTTACGAACTCAAGGCTATCCCTTGTACCGCTTGCAATTACTGTATGCCATGCCCCTATGGACTCAATATCCCGCGTATATTCTCCTATTACAATAATTGTATTGCCGAAGGACATATGCCCGAATTGAAAGCACAGGGAGACCCGGAGTTTGTCCGCCGCAGAAGGGCGTTCCTCGTCGGATACGACCGCGCGGTACCGGCTTTGAGGCAGGCTGACCGGTGTATCGGCTGTAATCACTGTATCAGCCATTGCCCCCAACGCATTGATATACCGCACGAAATGCAACGCATCGACCGCTTTGTCGAAACATTGCGGACTTCCTGAAATAGTTTTTTATTAAATATTTCCTGTTATGATTGGAACAACTGAAATTATCATCATCCTCATTATCGTCCTCCTGCTCTTTGGCGGCAAGAAAATACCCGAAAAATACCCGAACTCATGCGCGGCTTGGGAAAAGGAATCAAGTCCTTCAAGGATGGCATGAAAGACAATGCGGATGAAAAAGAGGACAAAGACAAATCGCAATCGTCCGCTGACTGATGAATAAATCCTTCTGGGATCATTTGGAAGAACTGCGCGGGATGCTTATTCGGTGTGCGGCTGCATGGCTTGTGTGTGCCGTTGCCGCATTCTGCCTCCGCGATGTCTTGTTTGACGTGCTGTTTGCTCCGTCAACCGACGGATTTGTTACTTATCGGCTTCTCCATCGCTTGGCGCGGCTTACCGGCTGCACCGCCATGGCTCCGCCCCCGATGAACATCGGCTTTATCAATATACGCCTCGCTGCACCATTCATGATGCACATTCAGGTCTCGCTCATCGCCGGATTGCTCGCTGCTTGTCCCTATATTCTTTACCGATGCTACGCTTTTCTCGCACCGGCACTCTATCTGAACGAAAAACGCTATGCACGCCGGTTGATATATGCCGGCTCGCTCTTGTTTGTGACAGGGGTACTGCTGAACTATTTCGTCATTTTCCCCTTCGCTTTCAGAATGCTCGCGCATTATCAGGTCTATGCTACCGTCCCTAATCAGATCAGCCTCGATTCATACATCTATACGCTCCTTATCCTTTCTCTTGTCTTGGGCGTACTCTTTGAACTGCCGGTTGTCACATGGTGCCTTGCCAAAATGGGCATTGTCAACGCCGCACTTCTCCGACGGTACCGCAAGCATGCCTTGGTCGCTATCCTCATCCTCGCCGCTGTCATCACACCGACCGGAGATGCCATAACCCTGCTCCTTGTCACCTTGCCACTCTATCTCCTCTACATCCTCTCCATCGCCCTCATCCGCAATGTCCGCCTCTAATAATCACCACCCTGCTAGCCCGAAAAACCAGTACGTCAGTACGTCATCCCGTCAGTACGTCAGTACGAAAAATAATCACCATCCCGTCTTCCCGAAAAATCAGCACGTCATCCCGTCATCCCGTCAGTACGTCAGTACGAAAAAATAATCACTTTCTTCTCCAAAACACCCCCTTTCTTTCCGACTTCTTCCCAAAGGTCGCCCAAAGGTCACCCAAAGGTCGCCCAAAGGTC
>CAJOKE010000023.1 GCA_905235225.1 Paludibacteraceae bacterium
CCTCACTGTGGTGACAGCTCTGGCGCAACACTCGGAGTGCGTTCCGTCGCACTCCTTCACGTAACCGTCCCGTATCCGTCCCGTAAGCGAGTCGTAAATTTCATTTTCTCATTTTTATAACTACAATTATACAAATAATTTTGTGCATTCAAAAAAATTGTATTACCTTTGCACGAAAATATGTTTATAAAAGGATATTATGGATAAATTTTTGATTTCAGGTATTCAGCAAGTGGGTGTTGGCACTGAGAATTTTCGCAAATCATGGAACTGGTTTATAGAGATGTTCGGTGTTGATGTGAAGATACTTGAGGATGATACTGTAGCAGAGCGAATGCTGCCCTATACGGGTAACGAACCTCAAAAACGCCACGCTTGTATAGCCGTGAATGTTCAAGGCGGTGGCGGCTTTGAGATATGGCAGTATAGCGAACGGACTCCTGTGCCGGCTAAATTTGCCATAGCAGTCGGCGATTTGGGCGTATTTGCAGCGAAGGTCAAATGCCGCAATGTGTCTGCGTTTCATGATGCGTTAAAGAAAAAATGGAACGAAGTGTCAGACGTAGCGACTATGCCGAACGGAACGAAATGTTTCTATGTCAAAGACTTATACGGCAACTGTTTCCAATTGGTTGAAGATACACATGTTTTTGTAGAACAACATAAATTGACGGGCGGTATTATCGGTGCCATGGTAGGCGTGACGGATATGAAGAAATCCATCGGTTTTTATAGTGAAGTGCTTGGGTATGACAAAATCATTTATGATGAGACCGGCGTTTTCAATGACTGGCAGATGTTAGAATGTGCCAGTGGCAATTACAGACGTGTGCTGCTTGGTACGTCACGACCGCGCAAAGGGGCATTCTCTCAAATGTTCGGCGACAGCACGATAGAACTTGTTCAGGCATTAGACCGCCAACCCCGTAAGATTTATGACGGTCGGTTCTGGGGTGATCCCGGCTTTATTCAGATTTGTTTTGATGTGTCGGGAATGAAAGAATTAGGTAAGTTCTGTGCCAAAAAAGGTTATCCGTTCACCGTGGACAGTTGCCCCGACGGAGAGGTGTTTGACATGGGTGAGGCATCCGGTCATTTCACCTATATAGAAGATCCGGACGGCACACTAATCGAGTTTGTTGAGACATACAAGATTCCTATAGTCAAGGCACTTAACTGGAATCTCGATATGCGCAAACGCGACTGTGAAAAGCCCTTACCGAAAATGCTGTTCTGGCTGATGGGACAGGTAAGCAAACAAAAAGTAAAAAACTAAATTAAAAATATATCGTATGCAAGTTGACATTTTTGACAAAATCCGTAAATCGACGGGTGGCCCGATAGGTCAGTACCGTGAAAAGGCAGACGGATATTTTGCTTTCCCGAAGTTGGAAGGCGAGTTGGGACCGCACATGCGCTTTAACGGACAAGAAGTGCTTTGCTGGAGTTTGAATAACTATTTAGGGTTGGCGAACCATCCTGAAATTCGGCGTGTGGATGCTGAAGCAGCAGCGAAATGGGGTATGGCTTATCCTATGGGAAGCCGTATGATGACCGGTCAAACGGCACTTCATGAAGAACTGGAACGCCGCTTGGCAGCTTTTGAAAAGAAAGAGGCCGCATTCCTCTTCAACTTCGGATACCAAGGTATCCTTTCGACCATAGATTCATTGGTAAGCCGCCACGATGTAATTGTGTATGATGCCGAAGCACATGCCTGTTTGCTGGACGGTATCCGCCTGCATATAGGTGACAAGTTCAAGTTCCGCCACAATGATATAGTTGACTGCGAGAAAGTGCTTGCCCGTGCTTGCAAAATCGCAGACGAAAAGGGTGGAGGAGTCCTTGTTATTACTGAAGGTGTGTTCGGTATGACCGGCGCATTGGGAATACTTGACCAAATCGTTGCACTCAAGCAAAAGTATCAATTCCGTTTCATGATTGATGATGCACACGGTTTTGGCGTAATGGGTCCTCACGGTCGCGGTACATCCGAGCATTTCGGTGTAATGGACGGAGTGGATTTGTACATTGGTGCATATGCCAAGTCAATGGCAACAATCGGCGGATTTGTCGCTTCCGAAAAGGATATAATCACTTATCTGCGCTATAATATGCGTTCGCAGATGTATGCAAAATCTCTCCCGATGCCTATAGTGGAAGGCTGTATGAAACGTCTGGAGATTATTGACAGTCCTGAAGGCGATGCTCTTCGCCAACAATTGTGGACCGTTACGCATCGTCTGCAAAAAGGATTCCGTGACCTCGGTTACGAAATCGGTCCGGCAGAGGCATGCGTTACTCCTGTTCATTTGGCATGTGGTATCAATCAGGCAACGAATATCGCTGTTGATTTGAGAGAGAACTATCATATTTTCTGTTCAATTGTTTGTTATCCGGTTATTCCTCCCGGAATGCTGATTTTCCGTATCATTCCAACAGCCGCTCATACCATCGAGGATGTTGACCGCACACTGGCTGCGTTCAAAGATATTAAGGAGCGTCTGGCAAAGGGTGATTACGACAAGGAAATCCCGGATATGGCTCTTATAAAATAATGAAAAGTGTTTGGATTACAGGTGCATCGTCCGGTATAGGAGAGGCCTGTGCATATGAATACGCACGAGGTGGGAATCAACTGATTCTCACTTCGTCATCGCGTGAAAAGTTGGAAGGCGTTGCTCAGAAATGTCGGGAAAACGGAGCTGCAGATGTGTTGGTGCTACCGTCGGACTTTAGTGATTTGGAAGGAATCAGTCTGTCAGCCCGTACGGCATGGGATGCGTTTGGGGGTATTGATATTCTGTTTTGTAATGCCGGAATCAGTCAGCGCACTTCGGTAGAAGACACATCCATGGATATGGTTCGCCAAATCATGGAAATCAATTATTTTGCCCCGGTTGCTCTGACCAAGGTTATTTTGCCTTTGATGGTAGCCGCCGGTGGTGGACATATTGCCGTGACAACATCTATTGCAGGCGTGTTCGGCTTCCCTCTACGATGTGCCTATAGTTCATCCAAACATGCTTTATACGGTTTCTTTGAAACCCTTCAAGCGGAATATTATGACAAGAATATCCGCGTAACCATAGTCTGCCCGGGCAGAGTACGTACCAATATCTCTGTCAATGCCTTGGATAAAGGGGGTGAGAAACATGGGACAATGGATCCCGGACAGGACAAAGGTTTGCCTGCACATAAGGCGGCAAAAAAGATTGTCAAGGCAATTCGCAAGAGCAAACGCGAAGTGCTGATTGGTAGGGGAGAGTTGATAATGGTATATATCAAACGGTTTTTCCCCGGACTTTGTGCACGCCTGTCACGCTACATCAAACCGATGTGATGACAGACGGAGAATAATATCCTAACATTATGGAAAATCAAACCTCACAAAACGCCAAACCGAAAAATCTGTTTGACGAATTATATAAGGACTACCGCTTCCGCGAGGGCTTTCATACATGTATCAACTGTGGTACATGTACAGCCATTTGTCCGGCAGCGGAGTTCTATTGCTACGACCCGCGTAAAATCGTGACGACAGTAGAGACCAAGGATGACGAAAAAATAGAGGAACTGCTGAAGTCAGATACGATATGGTATTGCGGAGAATGTATGAGTTGTGTTACCCGCTGCCCGCGTAAGAATGGACCGGGATTGGTCGTGATGGCACTGCGTGAATTAAGTATCCGGCTTGGATACTTTGTTGAAAGCGAAAAGGGACGCCAATTATTGCCTTTGATGCATGCATTAGCCGGTTCAACTCTTAAATACGGTTATTGTATCCACCCGAAAATGTTCAAGTGGGAAAACCACAAGGAATCGGGACCTGTATTCAAATGGCATTTGGAACACCTTGAACAGTCTTTGGCAAGATTAGGTGCCAATTATATGGGAGATGGCCCCGGCATCTTAAGAAAAATACCCCAAGAGTCATTGGATGAAGTAAAAGCTATCTTTGATGTAACGGGGGCAACTGAAAGAATGAAACTTATTGAGGAGTACTCTGCCAAAAAAGCAAGAGAAATGGGATTGACAGATGAGGAATATGAACAACGTGCATTTGAGTACTGTTCAGATAAACACTTTAACAGATAATAAGTATGATTAAAGACGGAAAACAAAAAATATGGAGTGACTATCAGAAGGAAATTCCTGATGACCATTGGTATTATGTACGCAGTTGTATTCGCCAGAATTTCTTTCCCGGTAGCGAGCGGTTCTTTCTTGAGATAACGCGCAACGTACTTGGTAAAGATATGTACGAAACTCCGCATCACACTACCTGTGGCGGCATAGCTTATCATACAGAGAGTATTCCGCAAGAGACAGCCATGACAATGGTGGCAAGGCAATTTGCACTTATGACCGAAGCGGGTTATGAGAATTATTGCCCCAGTTGCATCACCTCGTTTGGTAACTATGTGGAGACATTGGAGACATGGCGTGAATTCCCGGAATTGGAAGCCAAGATACGCGAAAATCTATGGAAAGCATGCAAACGGGAGTTTAACAAGCCAAAGTATATTGCCCATACAAGTGACTTGATATATCACTGGCGCGATGATATACGTAAGAAAGCAAAGCACCTGTTAATCAATAAGGAAACAGGTGAGCCGCTCCGTATAGTAGAGCATATAGGCTGCCATTACTCCAAGATGTTCCCGCATAAGGGAATAGGAGGTGCCGAGTATCCATATGTATTAGCCGGTATGGTTGAGAGTTGGGGCGGTAAAGTAATTGATTATCCTGAACGCCGCCATTGTTGCGGGTTCGGATTCCGGCAATATCTGGTCCAAGCCAATCGTGGTTATAGTGTGTCCAATACCCATAAAAAATTTGAGTCAATGGAACCATATAAGCCGGATGCAATCATAACCAATTGTCCGGGATGTCCTTATTTTCTTGATCGCTGGCAATATGTTATTGCCGAGCAAACAGGCAAAACATACGGCGAAAACGGATATGGAATACCTGTTTTTACGTATGAAGAAATTGCCGGCTTGGTACTCGGATATGACCCATGGGATCTTGGGCTGCAACTGCATCAGGTTGCCGTTGAACCGCTACTTAATAAAATGGGCGTAGAATATGACCCGAAAGCCAAATATTTAGGACTGAACAAAGAGGATATTATGCGTCCTGAAATGCCTAACTCAATTAAATGTTGTTGATATGAAAGAAAATGTAGTTATTATAGGGGGTGGGGTAGCCGGAATGGAAGCTGCAAAACAGTTGTTATCCCTTGGCTATCAGCCGTTTATTGTGGAGAAAAGCAACCATCTTGGCGGCCATGTTGCCGAATGGCATAAGTTATTTCCTGACATGGCATCCACAAAAGACCTTATTAAGAGCATGACAGCCGATATCCGTGACGCAAATGTTTTCCTTGAGACACAAGTAAACTCTATTTCCCGTGAACGGGACGGATACAGCCTTTTTCTAAGTAACGGTATAAATATCAAGGCAAAAGCTGTTCTTTTCTCAACCGGCTTTAAGTTATTTGATGCCACTAAAAAGGAAGAGTACGGATACGGTATATATGACCGTGTTATTACAAATGCGGATCTTGAGGCTTGGATGAATGGTAATAAAGATTCTCGTATTCCACGTAGTCCTAAGGCAATCGGTTTTGTACATTGTGTCGGTTCGCGTGACCTTAAAGCCGGTAATAGCCAATGCTCTAAGGTGTGTTGTATGACCGCCATTAAACAAGCAATTGAAATGAAGGAACGTTACGCGAACACTGAGGTTTATTGTTTTTATATGGATCTTCGCTTGTTCGGAAAGAAATATGAAGACTTTTACATCAACGCGCAACGTGATTTTGGAATCCACTTCGTTCGCGGGCGCGTTTCTGAAGTTGGCGAAACAATAGATGGTCGTGTTCAGGTCAAGGCAGAAGATACATTAATCGGCAAACCTGTAAAAATACAACTGGATCTTCTTGTGCTGATGGCAGGTATGTCATGCAATACACAGTTACAGAATTTGACTAATCAAGCTAAATTGGAATTTGATTCGGACGGTTTCCTTAAGAGTAAAGATAATATCACTTCAATAATTGAATCCGGACAACCCGGAATCTTCTATGCGGGGGCTTGTACGGGAACGAAAACTGTTCCGGAAACAATATCGGAAGCGCGAGCAGCAGCGTTGGCTATTCATAACTATATAAATAAATAATATGAATTTTGGCTTTACACTTTCTCCCAGTTCTTCTATAGATTTATCCAAACTGGACTACACGACCTACGAACATTTACTGATGGTGGAGCCAACTGCAGCCGTCTGCATGAATTGTGGTTCTTGTGGTGCGACTTGCACTGTTTCATCCTATAAAGGTATGTCTGTTCGGAAACTGCTAACCGGTTTGCAACGCGGACAGGATATGCACTCAATGCTTTCATCTTGTATGCTTTGTGGAAAATGCTCGATGGTTTGTCCTCGCGGTGTTAATACCAGACATATACTATTAACCCTTTGCCAGATTTATGATTGATCGTATCCCTTCCGGATTTCATCCGTTCGTAATACCGTTTCTGGTAGGTATGGCATTTGTGCTGACCTATTGTATCGGTGCCATGATACGTACTATTTACCAATTGCCATGGCAAGACCGAAAACGGTTCTATATTTCACTTATTACACCGAAAATAATGTGGAAGAACATTAAGGATATTTTCCTTAACTGTTTGATTCACGTTAAGTTATGGAAACGTAACAAACTATTTGGTTACATGCACTCTTCCATTGCCTTCGGTTGGTTTATGATTATTTTGTTGGGACATATAGAGGTGTTGCTCTTTGTTCCCGGACGTATAAATCTATTCTATTATCCAATCTTCTTCAATTATTTTGTTGCGGAAGATGATGTAACGTTGCGTGGTTCACTTCTGTTCTTCCTGATGGACTTTTTCCTACTCATTATTATGAGCGGTATTGCTTTGGCAATGGCACGACGAGTTAAGAACTATATGTTTGGTGTCAAACGTATGGCTCGTCCGACATTCCTTAATGTGGTGGGATTATATTCATTGTGGGCTATTTTCCCCCTGCGTTGGTTGGCAGAGAGTTTTACGGCGCATATCTCCGGCGGTTCGTTCTTGACTATTCCGGCAAACTGGCTATTCCGTCAATTCTTAGGCAATGAACTTTATATGTTGCCAACATGGTGGGCATATTCAATCGCACTTTGTATTTTTATGTGTGTGTTGCCGTTTACCCGATATATGCACATTCCTGCGGAAATGCTGCTTATTCCTTTGCGAAATGCCGGACTTAAAGTCCGTAATTCACGCAAGGGATTTGCCCGAGTAGAGGTATTCTCTTGCCCGAACTGCGGCGTATGTATTGACGCTTGTCCGATGACAGTAGATCGGCAAAATGTAAAAGATTGTACGGTTTATCTGACCCGCCAAATGCGCCGCAATAACGAAAAACGCATTCAGGAAATTAGTGATAAGTGTTTGCTTTGCGGCAAATGTGAAGAGGTATGTCAAGTCGGGGTTGAGGGACCGAAATTGCGTATTCTTGAGCGCGCCCGGCGGGATTATATCGTTCCGTTCGTTCATCCACCTTTGCAGGAAAATAACGATACTGCCGTTGCCCCCGTATTATATTTTGCAGGTTGTATGACTCATTTGACACCCAAAATACCACAGGCAATCAGTGAAATCTTAACTAAAGCAGGCATTAATTATCGCTGGCTGGACAAAGACGGTGGTTTATGTTGCGGAAGACCGATGTTCACTGCCGGTCGTATAAACGAGGCCAAAACAATTGTTGCTAATTTGGAGCAACAGATTGTTAACTCCGGAGCAAGGATTTTACTCGTTTCATGTCCGATTTGCTATAAAATGTTCCGCGAGAATTATAATCTCAAACATGTTAAAGTTGTGCATTATGCCGATTACTTTAATGACCTGATCAAGCAAGGACGTATTAAACTTGAAAAGAGCGATTTATGTTATGTTTATCATGATCCTTGTGAATTGGGGCGGGGCTGCGGAATGTATGACCAACCGCGCAAACTCATCGCGCAAGCTGCAGGTATTTCGGAAGCACAGCATATCCGTGAGGAGAGTATTTGTTGTGGTGGTTCGCTTGGATCTTTGTCGCTAACATTTGCACAACGCGAAAATATGACTAAAGCCGCACTTCAGAATCTTTATTCATCCCGTGCTGATGCTATTGCTACAGCTTGTCCGCTATGTCTGTCCACTTTTGCACGATATGCAGACAGACCTGTTCGTGACTTGGCTGAAGTGATTAATGATCAAATAGTAACTGAAAAGAAATAAATATATGCGTTTCAAACCAACTGCTTATCATCTTGTCAATGTTGCCAATGGCAACGAGTTTACCGATAAAGGCTGGACACTCAGTGACCCTAATGGAGGAGAACCTTCTCTTGTACGCGCCGTTTATGACAATAAACATTTTACACCGCGTACTGACTTGGATGGAATTTATCGTTATGCTGAGTGGATGCCGATTCGTCGCACGCTAAAGAATTCGTGCGTCCCCGTGACATATAAGTCTAAGGGACTTGCAAAGTTTCTTGGGCTTGAGAATCTGTATATAACTTTTTCCGGCTGGAATCCGAAAATCGGTGCTAAGTTTCAAACATGTTCTTTCAAGGAAACAGAGGCGTACTCTGTTCTTGCCCGCTTGGATGCAAATGACAAACGTACACTCATTGTTCAGTCTGCCGGAAATACGGCACGTGCTTTTGCACAAGTCTGTTCGGATAATAAAATTCCCGTAGTTATATGTGTTCCTCAGGATTGTTTGCATGATTTGTGGTTCCGCCGCAAATTGGATAAGTGTGTCAAACTGCTTGCTGTGCCGCATGGTTGCGATTATTATGATGCTATTGCCTTGGGGGAGAAATTGGCTGAAGACCCGCATTTCTTCTTGGAAGGTGGCGCAAAGAATATTGCCCGTAGAGACGGTATGGGGACGACAATTCTTAGTTGTGTCGAGCAAATGGGACGTATTCCTGACGCTTATTTTCAAGCAGTTGGTTCTGGGACAGGTGCTATTGCAGCATGGGAAAATGCTTGTCGATTAGCAGTTGATGGACGCTTCGGAGATAATAATATGCGCGTATATGTTGCTCAGAATGAACCGTTTACGCTGATGTATGACTCATGGAAAGCTCATTCGCGTAATTTAGTTGAACTTGCCCCTGAAGTGGGACGACGTCAAGCTGAGGTCATCCTGGCCAAAGTGCTGTCTAACCGTAAACCACCGTATTCACTGACTGGAGGCCTGTTTGATACATTGGAGGTCTCTCACGGGGATGTTTATCTTGCTACCAATGACGAAATAATGTACTGGCTGCTGCAATTCCGTAATCTTGAAGGTTATGAACTCCTTCCTGCCGCCAATGTTGCAGTGGCTGCTCTTGCCAAAGCTGTGCAGGATGGTACTGTCAAGAAGGATGAATATATTATGCTTAATTGTACTGGTGGTGGTACTTTGCAGGCCATGAGTAAAGGTTATGTCCTCAAAGAACCGGATCTTATTCTTTCGCCTGATTTGCCTTCAGAGGAAATTATTCGCCAAGTATTAAAATTATTCTAAAGATTAGACCAATTCCTCAATAATCATGTTGAGGATATGTAAACCTTTTTGTGTGGCATGAATATTGCCATTGGAAATCTCAAGCAGACCGCTTTCTAATAGCGGTCTTGCTTTTTGTAGGATTGTTGTAGTTGCTTCGATACCTTCTTTGGTTCGCAAACCGAGCATAATATGCTCCATTGCTTTTTGTTCTTCGGTTAGCATTTCTTCATCCCCAAATATCTTTCCATTAGCTATATTGTTAATATATTCAAATAAGTTACTAATATTCCATCTTCTTTTTGTTCCGTCATAACTATGTGCTCCGGCTCCAAGTCCTATATATGGAGTATTATTCCAATATGATGAGTTGTGTTTTGATTCTCGCCCGGGTAATGCAAAGTTACTTACTTCATAATGTATAAAACCGTTTTCCTTTAGTTTTGTACATAATATATCATACATCTCATTCTCCAAGTCCTCATTTGCCGGAATGATTTTTCCTTCATTAACCATACTGGTAAGTCTTGTACCGGTTTCATAAGTGAGGTTATAGCATGAGATATGCTGAACATTGAGCTTTAATGCTTCATCTATATTATACAGCCAGTTCGCCATAGTTTGATCGGGTAGGGCATACATTAAGTCAATGCTGATATTGTCAAATCCGGCATTTTGTGCTAAATGAATAACGTCTTTAGCTTGTTGCGCTGTATGACGCCGACCGATGAATTGCAATTCCTTATCGAGAAAAGACTGAACACCGATGCTCAGTCTGTTAATTCCGATATTATGCAATTGAGATAACTTGTCTGTAGTTAGATCTCCGGGATTAGCTTCAATCGTAATCTCTGTAGCATTGGTAGGATGAATAGCAGTTAAAATCCGCTGTATTTGTTCGCAATCTAACATGCTTGGCGTGCCGCCACCAAAGTAAACAGTCTGAATGTCTGTTGGTTGCGTGATTCTCTGCCGTGCCTCAGTGATAACAGCCGTTACATAATCCTCACGTTGGTTTAGTTGTGTCGTCGAATAGAAATCGCAGTATAGACAGCGACTTTTACAAAAGGGAATATGAATATAGATGCCAGACAAAATGGAAGGTTATTGCTCTTCTTCTCCCCACAGGTGTTTCATCCATTCCGCTAACTTTTGCTCCTGCGGACTGCCTTGCGGCTCCCAAAAATGAACATCTTTCAAGTCATCCGGCATAAATTGTTGCTTTACAAAATGATTCGGATAATCATGTGCATACTTATAACCCTCACTATATCCAAGGTCTTTCATTAGTTGGGTCGGAGCATTACGTAAATGAAGTGGTACAGCTAAATTACCGCTATTTGCAACTTCTGCCAGTGCTGTATCTATTGCCAGATAAGCGGAATTGCTTTTCTGTGAGGTGGCAAGGTAAATCGTAGCCATTGCAAGTGGAATTCGTCCTTCCGGCCAACCGATTTTCTGTAAAGTGTCAAAACAAGCATTGGCAACCAGCATTGCATTGGGATTAGCAAGACCTATATCTTCGCTGGCGGATATTACTAAACGGCGGGCGATAAATTTAGGGTCTTCTCCTGCTGCAACCATTCTGGCTAACCAATATATAGCTGCATCAGGATCACTGCCGCGAATAGATTTGATGAATGCAGATATAATATCGTAGTGCAACTCGCCGTCCTTGTCATAGGCAACCGGATTTTGCTGCAGCTGCCGAGTAACGGTTTCATTATCTACTTCTTTGACACCGGAATTGCTGACTAATTCTATTATATTCAATAATTTGCGTGCATCACCTCCGCTGTATCGCAAAATAGCATCCGTCTCTTTAATTATTAGGTGCTGTTCACGAATAATTTCGTCTTCTTTAATCGCCCGTTGGAGCAGTTCAAGCAAATCATCTTTGCCTAATGGTTGTAGCACGTATATCTGACACCGTGATAATAAGGGATTGATGACCTCAAAACTGGGATTCTCTGTCGTTGCACCGATTAGTGTTATGGTACCGTCCTCAACAGCACCTAACAAACTGTCTTGTTGCGATTTGCTGAATCGATGTATCTCGTCTATGAAAAGAATAGGGGAGCGTTGGTCTGTTTGTCCGGCAAATAGTCCGCTGTTGATTTGTGCTTCTCGTTTTGCCTTTTCAATTACATCACGCACTTCTTTGACACCGCTCGTTACAGCGGATAGTGTGTAAAACGGTCGTTCCAGTTCATGAGCAATAATACGTGCTAACGTTGTTTTACCAACTCCCGGAGGTCCCCACAAAATAAATGACGACAAATTGCCGCTTTTAATCATTTGGCGCAAAATGGCACCTTCGCCGACCAAATGTTTCTGACCTATATAATCGCTTAGCGTCTTGGGGCGCAATCTTTCTGCTAATGGCAACACGATAACTTAAATTCTATTTGTTTAACAACTCTTTGGCTGTAGTTAATGCCGCATCTGTTATATCTTTGCCGGACATCATGGATGCTATTTGCTGAACCCGTTCCTTTGGACCCAGGTGGCAAATGTGTGTTTCGGTGCGTGACGCAGTATCCTGTTTATATACTTTGAATTGCTCATCTGCTTGTGCGGCAATTTGAGGCAAATGGGTGATGGCTATAATTTGACGGGAACTTGCCATCTCACGCATGATTTGCCCCATTTGAGTCGCCACCTCGCCACTGACTCCGGTGTCTATTTCGTCAAATATAATCGTGGGTAAACCGTTTGTGGATGCAATCAGTGCCTTCACGCACAGCATAAAACGGGCAATTTCTCCACCACTGGCGACCTCGCTTACCGGACGCAAAGACTGGTTAAGGTTGGCGGCAAATAGAAATTGTACATTGTCATCGCCGTATTCACCAAAATCGTCTAAAGCGGAAATTTGGATATCTACATTGGCATGAGCAATACCTAATTTGGACAAATCATTTCTCAAATGCTCTGAAATGCCTTCGCGGACGGCCATTCTGGATTTAGTCAATAGACTGGCTGCTTTTACTAATGCCTCGCGACAAGTTTGTAACTCCCTTTTACTTTGTGCTATTTCTTCGTCAAATGAAGCGATTTTGTTCATTTGCGCGCCTAACTCATCGCGAATTGCAATAAGTTCGGCTAAACTCTGCACACCATGCTTGCGGAGTAACGTATTTAGCAAATCTAACCGTTCTTGGACAATCTGTAATCGTTCGGGATCGAATTCTGTATTGTTGGCAAGCCGGTTTATTTCACCGACTATGTCCTTCAGTTCGATTTCAACACTTTGCAACCTTGTACTTAGTTCTTTTTCATCTTGTAACGCAGTTCGTGCCTCCCTCAGTAAGCCCATTGCGCTCATTTCATCGTCATTCAATGCCGAAAGTGCGATTTGTAGTTGGCTTTTTAGTTGTTCAACATGCGACAAACGGTATTCTTCTTCCTCCAATTGGCTCAACTCGTCCGAATCATTCAGTTTGGCATCATCTAACTGCTCGAACTGAAAGGCGATGTAGTCTTGATCTTTGCGCGTTTTTTCTGCTAATTGCTCTAATTCTCTTAGTTTTTGTTCTGCTTGGCAGTATGCAGCATAACGAGTGGAGTAGGTGTCACGCTCTTTTTCGTTTTGTGCGATGGCATCGACAATGCTTAATTGAAATATATCATTCTCTAACAGCAGATTCGCATGCTGGGAATGTATATCTATCAGTTTGTTTGCCAGTGATTTGAGTTCGCTTTGACTTACTACTTCATCATTGACAAGAGATCGTGACCGGCCGTTTCTGTTCAACTCACGACGTATAAGATATTCTCCGAAGTCTGCTTCAATTATACATTTCTCCTCCCCTTCAGTTATCGTTTTCAGATCGGCACGACCGCCCATCACTAATGCTAACGCACCGAGAATGATACTCTTACCGGCACCTGTCTCACCTGTCAGTGCTGAAAAACCATCACGCAAATCTATATCTAATTGGGATATAAGCGCGTAATTTTGTATATGTAAATGTTGTAGCATTATTGTACAATTTTATCGTACTGGTTACTTCTTGTCGGATCTATGTCCATCAATATCTCATAGACTTCTTTTTTCTCTTTGTCTGTTCCTTTCATAAAAATATTGACCAGTTCATCGGATTTTGCATCTAAAAATGTATTGATGACATAGGTTGCCGGACGGGCGCGGTTTGCCTCGCGGAGTACGGGAATATCTTTGGCTATCAGTGCGCGAGCATTGGCTACGTTGGCTGCCATGTTGTCTAATGCCAGACGGTGATAGGTATAGTAGAACTCACGGTATTTCTTGAATGCCTCATCCATCAGGTTGTTTATTAAGGCGTAGCGGTTCCTGTTACTGTCAAATGCCTTCCAGCCCTTTTGTTCTTCACCGCTCATGGACGCTGACTGGCATGCACTTACTATATCCTCGCATACTTGGAAATAGGGCGTTCCACCCATTCGCTGATAGCTGTCGCAGTCATGACCGATAATCAAATACACATAGTATGCCAACATTGCCGTCAGATTATTGGTGAATGTATTTTGTTGATACTCAATACGATCGTATTCTTGATATGTGAAATTGAACGCATTGTCTTTGAAATTCAGCAGCGGGGTGATGTAGGTCGTGTTATAAACAGGGCGGCGTGATTGTAATTGCATTTCGCATGTGTAAGAATTGTCTGTAACGGCATTCACAATAATCATCATACTGCACTCTATCTTCTCTTTTTCGGAGAAGGTCATGTTGGTCCATCGGTTATTGTTCATGTATTCCTCTATAGTCTGTTTAAGAGTCTCGAATACACTTTTGTTGCTTCCCTCGATTTGGTCAGAATTGATTGTGACTGTGCAGTTTAGTTCTTGCGCGTTCAGACTGATTGTCATCAGCAGACCTATTATTGTAATAATCTTTCTCATTTTTCGATACTTTTAATTCCGCCGGTTTGAATGTCAAAATATATATGTGGTAAATCTCCTTTTGTAAACAATGTTCGGGACAGAGGGACAGCAATGCCGAATTGGGCTACAGGTACATGTTTTTCCAATAGGGTTTCATTCAGATAATCTATCTTGATGTTGGCGGAACCTGCAAGGTTATAATATATTTGTGACGGAGCAGGAGCCTTCTTGTCATTTTCTACGTGGGTATTTCCCTTCATTTGCCGTTTCGCAGTTACATTCAACAGTATCGGTTCTCCGTTCCCTGATGATGTAAGTCCCTCTTTGTCTGAGAAATAACCGATTTCAACTTCCTCACTTTTAACTGGTATGTAAGTCAGAACCTCGCGATGTTTGATTACTTCTCTTTTCCCGACGAACAACTCTACCAACTGCCGTTCTTGCTTGTCCAGTTCATCCAAAACCAACTTCATGGCGACTCCGTCTGCCGGTACTTTTTCTACTTCGCCACCTATCAGATACATTCGGTTCTCACGAATACGGTATATTAGTTTGGCTGCTCCTTGAGCTTGCTGTGCCACACTTTTACCGTTCAAGTGTTCTTCTAACAGCGGCAACACGTTCGGCGACCGATCTATCGTTTTAGGACCATGTTTAATATTTTCTTTCCGTACATTCCCATGTTCATGGTGGGCTATATTATATCCTTCTAATGTCCCTATTCGGCTCAAAGTCAGCAACTGGCTCTCTATGCCGTTTTCGGCTACAACCTTGTATGCCCTTGTATAATCCGCCATCGGTTGGGGGCGACAGTGGATCTTTTCCAGTTGGAATATCCTTGACGGCTCCTTAATAATCTCCGTTGCACCAAGGTACTGCTTGGCATAAGCGGCAAATGGTCCCGGTTGGCTGATCACTTCTTCATATTCCACATCAAAGCACAACTGTGTTTGTGGCATGTAATACACGATGGCAAGTTCATTGTCATGTACCGTCTGGGCTTGGATAATAATGCCCGCTAAACATAGAAATCCTATTAAAATACTCTTTTTCATATGTCTTGATTATTCCAAATTTTCCAACTTTCCTCGGCTTGGATATGTAACATTCCTACACCGTTAATCACTATTGCGCCGCGTTCTTTTCCTCGTTTTAGAAAAATCGTTTCTTCCGGATTATATACGCAGTCATATAGCACATGTTTTTTCCCGATTTCATCGTATCTTATATCCGGGAAACAATCGCTATCGGGTGTCATTCCTAATGGCGTTGCATTCACAATCAATCCGTAGGGACTCAACTCTTTTGCAACTTTTCCCCGCACACTGATCATTTCACCTTCAATTCCCAGTGTCTTCAATCCGTACAGTACTGCCCTTGCTGCACCGCCTTGACCCAATATAAGGGCTTTGTCAAAATGTCGCTTGATGGTTCCTTCTGTTGTGCCAAGCTTCTCACATAACGATTTGACAAACCCTGTCCAATCGGTATTAAATCCTTTCCCGCCTTTGACGACATTCACCGCACCAATCTCTTCCGCTATCGGGTCAACCTCACGCAAATAGGGTATGATGGTTCTTTTATACGGTATCGTGACATTATAGCCGTCAAGTTCATTCGGCAAATTTTCTGCTCCTAATACAGGAATCTCAATCAATCGGTAATCCGCCTCAATCTGTTCGTCCGCAAATTTCCGGGCGAAATATGTTGCAGACCACGAATGACCTAATTTCCTGCCGATTAGTCCGTAATGTCTCATCCTTGCAATTCCTTCTGTACTCGTTCAGCCAGTTCTGCCACATGTTCGATTTCTGCTTTTGTCCACTGACTCAATTCCGCGCGAACAGCATTGCGCCGGTATGCAGTGTCTGCGTTGGTCGAATCCTCAACCCATTCCAGTCCGCGTATATCCTGCAAATAGTGGCATATATAATCATGTGTTGTACACAATAGCGGACGTACTATTGGCACTTGTATTCCGCTATACGGATTGTTGCTTTTTGGCCACATGCCGCATAGCCCTTTCAGACCGCAACCGCGACGGATATTCATTATTACCGTTTCTACCTGATCGTTTTGGTGATGGGCTACTGCTATCGCGGTGCTGCCCGTTTCTTGTGCTAATTCACCGAACCATTCATATCGTAATTCCCTCGCTGCCAACTCTATGCTTTTTTTCTTGCTTTGCGCATAGGACTCTGTCTCAAAATGCTTGACAAAAATCGGTATTCCGTCCTCCATCCATGCTGCCGGAGTTTTTATGCGGCTCACTATATTCCGGCATAAATTCCGCACAAATTGCTCGTCCCTGTCGCTCTCTGCACCGCGAAGATGAAAATTGCAATGCGCTACATTGCATTCGTACCCCGCACGCAGCAATACATCCAATAGTGCCACACTGTCTGCACCGCCGCTTACGCATACCAATACTTTTGCTCCATCGTGCAGTAAGTTGTTGTCTGATATATATTTCTTGACGCGGCGCAACATTAAATCTCTACCAATTTGTTTACTATCGCGTATATTGTCAAACCCGCAGTGGAATGTATATTCAGCTTCTTGACAATATTTTTTCGGTGTGAGATAACCGTATGGGTGGATATATTCAGTTTGTCGGCTATCTCCTTGTTACTCAATCCGTTCACGACTTCTATCAGCACATCTTTCTCACGGTCGGAAAGCTTTTCTTCCTCTTCGGCTGTATCTTCCTCTGACTGGTGCTGTTCCAAATCCTTTTTCAAGGCTGGCAGCAGTATATCATCCTCTATCGAACAATGCAGTGCCAATTCTTTTTCTATTGCGCATATGTCTTGTAATGCCGAGTATAAAAGACTATTCATCTCATCAGACGGATAATATTTGATAATCAGCGTCTTCAACTCGCGCATCTTGGCGGCTAATTGCTGATCGTCTTCCGAGTGCGAGGAAAACTTATTGGCGTTCTCATGCGCAATGTGGTTCTTCACTTCTTCCACATATTCGTCATATAGTTGGATAATCAGCAATGGGATATTGCTTCCTGTCTTGACGGCACTGATTGCCGTAATTAGTTCCTGACGGATGCGCGGAAGCAGATAGTCTAAGAAATATGTGTGTGCATTATTCAAATATACCATCAGCGTCGGAATATCCACTTTCTGCCCTGCTTCGTGATTGATCACGCTTAAAAAGGTGGTCGTATCTATCCCGTTTTCTGTACAGACCTCGCTTATCGTCTTGTCTGCAACACCTAATGGTAAACCGAAACGGCTGATAATCTGCAGTGCCTCATCCGCACTCGACATCAGGACGCTCATCTTGTCACTTGCTTTATATACCATTTCCTCTTGTTTGAACCTGCAAAATTAGCATAAAATTCTGACATATGCAAATAATTCTTTATTTTGCATATCATTTCTGCTTGGATGCTTCTACGGCTGCTTTTATTTTCTTTACAATTTCTGTGTTGTCATACCATCCTGTGAACGTCTCTGCACCCGTGCCGATGGCAAATACAGGAACATTCGCTGCTGTGTGGGAATAACTCGTCCATCCCAATTTGGCTTTCTTGTTCAATAGCCCGACAGCATAACCGCCCAATTCCGAAATGTCATTATACAGCGTCTTTTCGGTTTTCCCCTTTCCTTTTTTCAACTGCTTGAATGCTTCTTGCAGTTTGGCATTTTCTTTCTCTGTTACTTCCACTGTTTCATATAGACCCAACTCGCTCTGTAACAATGATTTAACCTGCTCCCACTTCATCTTTTTACCATATGCCGAATGCAGTTCTTTTATTCCTTCGTTGATTTCATAGGACGAACTCTTTTGGTTTTGCAGTAATTGCAGGTTCAGTACATATTTGCTGTTTCCCAATGCCATTCCGCCTGTTTCATGGTCGGCGGTCACGACGATTAGTGTCTCGTCTGGATGGGCTGCATAAAACTGATAAACAACCTCGATCGCTTCGTCAAAATCTATCGTTTCTTGGATATTCGTTGCGCCGTCGCGGCTGTGACCTGAATAATCGATTTTTCCGCCTTCTATCATCATAAAGAATCGCCCTTTCGGTGCAAGATACGATATAGCGGTTTCTGTTATTTCCGATAACTTCAAATCACCCGTATGGCGGTCTATCGCATATGGAAGGCAATCGCTGTTCTTTGTGCGGTCTATTCCGTCTGTTGCTTGTATCATAATCAGTTTCTCGGATTGCAACTTGCTTTGCGCATCGGCATAACCATGTGCTATTACATACCCGTTCTGTTCGCATAAATCGTATAAATTGACATCACCGCTGTCCTTGGGATTTACCGGTTGGTGAAATCCTGCACCGCCGAAGAAATCGTACCCTGTTGCTGCTAATTGCGTCCCCACTTCGTAGTATTTGCTGCGATTATCGACATGGGCATAGAATGCCCCGGGGGTTGCGTGGTCTATCGCTACAGAGGTCATGATTCCGACCGGCCAACCTGCATGATGGTATTGTTCCGCAATAGATATAACGGCTGCGCTGTCTTTATCTACTCCGAGGCAGCCGTTGTTCGTCTTAACGCCGCATGCCAATGCCGTTCCCGCCGCTGACGAATCCGTAATCCCGTTGGAAGCAGAGTAGGTGGTCGCAAAACCCGTATAGGGGAATGAACTCATTCGAAGCGGTACACGTCCTATTCGTCCTTCCATTTCGGCGCGGTACATCTCTGCCGCAAGAACTTGATTTGGACCCATTCCATCGCCTATCATGTAAAACACATACTTGATTTCTCCGAAACAAACGGAGGCACATAACAATAATAATACAATTGCTGAATTTCGTTTCATATAATCTTCAATTTGTTGTTATCAACTTGTAAAAATCCGGAAAACGTTTCTCTAATGCCACCGGACGGCCGTTTTCAAGGAAACAGTGCTTGCTCTTGGCGGTACATACTACCGTTTCACCCACACGCATCGTGTAGTTGAAAGCTATCTTCAAGGCACTCATTTCGCCGATTTCAACGCTTATCGCAATCTTGTCCTTGAAGGTCGTCGGGTGCTTGTACGCCAACTCGATTTCCATCACCGGGGACACTACGCCCTCTGCCTCCATACGCTCGAACCCGTAGCCTAATTGATCCATCCAGTCTATTCGCGCTTCTTCCATGAAACGGACATAATTGGAGTGATGGGTTATACCCATTCGGTCACACTCGTAGTATTTTACTACATGTATATAAGGTGTCATATGATTGTAAAAATTTGCTGCAAAGGTACTGCTTTTTTTGCATTTCTGCAACTTACATTTACAAAAAAATAGTATTACGCTTGCATATTCAAATAGTTGTAATTTTGCACCGAAATTTATTAAAGGAATTATAAATCATGGCAAAGCATTATTTAGAGGTTCTTACTGAAACCGTTCGAAAAAATTGGGATGAGATTGCATTGGCTGATTACAGAACGCTTAACCGCTACACATATGGTGATATGGCGGATTGCATCGCTACTTTGGCGGAAATCTATAATAGACTTAATCTGGACAAAGGGGTTCATATTGCCATTTGCGGCAATAACTGTGCCAACTGGGCGATTGCCTATCTTGCCACTGCTGTGTGGGGTGGGGTTAATGTCTGCGTTATGCCGGATTTTGCGGCGGAAGATATTGCCAGAATCATCAATCATAGTGACGCGCAGGTTCTTATCGCTTCTGAACAGGTTCGCAAAAAAATGGATGGACTCGAACTCCCGAAAATCAAACACCACATCGCTATGGAGTCGCTTGAGCCTATTAACGAGCAGATTGATATTCCTGAAATCCACCTCAATCCGGACGAAGTGAATTATGGCGGTCGTGACTTGGATGAAGTTGTCATGTTGTGCTATACTTCCGGTTCCACCGGCACTCCAAAGGGCGTTATGCTCTCCTTCCGTAGCCTGAGTAACAATGTCCGGAACGCTATTGAGAATCTACCCGAGCATGACGGACAGAATGTCCTTTCTATGCTCCCGCTCGCCCATATGTACGGCTTGGTGTGTGAACTGCTTGCGCAGATTCCTGCCGGATGTCATATCTGGTTCTTAGGCTCAACACCGACTCCCGCAACCCTTTCTAAAGCTCTGCTCGAGATCCGTCCTTACACCATCGTTACCATTCCTTTGGTGGTCGAGAAAATTGTCAAAAAGAACATCTTCCCCGTTATTCAGAAGAAAAACATCAAGACGTGGTGGAACATGCCGGTTATCGGTAAAATGCTCAAGAGAATGGTCTGCAAGCGTATGCTGCTTTCAATGGGCGGTAATATCAGACAATTCCATGTCGGTGGTGCCGCTTTGAACGAAGAGGTCGAAAAGGTACTCATGGACATTCGCTTCCCGCTTACTGTCGGTTACGGATTGACGGAAACAGGACCACTCGTTTCCGGAAACCTCTGGCAGAATTTCAAAGCACGTTCCGGCGGAAAACTCGTCAGCGGTATGGAAGCTAAAATCGTGGACGAAGAGATTTGGGTACGAGGCGAAAATGTCATGCTCGGATACTATAATGAACCTGAATTAACCCGACAAGTACTCACTGAAGATGGATGGTTCAGAACCGGCGATGTCGGTGAAATCGCTGAAGATGGCACTATTTACGTGCAGGGACACAAGTCTAACCTCATCGTACAGGCGGACGGTAACAAAGTCTATCCCGAGAACATTGAGGCTATCCTGAACGAAATTGACGGAGTGGACGAATCTTTGGTTACCGTTTGGAACAATCAGCTTGTCGCTCTGGTGGTCACTCAACTCGAACTGAATGTTAACAATATTAGGGAGAAAATCAATGCCGCTCTTCCCGCATACAGCCGTATCACGAAAATTGAGACACGTACTGACCCATTCGAGCGAACACCCAAGCATAGTATCAAACGCTATCTCTATCGGGACAAGTCCGAAAAATAATCTTCCTACACCGCTTTTCCCGAGCCACAACCATACTTCCAATGCCCAATGCAAAGAGGAACTGGCTGATCCTGAACGTCTTGCTTATTGGAAGCAGCGTTTTGAGAAACAACTGACTAATCCGCCGGTTGGAGAGAAACGATATGTTAAGTTCCAGTGCTACGTACTTGCCCAGATCCGCAAATCCAAATAACATTTCAATAACGCACGATTAGCATTTCCATAAAACATAAAGAACGCGCACACACGTGCGCGTTCCTTATTATCTTTTCCTATAACTTATCATCCGAAGTTATCGAAACGGATGTCTGCGTCATCAACGCCCAGCGAGTGGAGCAAGTCGAGGACGGTCTTTGCCATCATAGGAGGACCGCAGAGGTAGTATTCGATGTCTTCGGGAGCGTCATGCTGCTTGAGATAGGTGTCGCCCATCACTGGCGCAATGAAGCCCGGAGTGTACTTGATTCCTAATTGATCCGCTTTTGGATCAGGACGGTCCAAAGCCAAGTGGAAATGGAAGTTCGGGAACTCCTTCTCCAAGGCAAGGAAATCATCAAGGAAGAATACCTCATCGATGGCACGTGCGCCGTAGAAGTAATGCATTTCACGGTCACGGCAATTGCGGGTCTTGAGCATGTGCATAATTTGCGCACGCAACGGAGCCATACCGGCACCGCCACCAACCCAGATCATCTCTTTCTTGCTGTCATATACAGGGTGGAATTCACCATAAGGACCACTCATCGTAACCTTGTCACCCGGCTTGAGTGAGAAGATGTACGTTGACGCTATACCACAAGGAACATCCATAAACTCGGGACCGTTCGGACATTGGTCTTTTGGTTTGAAAGGCGGAGTCGCGATACGGACGGTCAGAGTAATAATGTCACCCTCGTCGGGATAGTTCGCCATTGAATATGCACGGATGGACGCTTCGGTATTCTTCTGCTTCAGTTTGAAGAGCCCGAACTTCTGCCAAGCCGGCAGATACAAATCACCAATCAGCGATTTATCCATGTCACGATCGTAATCAATGTCATATTCAGGAATACGAATCTGTGCGTACGAACCCGGCTCAAAGTCCATATGCTCTCCGGGAGGCAGAGCAACTTTGAACTCCTTGATAAAGGTGGCAACGTTCTTGTTTGAAATAACGGTGCATTCCCATTCCTTAACGCCAAGAATGGACTCATCCATCTTGATGGACAAATCGTTCTTTACTTTCACTTGGCATCCCAGACGCCAACCGTCTTTTTGTTGCTTACGGTTGAAATGTACTTTCTCGGTCGGCAGAATCTCACCGCCACCTTCAAGAACCTGGCATTTGCATTGTCCGCAACTACCTTTACCGCCGCATGCGGAAGGCAGATGCACACCCGCATTGTTCAGTGAAGCGAGTAGGGTGCCACCGGCGGGTAAATTGTATTCTTTGTCACCGTTGATGGTCACTTTTACATCACCTGAAGCAACCAAATAGCGTTTTGCAACAAGCAAAATAACGACAAGCAGGAGTATTACGACCAGGAATACTGCAACTGCGTATAAAATAGCTGTTATATTCATTGTCTTTCCTCCTTAAATATTAAGTCCAGAGAAGCACATGAAGGCAAGAGCCATCAAACCTACAGTAATAAAGGTAATACCTATTCCCTGCAGGGGCTTCGGAACATCGTTATACTCCATTTTTTCACGAATACCTGCCAAGGCAACAATTGCCAGTAGCCAACCTATACCGGAACCCAATGCGTATGCAAAGGCATCACCGATATTGGCAATCGCTTTGACATTTTCGGGATCAAGTTGTACGCGCTGTTGCATGAACAGACTTGCACCCATGATAGCGCAGTTTACTGCAATCAGGGGCAGGAATATACCTAATGCGTTATATAAAGACGGGCTGAATTTCTCTACTACCATCTCCACTATTTGCACAATGGCGGCGATTACTGCGATAAATAGAATGAAACTCAGATAGCCTAAATTTAGCGGACTAAGTACATACACTTGCAGCAGGTAGTTAACAGGCAGCGTAACCAAAAGTACGAATGTCACGGCTACACCGAGACCAGCCGCCGTCTTTACATCCTTCGATACGGCAAGGTAAGAACACATGCCTAAGAAGAATGCGAAAATCATGTTGTCCGCAAATATCGAGCGAACAAATAAACTAAGAGCATGTTCCATTATTTACCCTCCTTATCATTAAGTGAACGATGAACCCAAATTACACATCCAACAAGGATAAGAGCCATGGCTGGCATCAGCATCATACCGCAGTTCTCATAAAAACCGCCGTTGGCAACATACCAACTATCCGGAATAACAGTGAAACCGAGCAATTTGCCGCTTCCGAGCAGTTCACGGAAGAAAGCCACTACTACCAAAATCCATGCGTAACCAAATCCGTTACCAAGTCCATCCATAAATGAATCCAAAGCATTATTGCTCATCGCAAATGCTTCCAGACGTCCCATTAGAATACAGTTGGTAATAATCAGTCCCAGATACACGCTCAGTTGCATGGCTACATCATATGCAAAGGCTTTAAGCACCTCGCTGACAATGGTCACCAATGCCGCTACTACCACTAATTGGATAATAATACGGATGCGGGTGGGAATGGAATTACGAATCAGTGAAACTACCACGTTGGACATTGCAACGATGATGGTTACTGATATGCCCATCACTAATGCCGGCTTGAGTTGTACTGTCACTGCCAAAGCGGAACAGATACCCAAAATCTGCACTAATACAGGATTGTTGATGTTGAGAGGACCAAGAAATGCCTCTTTTGTTTTCTTACTTAGTGTCATAAATTAATCCTCCTTTACTTCTTCCGATTCAACATATTCCTCGTCTGCAGGTTCTGCTGCAATAACTTGATTAAGGAAGTCAGCATATTCGTTGAGCGAGTTTGCAAGCATATCATTCACACCGGTGGATGTGATGGTGGCACCTGCCCAAGCATCAACTTGTTCTTGCCCTTCATCTGCCATCTTTCCGGCTTTAAGAACTGCGATTGAACGAAGTACGCCCTCGCCGTCTTTGATATGTTTACCGTAGAATTGACTGCGGAATTTTTCTGTTACGATTTCACCGCCAAGTCCGGGAGTCTCTGACTCATGACCAAAGTTAATGCCATATACGGTGTTGAGGTCGCTTTCCAATGCTATATAGCCCCAGATACCGCCCCACAGACCTTGACCTTTCAAAGGAAGAACAGTATAATTGTTACCATCAATGGAGGCGTAAAAGACTTTCTTGCCGTCCCATTCGTCTTCTTTGACATATTCGCTATAAAGTGCGGCAGGGTCAGCATCGCTGTAATCTACGTTCAATGCTGTCAGAATTTGCTTCTGTTGATCCAGACGTGCGTTAGCCTCCTGGCGTGATTTCAGCCCTTGGTTAACAACAGCGAGCAACACAGCGACGATAACCACCATCACGGTTGCATAGACAATTGTATAAACGTTGCTTTCAGTATTCAGTTTCATAATTCACCCTCCATTATTTAGCAAGTTTACCGCTGACGCTGTTTGAGCGTTTTGCGCGTTTGTTGATATTTACTTGTACTACACACCAGTCGATAAGCGGCGCGAAGGTGTTACCAAGCAGGATGGCAAGCATCATTCCTTCCGGATAACCTGCATTGAGAACACGGATAAGAATGACCATGAAGCCGATAAGGCAGCCGTAAATCCATTTGCCGCATTCAGTACGAGCGGATGTAACAGGGTCAGTTGCCATAAATACGGCACCAAACAGCAGACCGCCGGTCACAAGATGCATATACCATGGATAATTCGCAACAGCAGTATCAGGACCGCATACGTTGAACAACCAAGCTGTAAAGCCGGCTGTTACAATGATGGACAGCATGGTTTTCCATGAAGCTACACCGGTGCAGATCAACAACAATGCTCCAAGAGCGATTGCCCATACACAAGTCTCACCGACCGAACCGGGAATCAAACCATTGAAAGCAGTCCAGAAATCCATTGGCATGAGGTTTGTTTCAGTTGTCGTTGCGATTTGGGTAAGCGGGGTGGCACCGGTAAAACCGTCCACAAGAGCATGACCGCCATCCCAGCCCCATGTACTGCCGGTACGGACGAACGGCTCGTCACCGGTCATGTGAGTCGGATAGGCAAAGAACAGGAATGCACGTGCAATCAATGCCACATTAAAGATATTGTAGCCCGTTCCGCCGAATACTTCTTTTGCAAAAACGACAGCAAAAGCGGTAGCAATAGCAACCATCCAAAGCGGTGTGTTAATCGGAACGATTAACGGAATAATGAAACCTGTTACAAGGAATCCTTCTGCCACTTCTTCGTGCTTATATTGTGCTACGCAGAACTCAATGCCCAAACCGGTGATATAACTTACCAAAATGAGAGGCAGCACTGCAAGGAAGCCGAATCCGAATGCTTTCCACCAAAGTGCGGCGGTCATGGCACCCTTAACTAATTCGCCTGTTGCCAGCAAATGTTGATACCCCACATTGAACATACCGAACAGCATAGCCGGCACAAGAGCCATCACAACAATGATCATCGTGCGCTTACTGTCTGAACCGTCGTGAATCTGTGCGCCTAAACGCTTGGCGGTCGTTTGCGGCGTGAAGAGGAACGTATCAAAGGCATCATAGAAACTGCTTAACCATGACAGTTTTCCGCCTTCTTCGAAGTTCTTACCGAACTTTTTCCATAACTGATAGAACTTTTCCATTACTCAATCTCTTTCTTCATATTATCCAGTGCCTCGCGTACAATCGCCTGCAGCGGCATTTTGGATGTACATACATATTCACATAGTGCAAAATCCTCGGGTGCAACCTCATTGGCACCGAGTTGTTCCATCTTGTCCAGATTACCGGCAATCATTGCTTTAATGAGATATTCGGGATAAATATCCATCGGGAATACTTTGTCATATTCACCGGAAACGATAATAGCACGGCGACCGCCTTTAACACGGGCATCCCAGCGATATTTTCTACTGCCGAACAGCCAGTGCATGAATCCGCAGTCAATCATTTTTGCCGGATCGGTATTGGAGACATTGAAATCGTTGAAACGCGGGAGCATCCAGCCCATGAACTCATGAGTTTCGTTTCCTTCGTCAATTACGGTAAACTGGTTGTCGTAAGGCGAAATCATTTCGTCCAAACTAACCTGGTGACCGCTTAACGCATTTCCTGCTATCAGACGAGCCGGAACGCCTTTCTGGATATTACTTGTAAATACGGTTGCTACAGGCATTCCCGGGAATACATTGTAATATTGGGGTTCATAAGCAAGGGGACCAGTCAGTGCGACTTTGCGTTGCACATTGACTTTGCCGTCTGTGAAGAAACGTCCGATAATGGCGGCATCCTGCACGTTTATTGTCCACATGGTGTCACCTTTTGCCATCGGCAGAACATGATTGAGCTGCACACCGGCATTCCCTGCGGGGTGTGGACCGGAAACCTCATAAAGGGTACAGTCTTTCAGTCCGCGGAAATCGGTTGCGGCCGCGCCTTTTCTGATACCGACATAAACAGGTGCAATGAGACTCAAGCGGCTCACCGCGTTCTGAAGGTGATTACCCTCGCCTTTCAAAACAAATTCATAATCAGGCGCAAGAGGCGCGCTGTCAAATGTAGAAATAAAGATTGCACGCGGTGTTTTGTTGGGCAGAGCGATGCAGTCGTAGGGACGCTGCTTGATATAAGCCCACAAGCCGGAGTGCAACAGCAATGTCTTGACGGCTTCACCGTCTTTGGCGGCATTGCTCAAATCAAACGCCTCGTATTCAAAACGGGCGTCGGCTTCAATGTTGATAGACATTACTTTGCGTCTGTCGCCGCGAACGATCTCCGTCACGGTGCCGGACACAGGGGATGTGAACAACATTGTCTCGAACGTCTTGTCGTGGAACAGGGCAGTGCCTGCTTTCACGCGGTCGCCGGCCTTCACCATCAGTTTCGGGGTGATTCCGGCGTAGTGGTCAGGAATGACTTTGAAAACTGCGGGTCGGCTGACGCTGCCTACCGTTTTCGCTGCTGCACCATCCATAGGGATGTCCAAACCACGTTTCAAGAAGATTTGTTGCATGTTTGTTAATAATTATATATTGTTATTTATGATTTTTAGCTGCTTTATAAGTGCATGCACATAAAAACGCGCAAAATTACTACAAAAATTGCACATATGCAAGATTTAATGTGATTTTTAACAAAAATATATAATAAGGGGACAGGCGGATGGTATAATGCTATCATACCAAATTGACGAGCGAATTGGTAAAAATATGTTAAATTTTCAAAAAAATGCAGGTCAAACGATACACTAAAAGAGGTTTTGTATTATCTTTGCAGAAAATTTTGTCAGATTTTAACCATGAGTCAAAGGTTTCTTAGGCATCCTAAGTCTTCAAAGTATGGTATTCCGTTGGTGAATTTATCCGCTCGTAACCGTCCCGTAACCGTCCCGTAAGCGAGTCGTGAATTACTTTTTTTATTTTGCGATACAACTATTTTTCATTTTTCATTTATAATTTAACGAATTATTTGCGTGTTTTGAAAATTTATTGTACCTTTGCGGCAAAATATAAAATAACAATGAAAAGAAACATACTCTTTTTGCTATTTATCATGCCATTATTTGGCTATGCCGATGATTTGTCAGATCTTCTTAGCAGTGTTTACAAGCCTCAGTTATTAACGGTTGAAAAGCAAGATTCAATACTCAATTCAGTGACAGAAGGAGTCAATCAAACTACCTCTGCGCGGTGGCGTTTGGAATATGAAAACAAGCAGCCTCTATACCGGCGTTCGTTTTTGGCGGATTATTATGTGGTAGATACGAAAAACGACAGCCGGACTCAAATAGGCGGCGGTCCGATACGTGATGCAGTTATGTCTCCCAATGGCAGGTATATCGTGTATGCCAAGCAAAACAACCTATATATATATAAGTTGGACTATATGACAGAGGTTGCCATTACAACGAATAACGGTGAACGCACCATGGGCGGCGGGAATGGCACATACAAAGAACAATTCATATACAATGGCATTGCCGATTGGTTGTATGAGGAGGAGTTCGGTGTAACAGCCATGTTTTCATTCTCACCTGATAGCAAACAGATTGCATTTGTGCGCCTGACAGAAAATGATATTCCTTCGTTCACATGGCAGGAAATGCTGGATAAATCTTATCCTGTCAACCATAATATCCGTTATCCGAAGGCTGGTGAGCGGAATGCAAAAGCAAGTGTGTGGGTATATGATATATATACTAAAAACACGCACCAAGTAGAACTGAATGACATATCAGATAATTATATCCCGCGGTTAAGTTGGATGAAAGGCAATGATGATCCGAAACATCCGGTGGAATCGAAGCTTTTGGTACTTAAACTCAATCGTGACCAGAACCAAATGGAAGTGATAGCGGTCAACCCTAAATCCACCGCATTCTGGACCATATACAGAGAACGCAGTGATCGGTTTTATATTGACTATACATTGTTTGACCAATGGTATTGGCTGTCAGACGGCCGTTTTGTCGCTTTGAGTGAAAAGAACGGCTGGTCGAGTGTCTATCTACATGATGCCCAAGGTCAGGAAATCAAGCAGCTGACCCCGGGTGGTATGGATGTGACCCGCATTTACGGAGTGGACGAAAAGTCCGGCACGCTGTACTTCCAAGCAGCACCTAAAGCCACAGTCCGGCAGGCGTACGCATGTGACATCAAGAAAGGTGTAATCCGCCAGTTGACAACGAATGACGGCATACATGCAATGCAGTTCTCAAAAGATTTTCTGCATGTTATAGACAACTATGAATCATATGACATGCCTAATCAGTACATGCTGTACGAGATCAAAAAAGGCGAACTGCGTGTAGTGGATGAATTACAAAACAATGACACTTTACTGACCATGTGGCAACAGAGCGGTCTTCCAAACAAGCGGTTCCTGTCAGTTCCGGGGGCGGGGGATGATTCGCTGAACGCATGGATGATTCTGCCGCCAGCACTGACGGACTCGAATAACAATATAGTGGCAAGTGATACTGTCAAATATCCCTGTGTACTGTTCCAATATTCCGGTCCCGGTTCGCAAGAAGTGCTGAATCGCTGGCGTCGCGGGTATGCTCATTATTTGGCATCGCAGGGATATGTAGTCATCAATTCTGATGGACGCGGCACAGGTTGCAGAGGACGTGAATGGCGCAATGCAGGTTATATGAACCTCGGTGAAATCGAGGCAAATGACCAGATAGCAACTGCCAAGTATGCTGCATCATTGTCTTTTGTTGACCCTCAACGGATAGCTATTATCGGATGGAGTTACGGAGGTTATCAGGCAATACGTACATTGTGTGAGGGCGGCGAATATATCAAGTGTGCCGTTGCCATTGCCCCTGTAACCGATTGGCGATTGTATGATTCCGGTTATACGGAGCGTTATATGCGCCGCCCGCAAGTCAATGACAAAGGGTATGACGCTGCCGACTTGAGCAATATGGCAGATCACATGAACGGACAACTGCTTCTAATACACGGCTTGGCAGATGATAATGTTCATGCGCAACATACTTGGAAATTGACGGATGCGCTGGTGCAAGCAGGAAAGCAGTTTGAAATGCAGATATATCCCGATGACAATCATTTCCTGCGGAAGAGGTCAAATTATGAACATCTGCACAGACGCATATTACTATTCCTTCAGACACATTTGTAATCAATAATACCTTAAATACCATAAAAACATGAGAAAACTATTGTTAGGAGATGAAGCCATCGCACAAGGAGCCATTGATGCCGGTTTGAGTGGTGTTTACGCTTATCCCGGAACTCCAAGTACAGAAATTACGGAGTACATTCAGTTGTATGAGAAAAAGAGGCCGTCGGATGAGGCAGCTATTTTCTGTCAATGGGCAACGAATGAGAAGACAGCCATGGAAGCTGCACTCGGTATGTCTTATATGGGCAAACGGGCATTGGTTTGCATGAAACATGTGGGTATGAATGTATGTGCGGATGCTTTCATGAATGCCGCTATTACGGGTGTAAACGGCGGTTTGGTTGTTCTGGCGGCAGATGACCCGAGTATGCACTCGTCACAGAACGAACAAGATTCCCGATTCTATGCGAAATTTGCTATGATTCCGTGCTATGAACCGGGTAATCAGCAAGAGGCATACACCATGACACAGGATGCCTTTGCGCTGTCAGAGAAATTGCATACGCCGGTATTGTTGCGTGTGACAACACGTATGGCACACTCCCGCGCGATCGTTGAGACCGCTGCAAAACGTCCGCAAAATGAGATGTCCTTCCCTGAAAATGTCCAGCACTTCATTCTATTGCCCGCTTTTGCAAAACGTAACTATGCAGAATTAGTAGCGGCACAGCCTAAGTTTGTGGCAGCCAGCGAAACAAACGGACATAATGTCTATAAAAAAGGTGCATCATCCCGTTATGCAATCGTGACCTGCGGAATAGGGTATAATTATCTGATGGAAAACCTCGGTACTGCTGAAAGCGATTGGAACGGTGCAAGTATTCTTAAGATTACCCAGTATCCGTTGCCGACAGCACTTGTGAACCAACTTGTAGCAGACGATGCCAAGGAGATTTTAGTCATTGAAGAGGGTCAGCCGGTGGTGGAAGAACTACTTCGCGGAATGGTACCGTCAGAAGTTGCCGTTACAGGTCGCCTTACCGGTGCGCTGCCCCGAATGGGTGAGTTAAGCCCCGATTGTGTTCGTACAGCATTAGGCATGAAACCTTTGGCAAGCAGAGAAGCTGATGCCATAGTTGTAGGTCGGCCGCCTGCATTATGTCAAGGTTGCGGACATCGGGATATGTATGCCGCATTAAACGAGGTGGCACGTGAATATAAATCGCCGCGAATCTTCGGAGATATAGGATGTTATACATTAGGTGCGCTATCACCATTCCATGCGCTACACGCCACAGTTGAGATGGGTGCGTCGGTGACAATGGCGAAAGGTGCTGCTGATGCAGGACAACATCCGTCAATTGCCGTCATAGGTGACTCAACATTCACACACTCAGGAATGACAGGTCTGCTTGATTGCGTCAATTCAAAATCCAATGTAGTAGTCCTCATAAGCGACAACCTGACCACGGGAATGACCGGTGGACAGGATTCCGCGGGAACAGGACGATTGGAACAGATATGTCAAGGATTAGGCGTTGAACCAGAGCATATCCGTGTCGTTATTCCTTTGCCGAAAAACATGGAAGAAATAAAGACTGTGCTGCGTGAAGAGATTGATTATAGCGGTGTCAGCGTAGTTATTGCGCGTCGCGAATGTATTCAGACATTAAAGCGGCACCTTAAAGAAAACCGGAAGTAGAACATAAATATTCCAGACCATGAAAAAAGATATTATATTAGCAGGTGTAGGAGGACAAGGTATCCTCAGTATTGCTACGGTAATAGGTGAAGCCGCCTTGAATGAGGGATTATTTCTCAAACAGGCCGAAGTACACGGCATGTCCCAACGAGGCGGAGACGTTCAATCCAATCTGCGACTTAGTTCGGAGCCTATCCATTCCGATTTGATAGCAAAGGGCGGTGCAGACTTGATTATATCTCTGGAGCCAATGGAGGCTTTGCGTTATATTAGTTATCTCAAGCCGGAAGGGTGGATAGTCAGCAGTAGCGTTCCGTTCCTAAATATCCCGAATTATCCGAAAATAGAAGATGTATTAAGTCATATCCGTGCGCATAAAAACCATGTGTTACTTGATGTAGATGCCCTTGCCAAAGAAGCCGGTGCGCCTGCCCAAGCCGCCAATATGGTGTTGCTCGGAGCCGCTATACCAATGCTCGGTATAGACCATGATAAAATGATTGCCGGCGTTCAACGTGTTTTTGCACGCAAAGGAGAGTCTGTTGTAAATACTAACATAGCAGCCGTAGAGGCAGGGTATCATGTTTCCGCTCAATAAACGTATCGTCGATAATACATGCGGCGATTTCGGGTTACGAAATGCCCATGAATTAGGTTCGGCAAGTATTCGCCAGTTAGTAGGTGTAGTCCGCGACATAGAACGCGCCACCGGAGTAGAGTTCATCCACATGGAATTGGGTGAACCCGGACTGCCCGCAGAAACAATCGGTATTTGGGCAGAACATGAGGCACTACTGCATGGATGCGGTTCACATTATCCGCTGATTACCGGCATTCCTGAAGTCAAACATTGGGGGTCTGAGTTTGTCCGCGCATTTATAGGGTTGGATATTCCGGATGAGTGTATAGTACCGACCGTCGGCAGCATGCAGGGTGCATTTGCGCTGAACATGACCATGTCCCAGTTGGATAGCGAACGGGATACCGTGCTATTCCTTGATCCGTGTTTTCCGGTTCAAAAACAGCAGTGCAAGGTTATCGGTGTCAATGTCGAGTCATTGGACATAGTGAATTGTCGCGGTGAGGCATTAGCGGGCGAATTAGAAAAGATACTAAAGAAAGGTAATATAACAGCCATTTTATTCTCGAATCCGAATAATCCGAGCTGGATGTGTCTAACCGAGCGGGAATTGGAAATAATCGGACGTCTTGCTACCGAATATAATGTGTTGGTAATTGAGGACTTGGCGTATCTGAATATGGACTTCCGTGATACAAATCGCGGAACACCATATGAGGCACCGTATCAGCCAACCATAGGACGCTATACAAATAATGTGGTACATATGATTTCCTGCTCTAAGATGTTCTCATATGCCGGGCAGCGTGCTGCAATTTTAGCCATCAATCCGTTCCTTGCCAAGCGAGAATTCCCTTCATTGGCAAAGCGTTATAACAATGACGGACAATTCTTGCGGAACCTTATATATATTATATTATATAGTTTGTCTTCCGGTGTTACCCATTCCGTACAATACGGAATGGCAGCTATGTTCAAAGCTGCTTGTCAAGGCAAGATTCCGTTTGTAAATAATACACGCGAATATGCCCGTAAAGCGCATAAAATCAAAGAGATTATGCAGGCTAACGGTTTCCATATCGTATATGATTCAGATGCAGACGGACAGTTAGTCGGAGACGGATTTTTCTTTACTTTCGGCTATAAGGACTGGACGGGGGAAAAATTGCTAAACAAGTTGATTTATTATGGTATTTCAGCCATTTCACTTGCCAATACAGGTGCTGTTCGTGAAGGATTACGCGGCTGTGCCAGTGCAATACGCGAAGACCAATTTGCAGAATTAGAAACAAGACTACGTAAATTCAATGAAGATTATCAGTCCGAGTGAGGCCGTCCGCCTTGTCAAAAGCGGTGATACAATAGTGGTACAAGGTTCCACTCTATTCCAATGACATTACTTCGTGCATTAACAGCCCGTGCCGAAGAGTTGCATGATGTTCGGTTAATTTCCGGCTTTGGCATTCATCCAGAAGATGCGCCTTATGCAAAAAGGGAGTTAATGGATTCATTCAAAGCGCAATCTATCTTTGTTCCTAACAATTTGCGTCGAGCAATGCGGGAAGGTGTTGCTGATACAATACCTGCTTTTTTAGGGGAGGTTCCTTTTTTGTTCCGCAGCGGGCAAATACCTGTAGATGTAATGTTTCTGCATGTCAGTGAGCCAGACGAAGAAGGCTATTGTTCTTATGGAGTCAGTGCGGACTTGGCATATTCAGGCTGTGAGTGTGCGAAAACGATAATCGCGCAGATGAATAAGTATATGCCACATACACAAGGTCCGGCAAAAATACATGTCAGTAAAATAACAGCAATATGCCGTTCAGATGAGCCGTTAATTGAAGTTCCGACTCCTGTTCCAAGTAATGTAGATAAGAAAATCGGTGCATTCATTGCAAATGAAATCCCTGACGGAGCGACCTTGCAGATTGGAGTGGGTGGTATTCCGAATGCTGTGATTAATGCTTTAAAAGACCACCAGCATTTAGGATTACACACAGAAGCCATTACAGATGGCGTATTACCTCTTATTGAGTCAGGAGTGATTGACAACTCACAAAAAAGAATCAAACCCGGTATTTCAATAGGCAGTCTGGTTCTTGGAAGTCAAAAACTGTATGATTTCATCGACTATAACAAGTCCGTTGAGTTACATGATGTCGCATGGACCAATGATCCTCAGATAATCCGGCAGAATCCGCATGCCATGGCTATAAACTCTGCGGTGGAAGTAGATTTGACCGGTCAGATTTGTGCCGATTCCATCGGAGATGTGATCATTAGCGGAGTAGGTGGTCAGCACGATTTTATGTACGGTAGCGCGTTAAGTGAAGGCGGAAAATGTTTTATTGCATTACCATCGATGACCAATAAAGGACAATCGAAGATTGTTTCTCACCTTGCTTCCGGAGCGGGGGTCGTTACAACACGATTCCAAGCCCAATACATTGTAACGGAACATGGCATTGTTTATCTGCGTAACAAGCCAGTGATGGAACGTGCAAAATTGTTGATTTCCATAGCCGATCCATCTGTTCGCGAGGAATTGGAACGTGAGGCAGTAAAACGGTTTGGTATTGGATTCCTCAGACTGAAATAATGAATAAGCCGTTAAAAACGATAAGGACTAAATAAAAGGATTATATTTTAGTTCGTGTTCAATAGTGGTGGTGTATCCGTGTCCCGGATAGACCACCACTTTTTTTGGCAACTGCATCAAGCGTGCTATAGAGTTTTGTAAAGTGGCCATATCTCCACCAGGCAAGTCAGTACGACCGACACTTTCCTGGAATAACGTATCTCCTGTAAAAATTATACCGTCATTCTCGAAGTAATAGCATACGCTGTCTTCTTTGTGTCCGGGGGTAAACAACATACGGCATGCCATTCCGTTTATAGTGATAAATTTGTCCTCCGGCTCATGAATATAGTTATAGCCATAGACAGGGATATTCGGAAAATGTGCTTGAATAAAATCAAGCCCACAGACATGATCAGGGTGAGTGTGTGTAATCAAAACCGCTGCAACAGAAAGTTTGGATACAGTAATGTAATCCAAGACCCGTTGCTCCTCTTTATTATCAAACATTCCGGGATCAATAATTATACAAGATTGGAGCAAATCAGAAGGTTCGCTTGGTGAAATAACATATGTACATTCGCGAAAAGGATTACAATAGAATGTTTTAATATACATGATATAATCAAATTTTGTGCAAAGATAAAACATTTTTTGCAAATACAAAAAAAAAGCAGTACTTTTGCACTCTAAAAAAATAAATTATGAGGAAATTAATTCTATCAATTGTATTATCAACATTCATGATTTCAGTTGCGAATGCAGCAACAGGTGTTACTTTAGATGCAGAATTGAAAGCTGCTTTGCCAAGTGGCGAGTTTTTCCTACCGGCTCCACCTGAGTTCGGCTCACTTATATGGAAGGATGATTCCGCCAAGTACTTCCAATATAAAGAAGCAGCCAGGAAGTATGATGCAGAGAAACAAGAACGTTGGGATTCTGTATGGGCAAAGATGAATGAACAGTACTATTTCGCGTTGTATCGTCTTGCAGCAGATAGTGTGATGAATGCCCCGTTTATCACTGACGTTACATGGACAAAGAATGCAAAAACCGGAAAATATACCGTATCATATACCCGAAATCAAACTGATTTTCCGGAGATGAACAAATTAGAGCTTTTATGTGAGCAAATGAAGGAAGATAACACTTCAAATTTATGGCGTACTCGAATGCGTCCTTATTGTTATTTCGGAGATTGGTATAGTGGGAAGAAATACCAAGAGATGACCGCAAATTCATCATCATATCCATCCGGACACGGTTATTTTTCCGGATTATTCGGAATGTGTCTGCTTTATATTGACCCTGCAAACTCATTGGCTATCAATAAGATGTTGGATGAATGGCTTATGTGCCGTTTGCTGTTAGGTGCGCATTGGAATACTGATTTGGCCGCAGGAAAACAATTAGGGGCGATAGCATTTGCTATAGCAATGAATTTTGATCAGTTCCGCAACCAAGTCGAGGCAGCTAAAACGGAATTGGAAAATTACCGTGCTTCTCATCCTATAACGACAGACGTTTCTATCCCTGCCAGTACAGAAAATAACAAAACATTGGTTAACGGGGTACTGATTATCGAGCATGAAGGAGTAAACTATAATGCCAATGGGTTAGTGGTTCAGTAATTCATTGCAGTCATTTATATATGTATCTGTTTTATTCTCCGAATATTAAAGGAAAAGAGGAAGAAATCGGGCGTCTGTATTGCCTGGACGAGGAGGAGTCCGGGCATTGCGTCCGGGTTCTGCGCTATACCATAGGGGATGAAATCTTGCTCACAAACGGTATGGGAATGACATACACAGGTCGGATAACCAATCCGAATCCGAAGCATTGCGAGTTTGAAGTGCTGATGGCAGAAAGCCAAAAACGTCATCATGAAGCGTATATACATATAGCCATAGCACCGACAAAGAATGTGGAGCGAATGGAGTGGGCTATAGAAAAGTGTACGGAGATCGGTGTAGATGAGATAACCCCTTTGCTCTGCCGCTTTTCCGAGCGGAAGCAACTTCGTACCGACCGACTGCAAAAAATATTACTGAGTGCCGCCAAGCAGTCTCTTACTCCATATCTGCCAAAATTAAATGAATTGACCCCGTATAATCATTTTGTTCAATCGGCAAAAGAAGAACAGAAATTTATAGCTCATTGCTATAAAGATGATAAAAGAGAACTAAAGGATGAACTGAAGCCCCAAAAGAGTGTGTTAGTTCTAATAGGTCCGGAAGGAGATTTCTCAGAGCAAGAAGTTGAAAATGCCCTTCAGTTAGGGTTTGTGCCGGTCAGTCTGGGAAACAGTCGTTTGCGGACAGAGACAGCTGCTATTGTTGCATGTCATACTGCTGTTTTAATGAATGAATAAGTTGATTGAAATAGACCAACAATGGCTGTTATCCATAAACGGCGCACATACAGTTTGGCTTGACCAACTATTTTGGTATATTAGCCAAGCGTGGGTGTGGATTCCCTTATATGCGTTTATTATTTTGCTACTGATTAAACAGTTCGGCTGGCGAAAAGGGTTGTTATGTGTATTGGCATTAGTAGCAGCGGTCGGATTGAGTGATTATATTTCGTCCGGCATAATCAAGCCTCTTGTATGCCGTCCCCGACCGACCCATGAACCTGCATTGGCGGGGTTAGTACATGTGGTAAAGGGCTATGTCGGCGGTTTGTATGGTTTTGTCAGTTCACATGCGGCTAATACCTTTTCGTTAGCGATGGTATTCGGGTTGATTTGGCAAGAAAAAAACAGCCACGGATGGTGGTTGTTGTTATATGTGATAATGAACTGTTATAGCCGAATGTATCTTGGTGTCCATTATCCAGGAGATATAATAGGCGGACTATTAGTCGGGGGAATTATTGCTTTGTCTGTGTATGGTTTGTATCGTTGGATGAGCGGAAAACTACCTGCGGGTGACGCGGTCTGCTCTCAACCTGATGCTCCATAAAACGCCGGAATTGTTCGGGAGTAAGAATACCTTTAAGTTCGTTAGTCATCGCCTGCTGGCGATCCAAATCCTCAGCGCGGGTATTACTGATAAGCCGCAAGCGGGCATATTTAAGGTGCATACGATACAAGGTGTCCAATTGAACACTATCGGTAATGTCTAACTCACGGGAAAGCATAAAATTCTGCTTACGTGCAATCTCCTCAGGCGTGCGTTGTGGAAGATTCTCCTGCGAAGTTTGTGCAGAAAGCAATGTGCTAAACATCACAAAAACCCCTATTATAGCAAGTTTTGTCATACAAAAGAAGCAATAACAAAAAACGTGCCAAGCATATGCGTTTTGAAACATTTATAGCACAACGGTTATATTTTTCCCGCCAAGGCGGAAATCAATCATCTCGTCCGGCAGTCCGTGTTGCCCTTGCGGGTATAATCATCGGTGTGGCAGTAATGGTTGTAACTGTCTGTGTTGTAGTCGGATTCAAGCAAACAGTTACAGAAAAAACAGTTGGATTTGCCGCACACATGCGTATTGTCAATTTTGATAATAACAATACATTTGAGATGCAACCTGTTTCGGTAACGGATTCCATGTTACATACTTTGGAAGCTCTACCTTATATTGCAGAGGTCAATGTGTTTGCTACCAAGCCCGGTATTGTCAAGACAGACGATGCTTTTCAGGGAGTAGTATTCAAAGGAACGACATACTGGGATTATTTTGCTGACAATCTCTCCGATGGGCGATTACCCGAAACAGAAAACGAAATTATAGTCTCACATAAACTATGCGAATTATTATCTCTCAATCTTGATGACGCGATATTGTGTTACTTTGTGGGGGACAGAGTAAAAGTTAGGAAGTTTACTATATCAGGTATATACAGCACAGGTTTTGGTGAATTTGACGAACGATTTATTTTAGGGAATATTCCTGTTGTGCCGCGATTAAACGGTTGGGAAAATACCCAGTATTCAGGAATTGAGTTGCGTGTTGATCATCTGCGTCATTTGGATGAGGCAACGGATAATGTGTTTTTTGCTACAGCCAACCGCTTTGACGATGACGGAAACGCATATTATTTAGAGACAATGGAACAACTAAATCCTCAGATATTCTCATGGTTGGATTTGTTGGATATGAATGTTGTTGTGATAATTCTATTGATGTTAGCCGTATCAGGATTCAATATCATTTCCGGTCTTATCATATTAATATTAGATTCCATCCAGTTAATCGGAACTCTCAAAGCACTCGGTTCCACCAATCGTCAGGTACGCCGGATATTTATCACGCAAGGAACAATGCTTATAGGGAAGGGAGTGGTATTAGGAAATATTATCGGTTTCACCTTGTGTTGCCTTGAATACTGGCTGCATTTTGTGCCATTAGATGCAACAACATATTATGTCAATTATGTGCCTGTGGCATTTCCCGTAGGGTGGCTATTGCTGCTAAATGCAGGAACAATAGCGGTATCGGTGCTGATACTGCTTGCTCCATCAGCCATAGTTACCAAAATAAGTCCCGCCAAAGTAATGCATTTTGAATAATGAAATTCCGTACAGAAATATCAATTCCCAAGGCTCCGTGGCAAATAACTTACCAGGACAAGACCGCCTTGTTAGGCTCGTGCTTTTCAGACAATATTGCCGAGAAAATGAAGCAGTATTATTTTCAGGTTATATGTAATCCGACCGGCACATTGTATAACCCTGTTTCCATTGCACGGCATTTGGAAGATGAATATGTATGTGATGCGGATGTGGTAATTATCACTTTCGGGACAGCATGGGTATATGTGGACAAGACGACCAATCTTGTGGTTGACAACTGCCAGAAACGCCCGTCATCTGATTTCATCCGTCGTCGTCTGAGTGTTGATGAAATCGTGGATTTATGGCAACCATTAGTGACAAAGCATGCTGACAAGCGGTTTATTTTTACCGTTTCCCCTATACGCCATCTAAAGGACGGTTTGCACGAAAACAATTTAAGTAAAGGAATACTGCTTTTAGCAGTAGAGCAACTGAACGCATATTATTTCCCGTCCTATGAAATAGTATTGGATGATTTGCGGGATTACCGATTCTATTCAGATGATCTAATGCACCCGAATCAGGCGGCAATCAATTATATATGGGAACAGTTTACGGCTACGTTCATGAGCGAGTCCACCCAGCGTGAGATGAAAGAACTAAATGCGCTGTGGCTAAACCGTCATCATCGTTCATTATATCCCGATTCCATCGCGGATAAAGAATTCAAGGCACGGACTGACGAGCAGTTCCGCACCTTGAAAGAAAGGTATCCGTGGCTTAGGTGATTACCAAGCAAACAGCGGGTGCTGCGTCATTTCGCGGTTCACCTCTTCACGCACATTTGCGATATTAGTCTCAGATTCAGGATTCCGCAGAACCATATCAATCAAATCTACGATCCACGGCATTTTATCCTCTTTGAGTCCGCGTGTTGTAATAGCCGGTGTGCCAAACCGGAGTCCGCTTGTCTGGAAGGCACTGCGGCTGTCAAACGGAACCATGTTTTTGTTGGTAGTAATGTCGGCTGATACCAATGCTTTTTCGGCGACTTTGCCGGTCAAATCGGGATATTTGGTACGAAGGTCCACTAACATCGAGTGATTATCCGTGCCACCAGAAATGATTTTATATCCTTTGTCAATAAACGCCTGCGCCATGACAGCGGCATTACGTTTGACCTGCTCCTGATATGTTTTGAACTCCGGCTGCAAAGCCTCACCAAAAGCCACCGCCTTAGCCGCAATAACATGTTCCAATGGTCCGCCTTGCACCCCCGGGAATACAGCGGAGTCGAGTAGGGCGGACATCATTTTAATCTCACCTTTCGGGGTGGTTTTTCCCCATGGATTCGGGAAATCCTTGCCTAATAAGATAGCACCGCCACGGGGTCCGCGAAGGGTTTTGTGGGTAGTGGTAGTAACGATGTGTGCATAGCGGAGCGGATTGTCCAACAAACCTGCTGCAATCAAACCGGCGGGATGAGCCATATCAACCATAAAGATTGCCCCGATTTCATCCGCCACCTGCCGGATGCGGGCATAATCCCATTCGCGGCTATAAGCAGATGCTCCGGCGATGATGAGTTTCGGGTGTTCAGCACGGGCGACCTGCTCCAACTGGTCATAGTCAACGCGCCCAGTATCTTCACGTACATTATATTCAGTAGCGTGGAACATTAAGCCGGAGAAGTTAACCGGCGAGCCGTGTGAAAGGTGACCACCATGGCTTAAGTTAAGTCCAAGAAAAGTGTCACCCGCCTGCAAACAAGCCATAAAGACAGCCATATTTGCCTGTGCGCCGGAGTGGGGTTGAACATTTACCCATTGCGCTCCGTATAATTTCTTCAGGCGTTCACGAGCCTCATCCTCAACAATATCAACAACTTCACACCCTCCATAATAGCGTTTTCCGGGATAGCCTTCGGCATATTTATTAGTCAAAACACTTCCCATAGCCTGCATTACAGCATCGGAAACGAAATTTTCTGAGGCAATGAGTTCAATGCCTTTTGTTTGTCTCTCCCGCTCACGCCGGATCAAATCAAAAATTATTTGGTCTTTCATAGTAAAAAATTTTTTGTACAAAAGTAGTATTTTTTTTGCATGTGTACAAATTATTTTGTACTTTTGCAAAAAAATATATATTATGCTTAAAACAATTCTTGATTTTCCACAACCCGGTATCCGTTTTTTGGATATTACCCCGTTTTTATTGGATCCGGTAGAAGTAAAGAAAGCCATCGAGGCATTAAGTACCGAGGTAGAAAAAGTGAGCAATGGTGACCAGGTAGTAGTCATCGGTCCCGAGGCGCGCGGATTTATCTTTGGCGGAATGGTTGCCGCTCATTTAGGCATGCCGTTTTTTATGCTTCGCAAAGAAGGTAAATTGCCGAATGACGGAAGCCAAGTGTCATTTAGTGCCACGAAAGAATACGGCTCGTCCAAGTTTGTAGTAAATATGAACGATTTGGATGAATTGAAAGCAAAAGGGATTTGCAAGGTCGTGATTTTAGATGATATATTAGCAACGGGGAACACGGTTTTGGCTATAGCCGATTTCTTTAAGGAGCATGGTTTTGAAGTATTATTGGTTATGAACCTGATTGAAATCACAGCCCTCAAAGGGAATGAGTTGTTTGTGAATAACGGGTATGCAACCTATTCCTACATCAAACAATAACGGTAGCAAAAAAGGTGCTTTACAAAATATAAAAAGTGTGCCAAAATTAGTTGGCACACTTTTTTTTGTTCTATTAAGGCAGTGTTTTATTCGGTATGGGGATGTTTATTGCAGTTGTCGCAAGATGCAGGTACGGATGAAGGCATCAAGGCGGAAGTACTGTTTGCGCTTGCCGGTTTTAGGATTGACGGGAGCATCGGGTTCGGGCTTGTTCAGTTGGGCTTCGAAGCGGGATTGCCACATTTGCAGTGTGGCGAGTTCTTCGGGCGTGGAAGGATGCAGAATACGGAACGTTTCGGCTGAAGCCTGTTTGAAACGGAGTTGATGCTCCAATTCCTTGCCCGTTGCCGGGTTTTTCTTCCAGTCGCGAGGGTTCTCGATTTTGTAGGTTTCCGGCTCCGACATGCCTAAGATACGGCCTTTGGAGTCACGATAGGTTTTGCGGCGGCTGATAAAACCGCCTTTGGTAAATGCGCCGTGGAGCTCACGGACAGGTTTTTCGAAAATAGTTTTTGCCATGTTGCGTGTGGGTTAATGGGTTATGATATTGTAACGGATCTGAAATAACCTAATAATAGCCTAATAATAACCTAATAACAGCCTAATAAAATCCTAATATAAGCTGTTGAAATCGAATGCAAAGGTAATGCTATTTTTTGATATGTGCAAGAGAGAAATAGTTTTTTTATCAAATACTAAAAGCAAGCGGGCAACCCTATGGATGTCCGCCTGTTTGCTTTGGTTCGTCACCTTACCTCTTGATTATCCTTATGATGTACCATGTCTTTTTGTCCTTATCTAAAATGCGGTGTAAAGGTACACGTTGTTGGTTACTTTTTCTTTAATTCTTTTATGGAGTCATACGTGATACAGGCTCCGACGAACAAGATGATACATGCGGCGGAATAAGGTTCCCATTGACTCTCCCATTGGTCTGAGATAAAGTTTACCGGGATGATTCCCGTCAAACAAAGCAGGCGCAAAAAAGCTGCTACAGACAAAATAATTCCGATAATTGCTTTGAGTTTCATAGTAGTTATATTTTAATTGTTTGAAAGTATGATGTTGTTTGGAAATGCGGTGCAAAATTACTGCTTTTGACGCACATACACTAAAAAAAAACGGACATTTGCGCTATTAACTGAAAAAATAGAGAAATCAAGTGAAAGGGGAATACCTAATTGTCGGAACAAAGAGGGTGAGGTGTTAGTTACAAAAAAGAGTGTGCCGGTTGGACACACTCTCTTTTGGGGTTTTATACAAGGTTATTGAACGATCTGACCTTGAACAGTATATTTTCTGCCGTCACGAAGGATGTATAGAACGCCGTTGTTAAGGAACTTCTGTACAGAAACAACAGTTTGAGTCTGCGTTTGTTCAACAGCAGTCGGAACATTAGCCAAATCATCCATTGCCGGAGCGACATAATCAAGCGGTTTGGTTGCACCAAAGTTATCCATGCAGAAGTACGCCGGTGTATTCAACCCCCATGCACCGGTATCAGAACCGGTCATGTAGAACATCACTTCATTCACCTGCCCGAGCGAACTGAGGTCAATAAATGTCCAGTCTTTAATATACTTGGTGTCTTTAGCCAATTCGACAGTGATAGTCCCCATTTCAACGCCAGCCAGTTTACCAACACAAACGAGATTGAGGTAGTCCCCTTCTTCAAACTGCTTGCCGCCATCACCGGTAGCCATTACATGAGCTGCATAAGCATTGTTGGTAACATAAAAGCCGGTAGCAGGCAGCGGTTTGTCACTCATTATGCTGTTGGAACCATAATAGTCACTGCTCCAAATACCGAAATTAGTACTTTCAAATGCTCCGCCAATTGCAGAACGGTAGGGTTGTTGCCATCCGGTCGAGGTGTTTTCCGTTTCGTTGGAAGCATAGAAAGCTAAATAATAGCCATAGTAATTGTCAGTATAGAACGTGTAGTCTCCGGACTTCCAATAACTAAATCCCGGATTATCGGGTGTAGCACCGAGCCAAGCATGTGTAGATTCGTTTAATTGAATGCCGCCTTCTTCGTTTTCAAAGGTAGCAACTGCATTGGCAGCAGGCATATCCTCTGTATTGAAGTACAAATCACCGTGTTTATACAACTTGGCACCACCTAATACCGGATAAGCGTCAATACCGATCGTCTGCCCAAAAGCCTCTCCGAGCGAATCGGCAACAATACCCTTGGCAAAAGTCTTAGCATCACAGACCGCCGTTTTGACAGTAGCAACCGTATCGATTGCATATGCCTTAACAGCGTAGATGTGTTCGTATGTGCCATTGGTTTTGTGACCGCGAATGGCACCAACATTGGCACCATCAGAAATGATTTCGCCGTAGTTCAGTACATTTTTGATAGTAGCGGGTTGTTGAACATTGGCAGCAATACCGGCAACGTAGTTGGCACCTTGCAGCGTACCATAGTTGGCACAGTTGGTAATAGTCACATTCCTATTCATTGTATTGCAAGTGATACCAGCCACATAGCTGGCAGTAGAAGAAATGCTCACGTAGCTTGCGCAACGGTCAATAACAGTCGAACCGTTAGTGTATGCCGCGATAGCTGCTGCGTTATTAGCCGTTGTTTTGATTTCACCGATTACGGTCAAATTGGTAATCTGAGCATCCTGTACGTAACCGAAGAGTCCCTGATAAGTAGCAGTTGAGTTGATGTACAGGTCTTTAATAGCGTGATTTTGTCCGTCAAATTGTCCTTTGAAAGCTTTGGAAGAAGAATTTCCGCCGACAGGAGTCCAATTGTAACCACCAAGTGAGATGTCGTTAGCCAGTTTGCCTTTGATATTATACGTTCCGTCGTTTACTTTTTTAGCAAACCAAGCCATGTGATAACCGGATTTAATGACATAGATTCCTTCTTCCTGCTCAGGCTCATAAGAAGTGGTGAGTCCGTCCCAAGCGACATCGGTGTTATCAATAGCCTCCAATGTGATATTTTGGGTGATCGTCTCCGGACTTTCTGATGTTACGGAGATCGTACCTGCTACAGATTTATAGCCCTTCTTCTCAACCAAATACGTGTAATCGAATGTGTTAACAGTAAATTTACCATCGGTGGGAGTCAAAGCCTTACCCTTGTAGTCATTTACCGTTATGACACACTCATCCACATTGGTATTGAAAGTGAGTGTTTTGTCAGCAGGACGTGCCTCTAAGGGTAAGATGATTTCAGGCAGTGTACCAAAAATGGCAGACTGGGAACCAGAAGTAAAGTTAGGACCACGACCAAATTTCTTGGATGTATTACGGTGGTTACCAAAAGGATCACCAAAACCACCCAAACGAATGACACCGCCTCTAAGGGTATCATTACCGCCAGAGATGTCATAGTCGGCATCAATAGTGAATGAAACTGCCTGTGCTGCAGGAGTGCTGCAGTAGGTATATTGGTTGGATGAACTCTTTAATTCCTTGCCATTACGTTTATAAATAGTTGTTGCATTAAAGTTGTGGATACCGGCAAGTTTGTTAGCAGGGTGGAATAGTCCTGACAGTTGGACTTTTACTTCATCACCGGGACGGAAAGTGCCAGTCTGCTGACGACCGACAGCGGTAGCCTCAATATGAACAGGCTTACCAACCAAAACCTGGTATTCGCTAACACCGGCTTCGTTTGTCAATTGAACAATTTGGCGACCAAACTTAACTTGTACGGTGTAAGTGCCTTTTTCGGAATCATAGGTTACTCCATCAGTGCCAAATCCATTATAAGTAGCGGCATTTTCGCCAATGGTCGGGTATGCCACCTTAACGCTCTTTACGTTAGCTGGTTTGAATGTATATGGAAATGCTGTTTCAGTGTCAGCAAAGTAGAGGACATCAAAATCGGCATCATATGCCGTTCCGGCGAGTTTGTATTTTTCTTCATTGGTCTCGTTAATGGTCATACCAAGGTCAATGCCGGTAGCGTGGTCACCGACGGTAACCACGAATACGCCAGTGTTTTCGGGCCAAATAGCCGACCAATATTCACCACCAATCATTCCTGTCATGTGGATGGCATCATAGGTAACCGTAACAATTGCAGCACCATTTGCCACCGCGTGCAAAGTACCATCGGCGTCAATGGTAACAACAGAGTTGTCGGCTACGCCGTTGAGATTGGTCACGGTATAGGTATAGTCAGGTTCGATAAAGTAGTTGGTGGTGATGGAGTTGATGATTTCCCAGTTGCGCAGAGCCAGTACATCATAGGTGTCGCCTTGATTCAGTTTGAGGTGTTCCTGAGCGTTGATGTTCAGGAAGATATCAGCAACGTTATAACCTCCATTAGATTGCACATCGTGGTCAATCCATTTCGGACTTTTTGCGGAGAAGTCATCCTCTGTAAATGTCAAATCGGTTTCCTCAACCTTGAATACACCGGCTTGTGTCAATCCGCCTGCTTTGGAAACGCGATAGTTGTATTCACCACCTTTAGCGAGTTTGAAAGTATATGTAGTGCCATCAATGCCGACAGGTTTTTCCTCAATAAAAGGAACGAAGTGTGCAGTTTTACGCCCCACGAAAACTACAGCACCTTCGGGAGCAGTGATTTTAACCTCTTGTGCAGCGGGAATAGCCCCTTGAACGTTGTCATTAGAATTAATGGTTCCTGTCTTATAAAACGGAGCATAGTCTGAATGAGCTGCAGTAGGAACAAGGTCGCAGAAATAGGTGTTGCCTTCCAATGTCAAGAACGTCTTGCGCCCTGCCGTTTTTGAATCACCAAGGGTGGTCACCAATGCCTTGCCATCGCGTGTGATGACTGAGAGGTTAATGGTGTAGTCGGTGCCATACACCCAGTCGCTGTTGGTTGCATAAGTTGTAATAGTAAATACTTTGAACGATTGTGACTCACCTTTTATATTGAGTTCCATCGTTCCGTTAACAGTTGTACCATCGGTGTCATAACCGGTTAATACATACGTCCCTTCAGCAGCAGTAAAGGTGTAAACTTTGTTGGCGGGGTCACCAATAGCAACAGGGGTACCGGTAGATTTATCCACCAACGTCATTGTGGTACTAACAGCATTCATGGTAACGGTTACGTTCGTTGCCCAAACACTTACCACACTTGCTATCAACAAGATAGCGGAGAAGAAGATCTTTCTCATAAAGTAGTTTTTAATGATTAATAATTGTTAATTTGGATACTTTGTTATTCTGACGAATAAGATATGTCCCTGATTTAGCGGGAATTTGTTTCCCGAGATATAGACCATTCAGCGTATAGACTGCCTCAATTTCGGTGGTTGATTCAAAATAATCAATGGCTTGGTCGTCTTGAGGTAAAGTATGAGCAATGATAGTCGCCCGTTCCGATTTGTTCCCAGCAGCGTCTTCCGCAACGATTGCAAGTTCATATTGTGTATCAGGCTGCAAGCCGGTAATCCTGTGAGTTGTATCCGTCGTTCTGCGATAAGGTTCATTGTCAAGATAAATCGTGTATCGTGTAACGGCAACATTATCATCGGCGGGATCCCAAGTCAAAAGTAACGAATAAATGTCAGCCTGCACTTGCAAATTGGCAGGTGGAGTAGGAGAAGTCAAATCTTTCGTAGTGACTGAAAGAGCAGCAACTTCGGATGTATCATTATCCGCAACAGCCATAACAGACAGTTCATAAGCTGTCGCAGCGGTCAAATCATAGAAAGTGTACACGGTATCCACTGTGGATGCAATTTCATTTTTGTTGAGCAGAAGAATATATTTATCAATATTCTCCATACGGTTCCAAGCAAGAGTAGCAGTATCTTCGCCATACGACAGTATTTGTAAACCTGTGGGACGTGGTAACGGCTCCGTTTCTTTAGAAAAAGAAAGAACACTTAACTTGTCCAAGCAAAAATATGCGGCGGTATTAGCACCATATAATTGGTCTATGTCGCTGGTTTCCATCGTAAAATAAAGACCGCTAACCGTTCCTAACGATGTCAAGTCAAAATACTGCCAATCAGAGGATTGAATGAGTTTATTATCATGGTATGATGCCAATTGCAGTGATGCGGATGTACCCGTTGGTTCTCCCAATTCATTTAAGCCATGTGCCACAAGAGCAAAGTGGTCACCCTCTTTGCTAAAGGCACTGGCAAAACCGTCTCCGTTGATATTTCCATAATAGGGCCAAGGATGATTGCAAATATAAACGCCAACAGCCTTATGTGGCTGATTATCAATAAAATCAATCCGCAAAGAATGGTAATCAGGATCCAATGTCTCCTTATGAAATCCCCAATATGCCACAAGATATGGTCTATCGGATTCGGGTTGCATATTGTCATTCAGACCGCCACCAGCCATACAGCCCCATTGCTTGGCTATCCAGCCATCGGAACTGCCTTCTTTTCCATAATTATATGTATCTCCGGAAGTGGAAAGCGTAAAACCGTCCCAATATGCCATACCACCGGCACCATCAGCTGCCCCTGAATGCGAGAAAGCAAACAGGGTATCTTCCAAATGAACATCGTCTGTATAAGTATCTTCCCAATAACTATCTTCATTAATTATATAATTGGCAAGATAATCGTTTAGATTCAGTGTCAGGGTATCATCGGAATATACCGAACATGAAAGAATCAGCAGGATTAATGCAAATAAATGTTTATTGGATCTGTGTGCCATAAATTGTATAAATATGGTTGTTGTGCATTATATATACATGTCCGTTTTTGAAACTCTTTTCGGGCGTTTTCATTGGTGTCTTTGCTGATTGTAAATCAGTAATTAAATGTAAATCAATCGCTCCTGTAACTTCAGTAGATGTTTCTCCAATCCATCCACATTGCTGATGTACACCGGTATAGACTTTGACAAAATGAATACCCGGAAGATTTGCCGGATTTCCCGTTTCATCAACAGCCCAATCAATGTCAATCTGTGCTTCTTCCGAATTATTTGGATGATTATCAGCATACCCGTAATCATAGGCATACAGAACATAATAAGAGCCGTTTCCACTCTCATCAATAAAATTATCATTCAGTTTAGTTCCGTTGAATGTCAGCGAATTGTCAGCTATCCATTGCGGAAAATATGGTTGCGTATGATAGGCAATCTGATTCATATACCCTTTTTGATTTTTGTTATCTTGCCATGCTATATACGTAGTATCTATAATGGCTTTATTATTCAAATCAGGTGTTGCGATATGATTCGGATTAGGGGAATAATACGTTAGTTGGTAATCATGGATAGAATTATTGTATTCCGACCCGGCAATCTCATACCAAGAATCATCCGGTTTGCCATTACCATTCTCATCGTAACTGACACAAATTATTCCCGGTTCACAAGAACCACCGTTACGCGAATTTTGAGAGGTGTTCGAATTTGAATAGAAAGCATTTCCAAGTACAACAAAATCTTTCGATTCAGGATTATTCTCAATCATATGGTCAAATCCGAAAACGACATAGCCCCCCCAGCCACCGAGTGTTATCATCCCTTGATTATTGTCCGCAATGGCTTCTTCTGCTTTCAGTCGCATCATATTAGCATCATCTCCATTTTCATATTTTGGCAATTCGTTGACAAATTGTCCGGGAGCAGGACAATACTCATACACCTTATATATATATGGTGAGTTTGCAAGGCACACAGAATCGGGATGAACGAGAAATAAGAAACAAAAAACAAAAAACAAAAGAAAAGAATGGTTCCTTGTCAGAGCCCGATTACCGTGCCTCACATGTGGTTTCGTTGTCAAAAGACATGACGAATGAAACCACATAAAATGGTTTAACGACATAATTAATGTGTGATTGATATTCCTATTATTCATTTGCCAGCCTTGATATCCACGTCAAGGGAAACGGCTTTTTCCGTATAATGGCAGGTCTTCCGGCTTGTCTTCCTTCCTCCTGTCTTCCCGTCGTTAAACAGTGACAATAAGAATTGGAGTTCAGTAATAAGACTTACGGCTGCGGGACAGCGGTTGAATTTCACAACCTTCCCTTTTAATCGCTAGTACCGATGGTAAAAGCGAACCATTTACAGTGCATTTATAATTTGCGCGACAAAAGTACTGCTTTTTTTTTGATTGCACAAATTTATTTGTAAAATAAAACAAAAAAACACGGCGAACCGTGCTTTTTCGTCAAAATATCATATTATTCGCACTATCCAAGCATGGTTAGCAGAATACCTGCAGCAACAGCGGAACCGATTACACCTGCCACATTTGGTCCCATGGCGTGCATAAGCAGAAAGTTAGAAGGATCAGCTTTTTGTCCTTCCGCTTGACTTACACGTGCTGCCATAGGAACAGCGGAAACACCAGCCGAACCGATGAGCGGATTGATTTTCTCCTTGGTGAACAAGTTCATAAATTTAGCAAGCAGTACACCACCAGCAGTACCCATACTGAAGGCAATAATACCCATCGCCAAAATGAGCAAGGTTTTGTAGTTGAGGAAAGTTGCACCGGTAGCGGTAGCACCTACTGACAAGCCAAGGAAAATGACAACAATATTCATCAATTCGTTTTGCGCAGTCTTGGATAAACGATCAACAACTCCGCACTCTTTCATCAAATTACCCAACATCAAGCAGCCGATTAACGGAGCTGCATCAGGCAAAACGAGTGCCACAATGGTGGTAATGATTATCGGAAAAACGATTTTTTCCGTTTTGCTGACCGAGCGCAATTGCTGCATTTTGATTTTCCGCTCTTTCTCTGTAGTCAAAAGGCGCATAATGGGCGGTTGGATAACCGGCACCAATGCCATATAAGAGTAGGCTGCAATGGCAATCGGACCTAACAAATGCGGAGCAAGTTTAGATGTCAGGAAAATACTGGTCGGACCATCAGCACCACCAATGATACCAATACTACCAGCTTCTGCCGGAGTAAACCAAATATTGGCGCAGAGGAAGGTAATAAAGATACCCACCTGTGCTGCAGCACCCAACAAGAAACTCTTAGGGTTAGCAATAAGCGGTCCAAAATCAGTCATCGCTCCAACACCGATAAAAATCAAGCAAGGATACACACCCGCCTTAACACCGATATATAGGACGTCCAATAATCCGGCATTCTTTAATATGGCACCATAACTATGATAAGCCGGATTAGGTGTAACGCCATCTTCCATGAAAGGCTGCAGGAACGATGCCCATAATTCCTCATGGAACATTCCTGACATGGGCAGGTTGGTCAGCAACATACCAAATGCTATAGGTAATAACAGCAACGGTTCATATTGCTTCTTAATCGCCAAATAGAGTAGGAAGAACGACAATAACAGCATTACTCCTTGCTGCCAACTGAGGTTCATAAAACCCATATTGGTGAAAAATTCAAGAATATCGTTCATAAAAATACAATTTTAAATATTTACCATTTGGTCATTGTATTGACCATAGGGTTAACTTAGGCGAGAACGACAAGCAGGTCGTCTTGCATAACAGTTTGCCCGGGTTTGACAGCCACTTGCTTTACAGTACCATCACATTCAGCAGCAATGGTATTCTCCATCTTCATGGATTCGAGTGTAAGCAAAGTGTCGCCTTTTTTGACAGCCTGTCCTTCAGATACCAAAACTTTGATTACAGAGCCGGGTAGGGGAGAAACGACTTTCTTACCACCGGCAGGAGCAGCAGCCGGAGCCGCTTTAGCAGCAGATGGAGTATGAGCAACGGGAGCCGCTTTGTGAGCAGCGGGAGCTGCATGTTCCATTTCCACTTTGTATGTTTTACCATTGACGGTGACTTCTGTTACGCCGCCTTCGAGTTCATTAACGGCAGTTTTGTACTCTTCGCCGTTAATTTTGAATTGAAATTCTTTCATTTTACTATTGTTTAATTATTTTCCACTTGAAATAATATGCCACGCCGTAGCGTGATGTTTAATGGTCAGGTGTGTTTCCACAGAATCGTGCAGACTGTTATAATAAAGGTGTAACGCATATGCGATAGCAGCCTTTGTAGCATCATCTGCTTTGGTTGTTTCCGATTCGGTTTCTGTTTGAACCGGTTGGGCGTCAGTCTTTGCTTTGCGAGGTTGCATAATCCAGCCAAGCAGTTTCATTATATAAACAAAGACAAACAGTAACACCAACACCAAACCGAAACCGAGTCCGGTAATCAACCAAGTCTGACCTGTAATTGATAAGAGTGTCATCTTACAAAGGAATATTTGAATGTTTCTTCATCGGGTTGGAGAGACGCTTGGTCTGCAACTTCTCGAACGCATTGACAATGCGGGCGCGAGTAGTACGCGGTTCAATTACATCATCAATGTAACCACGATTAGCAGCCTGGTACGGACTTGCGAACAATTCCTTGTACTCAGCTTCTTTCTCGGCGATGAATTTTTTCTTTTCTTCAGGATCTTCAATAGCCTTCAGTGCCTTAGCCTGAAGTACACCAACAGCACCGCTTGCGCCCATAACGGCAATTTCCGCATTAGGCCATGCATAGCACATATCACCACGTAATTGTTTGCAGGACATGACAATATGTGATCCGCCGTATGATTTGCGAATGGTGACTGTAACCTTCGGAACGGTTGCTTCGCCGTAAGCGAACATCAATTTTGCTCCATGATCAATAATTCCGGCATATTCCTGACCTGTACCGCAAAGGAATCCCGGAACATCTACGAGAGTGAGAATCTGGATGTTGAACGCATCACAGAAACGAACGAAACGCGCTGCCTTACGGCTTGCATCGCAGTCCAAAACTCCAGCCAGCCATCCCGGTTGGTTAGCAATGATACCTGTCGAGCGACCATCAAAACGAGCGAAACCACAAATGATGTTTTTAGCATAATCCTTTTGTACTTCCATGAAATCACCGTTATCAACAATAAGGTTGATAATCTGCTTCATGTCATACGGTTTGTTAGGATCAGACGGTACGATGTCATTAAGTTCGTCCTCAATACGCATCGGATCGTCGGTACATTCTACCAGCGGAGCTTCCTCCATGTTGTTTTGCGGAATGAAAGATACAAGACGACGAACCTGCTCAATAGCCTCTTCTTCAGTAGCCGCCACAAAATGGGTAACACCGGATTTAGTAGCATGAACACGTGCGCCACCAAGTTCCTCAACAGTTACATCCTCACCAGTTACAGATTTAACGACCTTCGGACCAGTAATGAACATATAGGAATTCTGTTCGGTCATCATAATAAAGTCAGTAAGAGCAGGGCTATAAACTGCACCACCTGCACAGGGACCAAAGATGACAGAGATTTGCGGAACAACACCAGATGCAAGGATGTTGCGCTCAAAGATTTCGGCATAACCAGCCAAAGCGCAGGCACCTTCCTGAATACGTGCTCCACCTGAATCATTCAAACCGATGATAGGCGCACCTAACTTCATAGCCTGATCCATGACGTTACAGATTTTAAGAGCCATCGTCTCAGACAGCGAACCTCCGATGACAGTAGCATCCTGCGCAAATACGAACACCAAGCGGCCATCAATTGTACCAGATCCTACAGCAACGCCATCTCCAAGGAACACTTTTTTGTCCATACCGAAGTCGTGGCAACGGTGAGTGAGGAACATATTGATTTCTTCGAACGAACCTTCATCAAGAAGCATGTTGATACGTTCGCGGCACGTGTAACTGCCTTTAGCATGATGCTTTTCCACAGCCGCTTCGCCGCCACCCGCCATAGCCTTGGTGCGGTTATCTATCAGCTTTTGCAATTTTTCGTTATCCATAAAAATCAGAAGTAATTATTAATGAACTATTTGATTACTTAGGTTGCTCGCAGATTTCAGTCAAGACACCCTTAGTGCTTTTGGGGTGCAAGAATGCAATCATGAGATTCTCTGCACCTTTACGCGGAGCTTTGTCAATGAGTTGAATGCCAGCAGCTTCTGCTTCAGCCAAAGCCTCTGCTACATTTTCAACATTGAAAGCAACGTGGTGAACGCCACCGCGACCGCCATTTTTCTCAATGAATTTGGCAATAGTAGATTCGGGGCAGGTAGGTTCCAGCAATTCAATTTTGACTTCACCGACCTTAAAGAAGGCAGTACGAACTTTTTGGTCAGCTACCTCTTCAATAGAATAGCATTTTGAACCGGTTAAAAACTCGAAGAAGGGCATAGCCTCTTCAATACTTGTTACAGCAATTCCAAGATGCTCAATATGACTTGGTTTCATTGTAAAATGTGATTTAAATTGTTATTATTATGTTAATTATAATCAAAGCAAAGCGAAATCAATCACTTCCTGAATATCGTTTACGTAGTGGAAATTCAGTCCTTTGAGATATTTCTGAGGAATTTCATCCACATCCTTTTGGTTTTCCTGACAAAGCACGAGGTCAGTTATTCCAGCACGTTTGGCAGCAAGAATTTTCTCCTTGACACCACCAATAGGCAGCACTTTCCCGCGCAGTGTCATTTCGCCGGTCATGGCGATACGCGGACGAACTTTACGTTTAGTAAATGCACTTACCAACGCCGTTGTTATTGTAATTCCGGCACTTGGTCCATCCTTGGGTATGGCTCCTTCAGGCACATGAATATGTACAGACATGGTATCCAAATCTTTGCGTTTGATACCGAATTGGTCAGCATGTGCCTTAATATAACCGAGTGCGATAGTTGCACTTTCCTTCATTACATCGCCCAAGTTTCCGGTTAAAGTGAGGGTAGGGGTCTTAGCCGGAGAAAGTGATGTCTCAATAAAAAGTATTTCACCGCCGACTTGTGTCCACGCCAATCCTGTCACGACACCTATATATTTATTGGTTTCATAGTTGTCGCGGCTGAAACGCGGTTTGCCAAGATAAGTGACCAAATCTTCCGAAGTCATAGAAACATTATACGGCTCATTCAAAGCAATCTTTGTGACTACTTTACGGCAAATTGCAGCAATTTGTCTTTCCAAAGAACGAACGCCGGATTCGCGGGTATATCCATCAATCAGTTTTTCCAGCACATCTTTATTAATGCGCAACTGAGTGGATTTTATACCATGATTGAGCAGTTCTTTCGGGATAAGATGTTTCTTGGCAATCTCCACCTTTTCTTCCAACAGATATCCAGACAATTCAATCAATTCCATACGGTCGAGTAGAGGGCGGGGAATGGTTTCCAACGTATTTGCAGTGGCGATAAACAGCACTTTACTAAGGTCATAATCAATGTCCAGATAGTTATCGTGGAAAGTGCTATTTTGCTCAGGATCAAGAACTTCCAACAATGCGGCAGTCGGGTCTCCTTTATAATCCGATCCGATTTTATCCACCTCATCCAGTACAAAAACAGGATTGGATGTTTTGACTTTACGCAAATTCTCGATAATACGTCCGGGCATGGCACCGATGTACGTTTTACGATGTCCTCTTATTTCGGCTTCATCATGCAAACCGCCTAAAGAAATACGTGCATATTTACGTCCCAAAGCTTCAGCAATGGACTTGCCAAGGCTTGTTTTTCCGACTCCCGGAGGTCCATAAAGACATAGGATAGGTGCTTTGAAGTCCGTTTTTGTCAAAGTACCATCAGCTTTCCACAACGCAACTTGACGCAATACAGCCAAGTACTCTATAATGCGTTCTTTGACTTTTTCCATTCCAAAATGGTCACGTTCCAAGACATCCTTTGCATGTTGAATATCGAAATTATCCTCCGAAAAGTCCATCCAAGGCAAATCCAGGATCATTTCGAGATAACTTTGCTGGATTGTGTAGTCAGGGGAGTGTGTAGAAGTGCGCTGAAGTTTCTTTAATTCATTATCAAAGACGGAACGCACATAATCCGGCATGGCTTTTTTTCCGGCACGTTCCTTCAATTCACTGACAACCTGTTCTCCGGTATCACCTAATTCCTTTTGAATAGTTTCCAGCTGATGATGCAGGTAATATGCACGTTGGTCTTTATTGATTTCCTCTTGTGTCTTAACCTGAATATCAGCCTTCATTTCAAGCATTTGGACTTCCTTATTCAGTATTTCCAATAGCCTGATAGCCCGATCGGCAGGGTCATCAAATTCGAGCAGTTTTTCTTTGTCAGGGATGGTAATGTCGAAGTTGACGCAGATATAATTGACGAGTGTAAACGGGTCATTAATACTGCGCAGCATCATGTTTGCCTCTACGGGTGTATTTTCAGCCAGATTTACGATTTTGAGAGCCTGGTCTTTTATATTGCTAACGACAGCAAGATATTCTTTTTTATTCTCAACATTAATTTCAGGTCTGATATGTACTCTGGCTTTTATAATATTTTGTTTGGTGACCGTAAACTCCTCAACTTCAATTCTTTCGCGTCCCTCAATGATTATTGTAATACTGCCATCCGGCATATCCAACGCCCGGGCAATACGGGCAGATACACCAAACGTATATAAGTCTTCGATTTTGGGATCTTGGGTTTCGCGTTGTTTCTGACAAACGACACACAATAACTTGTCATTATTGAATGCCGCCATAACCTGTTGTTTCGATCTCGGTCTCGAAACATTGACAGAAAGCAGTACACCGGGAAACAAAACCATATTACGTAACGGAAGTACGGTAAGTGTAGATCCGTTAATAACGCGCATGTTATGCTGTGCCTCTATATCAATTGAAGAAGGGAAGAACGGTTCAACCTCACGTTCTTTATCATTTTCACTAAATATTTCCTCTATATTATATACCATTCACCAAATATACTATTTTACATAATCGTAATTAGATTTAATAAGGATAATAACCGGCAGGAACACGATCAAGGTACAAACAATAGTCAGCCAGCCAATTCCAAGGAAAGCGGCAGAAATTCCCGCCGTGAAGACAACAGCGCCTGCAATTAGCCAAAACATGATTTGCTCAGAATACTCGGAACGATGCTGTGTGGAAAATTCATTAATAAAATCGTTACAGAAATTCTCACAATTATTATTGATTAATTTATAACGGTTATATTGTTTTGTCCGAACAAGTTCCGAAATGTCAACATCGTGTTTCAGTTTATAGCGTTTAATTTTTAGCAGTTTTCTCGTAGTCAAGAACTCGTCCAGTGTGATGATTTCAACGCCTTTGACAGTACGATGCACGACAAAGAAAGTGTCATTTTGACGAAAGACAATTCCTTTATGCCTTATAATATATTTGAAATATCGTGAAGTCGAAGTTATTAGTGCTATTTGATCGTGCGCCACCATAGCCAATCCGCTACATTAACCGATTAGTCCTTATTTATTATTTTTACGGATATCCAGCATGAGTTCGTCCAGTTGGATTTGATCCACAACCCCCGGTGCGCCTAACATGACATCACGTCCCTGATTGTTCTTCGGGAAAGCAATGCAGTCGCGGATGCTGTCGAGTCCGGCAAAGAGGCTTACAAAACGATCCAAGCCATAAGCGAGCCCACCATGAGGGGGTGCGCCGAATTTGAAGGCATTCATGAGGAAGCCGAATTTAGCCTGCGCCTGCTCCGGTGTGAAGCCGAGAATCTCAAAAATCTTCTCCTGAAGTTGGGCATCATGGATACGAATTGAGCCTCCACCGACTTCAACGCCGTTAATAACCATATCATAGGCATTGGCACGAACGGCAGCGGGGTCAGTGTCCAGCAACGGAATATCTTCCGGTTTCGGGCTTGTAAACGGATGGTGCATAGCCATCAGTCGTTGCTCCTCATCAGACCACTCATACATTGGGAAGTCGATGACCCACAAGCAACTGAATTTCTTGGGGTCACGCAATCCGAGCTGACGTCCCATTTCGAGACGCAATTCAGAGAGCTGTTTTCGCGTTTTCATAGCGTCATCGCCACTTAATATGAGCAGCAAATCACCCGGCTCCGCCTGCATTTCCCGTGCCACCGCCTGCAGTGTATCTTGTCCGTAGAACTTATCCACACTGGATTTAACCGTACCATCCTGCTCCACCCTTGCGTAAACCATGCCTTTGGCACCGACTTGCGGCCGGCGCACAAATTCGGTGAGTTGGTCAAGCTGTTTACGAGTATAAACGGCGCAATTTTTTGCACAAATACCACCGATATAAGCGGCATTAGCAAAAACGCTAAAATGCTGTTCTTCAGGCTTTTGCGCTTCAGCCTCATGGAAGATGTCGTGCAGTTCCACGAAAGTCATTCCAAACCGTGTATCGGGTTTGTCACTGCCATAATACTTCATGGCATCAGCCCATGTCATACGCGGCAGTTTAGGCAGATCCATATTCAGGATGGTCTTGAACAAATGCCTTGACAGGCCTTCAAACATATTGAGGATATCCTCTTGCTCTACGAATGACATTTCACAGTCGATTTGTGTAAATTCCGGCTGGCGGTCAGCACGCAGGTCTTCATCGCGGAAGCACTTGACAATCTGGAAATAACGGTCAAATCCACTAACCATAAGGAGTTGTTTGAGCGTTTGTGGAGATTGCGGCAAGGCGTAGAACTGCCCCGGATTCATGCGGCTTGGAACAATAAAATCGCGCGCGCCTTCGGGAGTTGAATTCACCAAGACGGGTGTTTCCACTTCCAGGAATCCCTGTTCGTCCAAGTATCTGCGCACTTCGAATGCGAATTTATGGCGCAATTCAAGGTTTTTGCGAACGCAACTACGTCGTAAATCCAAATAGCGGTATTTCATACGGAGGTCATCTCCGCCGTCCGTTTCGTCCTCAATAGTGAAAGGCGGTGTGATGGCAGGATTAAGCACGTTGAGTTCCGTTACTTCAATCTCGATTTCACCGGTAGGCAGCTGTGCGTTTTTAGATTCACGCTCAATAACTTTGCCGGTTACCTGAAGTACATATTCCCTACCCAATCCGTTGGCTTTTTCAAAGGCTTCAGTTCCTTGATTGAACGCCAACTGTGTTATACCATAACGGTCACGGAGGTCAATAAAAGTCATACCTCCCATTTTACGGATGCGCTGAACCCATCCCGCCAGCGTCACCGTTTTTCCTGCATCGGCGAGACGCAACTCGCCGCAAGTAAATGTTCTATACATTGTAATATTCAAATAATTATCCAGTTTAATTTACTCTACCCGACTGTAACATTGGGATCAATTTTGCGTATAAGGTTTTTGAGGACATCGCCTGGACCGAACTCATAAAACTCATTAGCACCGTCGATAATCATGTTTCTGACCGTTTGTGTCCAGCGTACCGGTGCGGTAAGTTGGAGGAGCAAATTCTGGCGAATCAGTTCGGGGTCAGTCTGCGGATAAGCGTTAACATTCTGATAAATCGGACACAGCGGTTTAGAGAAAGCGGTGGCCAGAATAGCTTCCTGCAGTTCTTCCGCAGCGGGCTGCATCAGCGGTGAATGGAATGCTCCGCCGACCTGCAAACCGATAGCCCTTTTTGCGCCATTAGCTTTGAGTAGTTCACAAGCTTTGGCAATACCCTCTTTAGAGCCGGAGATAACGACCTGCCCCGGGCAATTGAAGTTAGCAGCAACAACGATTTCGCCGGCAATCTGCTCGCAAATCTCTTCCACCTTAGTATCTTCCATACCGAGAACAGCCGCCATGGTCGATTCCTGCATTTCGCAGGCTTTCTGCATCGCCGAAGCGCGTGCAGCAACCAGCCTGAGGGCATCGGCAAAAGAGAGGCAACCACAGGCAACCAAGGCGGAATATTCGCCGAGACTGTGTCCGGCAACCATATCGGGTTCGGCAATGGTCATGACTTTGCTTGCAATGACCGAGTGCATAAATACCGCAGGCTGTGTGACCTTGGTTTGTTTCAAGTCATCAGATGAGCCATCAAACATAATGTCCGTGATTCTGAAACCGAGGATGTCGTTAGCCTCTTCGAACATTTCTTTCGCCAAAGGATAAGACTGATACAAGTCCTTTCCCATCCCTACATATTGGGCACCCTGTCCGGGAAAAACAAATGCTTTCATTTACAAAAAAATAATTTAGTACCTTATAGGCACGGTTAAAACCAATTTGGGCGCAAAGTTACAGCTTTTTTTTCATGTATGCAAGTAAATAAAGAATAAAATTCTTTTTGCACAAAAAATGTATAAAAATTTGCATATACGAAAAATTTGTATTATCTTTGCACAAATTTTCCAGCAAACACATTATCGGGTCAAAATCCCCCCTAAAACAGCGGATAAGGGGTAGTCAATCGTCCGATACAGATGGCTGAATAGTGCAATAATAGTGCAAAAATCCTGCAATAATAGTGCGATAATAGTGCAATAACAGTGCGATAAGGGGTATTGATTATCAGAGAGTTACAGAGACTCTACATTTCGACATTTTAACAAGCAATAAACAAACCGCAAAAGGAACAAAAGAAATAATCATATAAGGAACAAAAGAAATAATCATATAAGAAACAAAGGAAATAATCATATAATCAACAAAAGAAATAATCATATAAGCAACAAAGGGAAAAAACTATAAGAAACATTGGAAACATAAGGAATAGTCCTTAAACAAAGGGAATAGACTTTAATGGAAACTAAGGGAACAAACAGTAAAAAAATATAATGAAATAAAAGGAAAGGATATAAAAGCTATGAGAAGAACAACGTATGTTAATCCGATTGAGGAATTGCATGGGAAGTTGAACACGCCGAAGGAACATGACGGAGCGATATTTATATGTCGCCGCAAATGCTATGGTGTAACGAAGAAAGGGCAAAAGATCTTAGGTCCTCGCGAATCGTATGCCATGCACCGTCATGAGGGAGCCTGGTCGCAAGGTGCGACAGAAAACAGGAAACGGTTTGCACAGAGTCTGAACCAAGCGTATGCGGAACTTCAAAATCCGGAACGCAAGGCGTACTGGCAAGCGTTGTTTGAAGAACAATTCGAGCATCCCAAATCCGGTCAAAAGCGATATGTGAGATTACAGTCGTTTGTGGCAGCAAAAATCAGCGAGCAGCAAACCGATTAGCGGGCAGCAGAACAATTAGCCGATAAGAACGCCCCTGAAACAAATCGTATAGGAAAGTGCGATTTAGGCGTTAAACAAAGAACTCCCCACCCTGCATGGCAAGATGGGGAGTTATAAACATGTTGTTATAACCGAGCGGAGTTATTATTTAACAACTGCGCCATTGAGGTTATAGCGAACGCCGTTTTTGAGGATGGAAACATTACCATTCTCCATGATTTTAACATTGTGCGGATCAGAACCGATAACGGCATCAATGTCAGAACCAGTTTCCTCGGCAACATAGATGACGTTATAGAACCAATCTGTACCACCATCAGCATTGGGACGGAAATAAACGGTGTATTTGCCATCTTTGAGAATTTCGCCATTCTCGCCATAG
>CAJOKE010000024.1 GCA_905235225.1 Paludibacteraceae bacterium
ACAGAGGCTGCACCTGCCCAAACAACTCAACCTACGCAGCAGCAAATCATGCAGCAACGGCTCAAACAACAACTGCAACAGAAAATGAAACAACAATAACACCCCGCGGAGCAATATGGAATATCAAAAACCGGATTGTGACATACTGCATGCGAACGTAATGCGAACGAGATGCGAACGTAAGTAAGTACAAAAAAATTATAAAGTACTAAAAAAGCAAAAGAGAGGGCGTGCCAAAAAATTGACACGCCCTCTCTTGTACCGCGAGCCGGGGTCGAACCGGCACGCCCATCACTGGGCAAAAGATTTTAAGTCTTTCTTGTCTACCTATTCCAACATCGCGGCGTGCTTGCGCACAAGTGACTTGGGTGATTTCCACCGAAATCGGCTGCAAAAGTACTACATTTTTTTGATACCACCAAAAAAAAATGCGATATTTACTTTTTTTGTCCTGTTTTAGAGCAATTATAGAGCATTTTACCGCATTATCCGCACGGAAAACAAAAGAAACGTAACCTGCTGAATATCAAAAAGACACGTTTTTGCAAACTACACTTTGCATTTTTCAAAAATATGTTTTACAACATAAAACTGTACGTTTTTTATGAAAGAGTTATACTTCTTTATTAATTGCGCATTTTTACTTGACTAAAAATTGCACATTCGAAAGATTTATATTAATTTTGCGCCGTATTTCGACACAAAACAAATACTTTTGATATAGAAAATCTTAAAAATCGGCAATTATAAAGAAAGTTTAACACATTTTCCCGCCGCTAAATTAAGAAAAACCGCACAAAAACTAACAACACTGCAAAATAATGGAATCGCAAACGATAGAATATAAGCAGCAATGGGATGACAAATATCTCCGCTATATCAGCGGCTTTGCCAATGCGCAAGGCGGCACGCTCCTTGTTGGGGTGGATGATGGCGGCGAGGTAGTTGGAATTACTGATGCAAAGTATCTATTAGAGGCCATTCCAAACAAGGCAATTCAAGCAACCGGCGTTGCCCCGGCAGTAGAAATTCTAGTTAAAGACGGCAAAGAGTATATCTCCATCCATATCCAGCCTTCCGAGCAACCGATTTCATGTCATGGCAAGTTCTACCTCCGAAGCGGCAGTACATTGCAGGAGTTAAACGGCATGGCACTTTCGGACTTTTTGCTCAAGAAAAGTCATAGAACGTATGACATGCACATCGAGGAAGAAGCAACGATGAAGGATATCAGCAATGAGGCTGTCCGTTATTTCGTGGAGCGTGCCATTGATGCAAAGCGGATGGATAGTTCTGCCCGCCAAGAGGACAAAGAGACCATTCTCCGCAAACTGGGATTAATCAATGAACAAGGACAACTGACTTTTGCCGCATTGATGTTGTTCAGCGACAGAATGGACTATTACTGCCCCACGGCAATCTATAGAATAGGTCGCTTCGGTGCTTCGCAGGCAGACTTGATTTTCGATGACAATATCGCTTGTCCGCTGATCATGATGCCGGAAAAAGTAATGCAAGCCTTGCGCAGCCGCTATCTGGTACCAATCATGCAGTTTGCAGGCTTGGATCGCAAAGAACCGTTAGAGATTCCTGAAGAAGCTTTGCGTGAGATGATCTGTAACGCTATTATCCATAAGGACTACCGCAGTACGTTCATCCAAATGCGCGTGTGGGCAAATAAGATTGAGTTATGGAATCCCGGCAAACTGCCTGAAGGTTTTACGGTAGAGACTTTGATGCAGCCGCACACATCTGTATTGCGCAATGAACTGATAGCCAAGGTATTCTTTCTTGCAGGCTTTATTGAGAACTGGGGGAGAGGATATGAGAAGATCAAATCCGATTTTGAGGCGGAAAGACTGCAAATGCCCAAGTTCGAACAAATGCAGGGCGGTTTTATGACGACTATCATCCGCGAGAGGTTCATGGCATTAAATGGGCAAGAGATTGTAAATACCCCTCAAGAAACTACCAGCGTTTTGACATCCGTCCAACTGTCAGCAAATCAAAGAAAAACATATAACTTTATCAAAGAATACGAGAAAGTAAATGATAAGGTAAATGGTAAAGTAAATGATAAGGTAAATGATAAACTAACTACCCACTTAATCGCAACGGAACAGGGTGTTTCCTATCCGACTGCCCAACGTATTGTAAAGTACTTGGAAAAAATAGGTCTTATTCGTCGTGTAGGGTCGGATAAAACCGGTCATTGGGAAGTGTAATAAGAAACACTCAATAAAAAAGGAACAAAAAAGATTGAAAATATGATTAATATGAAAGATATGAAAAAGATGAATACAAAACAGGAAACGGGTAAAATGAGTACGAATTACCCCTTATTTAACCCCTATTCAACCCTTACTTGCCCCCGTAACGCTCATAGAAGCGTATTTTATATAGTAGCCGTTGCCGCCATGCTCCTTTTGGGAGGATGGAACACACAGGCATGGGGAAATACATTAAATGTAAGTGGGACAGGATTTAAAGATAAAGTGAGTAGTAATGTGGCAACTCTCGGAGGCAACCACGTGAGTTTTAAATTTTCTGGTTCCACTGTAGAGTATTCGTCTACATTTAAAAACGTATATTTGGGTAGTATAGACAATAATTCGTCTTCTTCTTATACTATCTCTTGGACTAAGAACTCTGATTGTACATTAAATATTACTAAAATTCAGGTAAAAGGTTCAGCGTCTGCTAATGGTACAATGCAATTATCAGGTGGTTCAGAATCTAGTAAAGGACAATCATTTGATGTTTCAACAACAAGTATATCTGGAACAAGTGCAACATTAACTTGCCGCGGCAAAGCTGGAAAAGTTATGGGGTTTGGTGTTCCATCACTTTTTTATATAACTGATATTATTATTACTTATACCATCACCCCAAATCAGCCAACCGTAAATGAAACTACCGCGACTATTAATGTGTCATTGTCTAATGATAATCCAACTAAGTTAGACATGACTACTCTTATTGGAGTTTCTGATGTTACTGATTTTATGCCAGTATCATTTGGGAACAGTTCCTTTACGCAGACAGGAGGAATTGGCTCGGCAGCTGGTGCTTTTGATGGCAAATATTTTTATGCAACGCAGGCGGGAGTCTATACTTACACGAACCCATATATTGCCGCAAAGACTAATTGTCATGAAAAATCTACTTCTACGACAGGTACAATAACCATTACCGTAAATCGTCTTAATCAAACCTTGACGGTGAAAAACGGTTCGATAAATGTATCAATAGATAAAACGCACCCTACTGATAGTTTAGATCTTTCTACATGTATTAATAGTCATGTTGGAAACGGGGCCATAACATATACTCTTGTGAGTGGTCCGATAAGTTCAACAGGAGAAGTTGCAGCAAATAATTGTAAAATTGATGGCAAGAATTTCTCTGCTTGGGTAGGTGGTACTTATACATTGAGAGCCACTGCTGCCACTACGGCGCAATATAATTCCACATATAAAGATTTTACAGTAACGGTAAATCGTCTTACTCAAACTATCAGTTGGAGTACAGACGAGAGTGTATTTGTGGAAGAAGATGTTATTACTGCTACCTCTATTGGCGACGTGACATTGGAGAAAAGCGGTACAGGAGCTGAGTATGTAACGATCGATGGCAATACGGCTACCGTAGGCGAAGTGGAAACAAATAGTTCGGTTACCCTGACGGCTACAGCGGCTCAAACGGATGTGTATGCGCAAGCTACTGGCTCAAAGACTATTACGCTGACCAGTTTGCAGAAACAGCATATTACGTTTGAGCAAAACCTGACGAAACTGAAAACTACTGACGGAACCAAGAAAGTAGAATTGGTTGCTACTTCTGATTCCGGCAGAGACAGTTATATCACCTTTGCAGTAGATGCCAACGCGGCAGGTGTGAGTGTTACACATGAAGGAGATAAATGGTATTTGAACTATACTGAAGCGGCAGTAAAAGGTATCGCCGTTACTGCTTCTCTGGCAGGCGTTGAGGGCGTGTCTGTGGCTGCAAGTGATGTATCACAGATGGTAAAAGTAACCGACCCGACTGCTAAGTGTGATATAAATGAGGGTTTAGCAACGGCTTCCGGTTTGGCGAATACTACCAAAACATACGACTTGACGATTCCGAAGCAAGTAGTATTAAAAGTTCGTTCATCGAAATCAAAGATTTACACCAATACATACGAGGTGAAATTCTACGATAAGAACAATAAAGAAATCTCTACCGGTAGTACACAGAGTTGGACTGGGCGCACGTGGGATCAAACAATAGATACTCGTACATTCAGCAATTTAAACAAAGACATTGTTAAGATGGTCTTTAAATCCAATGCGTCTAATGGTTTCGATATTACCGAAGCGTCTTATACACGTTGGTCTTATGCTAATCCTTCAGTAAATCTTTTGGATTTTGAGGCATTGGCATTGTCCACTGTTGCAGATCAAACCTTCACGCTTAGTTATGCGAACTATCAAGTGGAACTTTCTATTGAAGGAAGCAGCAATTTCGTACTGAAGTCTGCTGATGCTTTTGGCGATTGCGAGACATACGGCACAGAAACGATAAAAGTCGGCTATAATGTGCCTGCTGAGGCTACAGAAGAAACGGCATTCTTGTATGTCAGGGATAATACGGGTACGCAATTGGCTAAAATTACTTTGCACGCAACCGTGCAAGGCGGTTTGACGCAAAATATCACTTCTCATAATATCGGTACAGCATACAAGACTACCGATTTGGTTAATCTGACGGCTACAACAGACCGTGGTTTGACGAATTTCTCCTATTCTGCAACTCCGGCGGGTGTGGCGAATTTCGACGGCGCACAGATGACTTTCTCTAAATTCGGCACGATTGCTATTACCGTAACCGAAGCAGGAAACGGCGCATATGCTGAGGCTTCTGCGACGGTAAAGAATGTAGTTGTCTCCAAAGTCTCTCCGGCGATTGCTACGATTCCGACGAGCGGAACGAAGATTCAGTATCTCCAAACGCTGAATAACAGTACGATCGCCAATAACGGAAAAGCAACGGTTACTCTGCGCGGCGTGGAGAATACAGAGGTTGCCGGTACGTGGGCATGGAGCAATCCGACACAAGTCATTAAGGATAATGAAGGTACACATAACTATGAGGTGACTTTCACCCCGACAGACGGCGGCATGTACGCCACAAACACCTGCATGGTTCCGGTTACTATACTTCTTGCGCCGCAGGTTATCGAAATAAAGGATGGCAGTGTGAAGGTAGCAGTAGATGGTTTGGATGCCGGTGCAGCCGATTCCAAACTGGATTTGAACAGTCTCATTGAATCGCAGACACAGGATGTTGTAAACTCGGTTAAACGTGACGGAGTTGTGACTTATACTGTGATTAGTGATAATAAGGGTAATGCAACTATTGACGCAAATAATATCTTCTCGGCTACAAAGATTGGCGAATATACTATCCGTGCAACGAAGGCTGAGACGGAATACTATAACGCCGTTACCGCAGATTTCAAAGTGACAGTAGAAAAGCGTGCCAATACATTGTCTATTGCAGCTGCTACATATGAGAAGTATGTGGATGCCCAAATAAACGCTATCCGCTCCAAACAAAACAGCGATGCAACCGTTCAGACCAGCAGTTCGGATGCAACGATTGCTTACTATGATGTAGAGAATAATAAAATCCTTATCCCGAACAGCGAAGCGAAATCGTTTGACAAGACCGAAGTAACCATCAAGATTTGGCAAGACGAGACCGCACGTTTTGAGGCTTCGGGCGAAAAAACAATCACATTGACCGTAAAAAAATACGATAACGCTATTCTCGTCAAAGGAGTTGCCAACTATGTGAATACGATTACAACTGACACCTATGACAATGAGTTTGTTTTCACTGCTAACAATACGGATTATGCAAACTTCCCGATTATTGTGTCTCAGACAGCAGGCGAGGATATAGCTACTTATTTTGATACGGAAGAGAACCCCAAGGTAGTATATTCCAATTCCAAATTAGGAATCGCCACATGGTCTGTTAACCAAGCGGAGAACTACAAATACAAAGCCGCTGCAAACACGTTTACTGTGAAAGTGGAGAATGCGGCAATGGGGCAATGCTTCATGTATGAGAATACTACAGAATACACGGTAACAACCCATATCGTGTCAATGCAAGGCGAGGAAACGGAAGGATGGCAGATTCCTGACGCTCAAAACGCCCAATATCTGTATTACGATGCAAGAAAAGATCTCGGCGCTTTCGAATATTTCTTTATCCAGTACTCCAAAAACGGAACGGACTGGACGGATTTGGACAATCCTGATTTGAACGAGTTGGCTACTTACAAAACTTATGGGCCGATAGATGTATCGGATATAGATTTTACTTATCTGCGCGCAGTAGCCAAGACAGGTGCCACTTTGTCCAAATACATAAAAAATATCCGCTTGACCCGTAAGCCGAACCTGTCTGCTGAAGGAATCAGTATAACCAAGACAGCCGATAACCAGGCACTCTATTTCGGCAATGTGGGAGCCGGTAAAGTGAATGTAAACTGGAGCGTTGTGGACGGCGGAGACATCCGCATAGTATCGGATAACGAGAAGTTCACTATCCCTGAGGACTTGATTGACAATACCAATTGCAATAGCGGAACTACAGATATAACGATTCTGTATCATCCTACATCCACGAATGAGGAAAGTGCAACCATCACTATCTATAACACGAACCAGCGTGTAGAAGTGACCGTGACGGGTAAGGCTGAAAAAGCGCCGCAGACCATTGTATGGTATATCAACGGCGAAGCGGTAGATACCCGTTCTAACCCGAAACCGGCTGTACATACTACGGATGTCATCACCGCCCGTACCAGCCGTAACCATGAAGTGACATTTACTTCTGTGTCAAACGCAGAACTAATGAAGATTACTGATAATGGTACTTTGATTCCTCTGCAAGAAGGAGAAGTAACCGTTTATGCGCATGGTGCCGTGGATGCCGAAGACGCAGCCACTTATGCAGAAGTGAATGATCAGTTGACGTTCGTAGTTACAGAAGCAGCTATCCAAACAATCGTTTGGAACCAGACATTCCTTGGGTTGAATCAGGACAACGAGGATATTCCGCTGACCGCCTATGCCAAATGGACGGACGAACAAGGCGAAGAGCAACATCGGGAGGTAACCTACTCCGTGGCAGATGAGTCTGTAGCACAAGTTATAGACGGAAAACTGGATATCCTCGCTCCGGGTACGACAATCATTACCGCAACTGCCCCCGGCGGTGAAGAGGACGGCATTACATTCCTTGAGGCTACCGCCTCCAAGAAGATTGTGGTACGTGATCCCAATGCCGACTGCGACCTGTTAATATACGCCCAAACTGAAGAGAGAACCGCTGACTGCGGTTATAACTTGACTCACCTTATGAACAGAAGTATCATCTTTGACTTGGAAGAATACGGCGAACCGCGGACATGTAATTTTGACTATGCAGGAGCTACGCGTAGAGATTTAGTAGGAGTATATTATTTCTATGCCGGCAAAGTGAAAGTAGAGCAATACTTATCCACCACGAGACAATGGGTAGAAGTGGAAACCTCGCTTCCCGCCTATAAGAAAGGTTCCAAAGATGGCGAAAAAGGCGCGTATGTCAACAGCGGTGATATTGTACTGGATCCTCATGCCACTAAAATACAAGTGTCTGTATATGACGCAGTAGGATATTTCTATGTCAATAACATGCAGATAACGCTGGCTCGGTACTTGGAAACAGATCAGGAAACAATGGAACTGGGCGAGCACAGCGTGGGTGATGTATTTATGAACGAAGTGCCTCTGGAAATCAGTTACAGCAATGTAGCCGGACCGATCACCATCACTTCCTCCAAACCTGACTTGTTCTATGTGGCGGAAGAAAACCGTATGTTAGATGTAGAATGCGGTGCTGTTGGAATGAAATTGGTGAATGTATTCTATCATCCGATAGTAGAATCCGAATCTGACGAGGCGGTATTGACTATCTCCGACGGCAAAATGACAAAAGAAGTGACCTTGCATGCTTCCACAGTGGATTTACGTTATATCTTCAATAGCGAAAATACAACATGGGAACAAAACAACAACTGGATTGGAAAAGATGCTCCAACCACGGGAGATTATATAGTAGAAATTCAGACAGATGTAGTACTGACGAGTAATGTATCGGTATATAGCCTTACCATAGACGAGGGTGCTACACTGACCATCGCAGACGGTGGTGTGCTGACCGTAGGAGACGGAAATACCATGCAAAAGGGAGTATATGGCAACCTTCATGTAGCTAAAAACGGTCAACTTAAACTTGGAGCAGGAACCGTGATCATCAATGATTTCATTTTGGATGCTGCTTTAAGCGACAATCAACACAACGGTATCTCCGGTCAAGTACTGAATTCACAGAACTTGGTAGTAGATGGCGAGGCATACTTTGATTTGACTTTGGATCAGTCAGGAGCCTGCTCACCCGGTTGGTATGACTTTGCAGTACCGTTCCCTGTAAGTACAACGAGCGGCGTAAGCCGTTGGGAAAACGGTGTACTCAATAACAATCTGAAGATTGAGACCAACTATGCTATCATGAACCACAGCGAGACAGTCCGCTCTACAGGAAACTATCCGTGGAAGAAATATCATGGTATCATGCAACCCAATGAGAGTTATACGATTACGATAGACAATGTTTATCCTGTTTATCGTTTCCGCAAAGTAGCCGGTGCTGCTATCAACACCAACAAAGTAATCAGCGTTCAAGCCACAGCCGGTGCTGCAGAAACAGACAGGGGTTGGAACGGATTAGGCAACGGCAGTCTTGCTATCTCCGATTTGGCGGAAAGCAGTGACTTCAAGGTTCAGCTATATGACCATACTGACAATGCCTATTCGACTCACCGCGCGGGGGATGTACGTTTTGCAGTCGGTGCCGCATTCTTTGTTCAGGCAAGCAGCAACGGTACCGTCACTCTGCAAGAGAGCGCGAACAGCAACAAGGCACTTCGCGCCCAGAGCCGTGAGCCGCGTATTGTAGAGGAATTCAAGGTATCTTTCGCAGCAACGAACGGTAGCCAAGCAGCCGATAATCTGTATATCTCCGCAAGCGAAGACGCACTGAGCGAATATGAGATCGGGCATGATCTGGTTAAGTTAGGAACGATGAAAGAAGCCAAGATCGGTCAGTTATGGTGTACGGCATACAACATGCAGCTGTGCGATGCAGAACTGCCATTAAATGACAATCAAGCCGATTTCCCGATCAGTATGTACGCGCCGGTTGCAGGCACCTATACCTTATCCATCGGTGAGGCACCGCAAGACGCTACGGTTTATCTGACGCAAGACGGTGCAAATATCTGGAATCTGAGTTTCTCGGATTACGAGATGGATTTGAGCAAAGGAACGACAACCGGTTACGGATTACGTATTATCGCCGAAGAAAAAGTAGCTACAGGTGTAGAAAATATGAAATCAGAGGATACAATGGCACAGAAATTGTTGATAAACGGCGTGCTTTACATCCAACGTGACGGTGCCTTGTACGATGCCACCGGCAAACGAGTACAATAATGAGGAGTGTAATCATGAATACAACGACAAAAAAGACATATTCCATACCACAGACTCAAATAATCAATCTCATGGGAGATTGCATGGAGTCTCAGTTCCCGTTAGCCGGTTCCGGTTCTCACGGCTTTTTGATGCCGGAAAGGAAATGGTGAGGATAATGAACAAGACATATTTTTCAGAGTGAAGGCTTTGAAAAATAAATAATGGATTATTGAATAGTTATAATGAGAAGGCAGGCAAGGAAACTTGTCTGCTTTCGTTATAGTAGCGGCAGAGTGATTATCGCCACCGGCAGGGTTGTTGATAGTTGGCAAGAAAATGCCGGCAAGAAGGATGCGAGTCGGCACGCGCCGGTATCCGGGGGCTGAATGGTACATAAATTCTGCAATAATAGTACAATAATACTGCAATAATAGTGCAATAATAGTGCAATAATAGTGCGATAAGGGGTACTGATTATCAGTAAGTTACAAAGACCATGGATTTGAGGTTCCATGGTCTTTTTTAGTGTAATATTTGCTGTGTTATTAGTTGTAAGACAGGGCTATAGCTTATAAACAAGGCTATAACCTATAAACAAGGCTATAAACTTATAAACAAGACTAAAACTTATAAATAAGACTAAAACTTATAAACAAGGCTATAGCTTATAAACAAGACTAAAACTTATAAATAAGACTAAAACTTATAAATAAGACTAAAACTTATAAACAAGACTATAGCTTATAAACAAGACTATAACTTGGGAACAAGGCTATAATTTGGTTCGCAGGATGTTTACGACGCTGTCAAACTCGGCACGGTATTTAGCGGGAACGGGGTCGGCAGGCGGACTCTCGAGTTTGAGCGGGTCGATGGGGGTGCCGTTCTTCCAGACACGGAAATCCAAGTGCGGTCCTGTAGCGGCACCTGTGGCACCGACATAGCCGATGACCTGTCCCTGCGAGACATGTTTGCCGGGGGCAATATCCTTGGCATACTTGCTCAGATGCAAGTAAGCGGTTGTATAAGTGGCGTTGTGCTTGATTTTGACCATATTACCCGCCTGCCCCTTGTAGCCTTTTTCCAGCACGACTCCGTCCCCGATAGAGACGACAGGCGTACCGGTAGGCGCGGCATAGTCAACGCCGGTATGCGGGCGTACAATCTTATAGACCGGATGTTTGCGGGCATAACTGAAGTGTGACGAAATACGTTTGTAGTTAAGGGGAGCCTTCAGGAAAGACTTGCGGAGACTCTTACCATCGCCGTCAAAGTACGTATGGAGTTCGCCCGCTTCGAAATAGAACGCTTCCTGCCACTTGCGTGCATGGTAGAAATTAGCGGCATAGATCTGCCCTATCCCGACGCGGGTGGTGTCCACATAAATCTCATCGAAATAGACGCGCACAGAATCCCCCTTCTGCAAGCCGAAGAAGTCAATGGTCCACGCATAGATGTCACTGAGTTCGAGAGCCAAATCGGTCGGCAGGTTATTGCCCTTCATGGCATTCCAAAGACTGGACTCAATCCCGACGCAGGCAGTCTTCGCTTCATAGCGGAGCGGTTTTTTCTGATGCTCGGCGTGCATGGAGTCGGTAAGGTGGAGGACAGTCGTTTCCCTGGCGGAAGCGACATAGATCCAATATAGCAAATGCTCCACGCCGGCGGTATCGGTTTGGTGCAAGCCGAAATACTGTTTATCGGGCTTTATGGAGCGTACATCAAACTCGGAACGCGGCAAGGTGGCAATCTGCGAAAGCTGTTTGCGATTAGCCCCCAGCCGTGCCAGAATGGCACCGAGTGTCTCGCCCTGTTTGACATAGCCGGTGTCCACACGGAAAGAGTCGATGGGCAAGCCAAACTCGTAACGCACCGGTTCGGGTGTATCGTCATAGTTCTCCCCTTTGTGGCAGGAAGTCAAGCATAAAGCATTAATAATAAGGAATAAAGACAAATAGAACGAAGTATATTTCATATTCGATGTATTAAGTCGGGGTAAGACAATAAGGTGACTCCGTACTTGCAAAGGAAGGGAAGTACGGAATCAGGATTTCTTTTGCGGATACTTGCGTGTCCAAGAAGATATTTTGAGGCGTATAACGCCGAGCAGTGCCTCGGAGAATATTCCGCCGGACATTTTGCTGGTACCCAAGACGCGGTTGATAAAGATAATCGGCACTTCGACAATCTTGAAACCGCATTTGTAGGTGGTGAACTTCATTTCGATCTGGAAGGCATATCCTTTGAAGCGTATTTTGTCGAGTTCAATCGTCTCGAGTACTTCGCGGCGATAGCATTTGAATCCGGCAGTCGTGTCATGGATGTCCATGCCAAGGACGAACCTGACATACTTGGACGCGAAATAGGACATGAGAACCCGCCCCATGGGCCAGTTGACGACATTGACGCCGCTGACATAGCGGCTTCCGATAGCGACATCGGCACCCTGATTGGCACAAGCGTCATAGAGTTTGAGCAGGTCCTGCGGGTTGTGCGAGAAGTCGGCATCCATCTCAAAGACATAGTCATACTTATGCTCGATAGCCCATTTGAAGCCGCATATATATGCTGTTCCGAGTCCCTGTTTTCCTGCCCTCTCGACAAGGAAGAGTTTGTCTTTGAACTCCTTCTGCTGCAAGCCTTTGACAATACCGGCAGTCCCGTCAGGGGAGCCGTCATCAATGATAAGGATATGAAACTCAAGAGGAAGTTGCATCACGGCGCGAATAATCGCCTCGATGTTCTCTTTTTCATTGTAGGTCGGGATAATAACGAGCCTTTCCATAGTCTTATTCTTTGATGCACCGGTCGGTAAGTTCATAGACAGGACTTGCCTCGGTGCGGTTAAGTGCTTTGATGAACACATCTTCCCCGATGACCGCTCCGGCGTCTTCCAAGGCATCCCTGACAGTAGAATAAGCGACCAAGGGGTCATTATTTTCAAGGCTGAGATGGCAGAGGAACACATTTCTCAATCCCTCGTGGTAATTGTCATGCAGGAGTTTGGCGCATGTGGAATTGCTCTGATGTCCTTTCGGCGAAAGAATACGCTCCTTGAGGTATGTGGGATAGAGGCCATTGAGCAGGAGTTGCTCGTCATGGTTAGCCTCGATAACGATATGGTTGGATGTGCGGATACACTCCGCCATGGTCTCACTGGGCGAACCGCAGTCGGTAGCAATCATAAACCGCTGCCCCAAATAATCAATCACATATCCGACGCATTCGGTGGAATCGTGGGTTACACTAAAGGTATTGATTGTCATGCCGTTAAGATCCCACTCGGTCTCTTTCTCAAAGAAACGGCGTGAGGTCTTGAGTTTTTCCTTAACGCCATAGTTTTTGTCAATCCCGCTGTGAATGAGTTTGGTGGCATAAATCGGGAGATGCACCTTTTCGCCCAAGGTTCCGACAGCACGGATGTGGTCGGCATGGTCATGGGTAATGAGAACCGCCATGATGTTGCGGAAGTCGAGGTCCATCTCGCGCAGATGTTTCTGAATGGTACGCGCAGAAATACCGGCATCGATAAGGATACCGGAATATTTAGTGCCAAGGAAGTAGCAATTGCCACTACTGCCACTCGCGAAACTGCGAAATATAAGATTTGTTTCCGCCATTTTTGGTTTCGGGTCTTCTTTGAAGCCCTTCCAACCTGCAAAAGTAGTAGTTTTTTTTGAATTATGCAAATTTATTCGTATATTTTCACAAATATTTGCAGTTATAAAAGTTTTTTTGTACCTTTGCGCCCAAAATATGACAAAAATATGGCAATAAGAGAACGATTATCGGCATTGCGCGCTCTGATGAAGGACAACGGTCTTAGCGCGTACATTGTCCCCGGGACAGACCCGCACGCATCGGAATATATGGCTCCGCACTGGATGGAGATGAGTTGGATAACGGGCTTTCTCGGCGAGACAGGAACGGCGGTCATAACGGCGGACAGGGCGTTGTTGTGGACGGACAGCCGCTATTACCTGCAGGCAGAAGCGGAGCTGAAGGGAACGACCGTTGAGTTGATGCGTGAGTCGGACATTGACTGCCCGACCATATCGGAATGGTTAAAGTCAAGTTATGAAGAGGGTGTGGTAGGTGTTAATCCTGAGATGTACTCCGTCAACGGTTTTAACAAACTGCGGGACGAACTGGCAGACGGCGGATTAGGTGTCAAATCCATAGATTTGATTCGTCCGATATGGACGGAGAACCGCCCGGAGATACCGATGACCGCCCTTTATGAATATGAGGACAGGTATGCCGGCGAGAGTGTGGCAAGCAAGTTATCGCGTGTTCGTGCCGCATTAGCGGAGAGACGCTGCGATGCGGCGGTAGTAGCGGAACTGGACGAAATAGGATGGCTGCTCAATATCCGCGGCCGCGATGTGGATTACACCCCTTGTGTGATTGCATACGCGGTGGTTGAAAAAGAGGCATGCACCTTATTTATAAACGAGCAGAAAGTGGATGCCGTGAATGCCGCGAAATTGGCAGCGAAAGGCGTTACGCTACGCGGTTATGAGGAAGTGTTCCCCTATTTGAACAATCTGCATGCCACCGGCGTGCTGTTTGACGGGAACCGCGTCAATGAGGCTTTGTATGAAGCCATCAATCCCGCCATCAGCCGCAAGGTGAATGTTTCGCCGAGTCCGCTGCAAGTTATGATGTCCGTCAAGAATGAAGCAGAGTTAGACGGCGAACGCGAGGCGATGAAAGTGGATGCAGTGGCACTGACCCGTTTCTTCAAATGGCTGGAAGAAGAGGCACTCCAGACCCCGCAAACGGAGATTACGCTTGCGGACAAGCTGCATGAGTTCCGCGCGATGGGTAAGAACTTCACGGATGAGAGTTTCGGCACTATTGCCGGGTGGAACGCCAACGGAGCCATTGTTCATTACCATGCCGAACCCGGGCAATGCGCAAAGATTGAAGGAAACGGTGTACTGCTATTGGACTCCGGCGGACAATATTTAGACGGCACCACCGACATCACCCGCACGGTATGGGTCGGGGATGAGAACGCTATACCCGAACAGTTGAAGCATGACTTCACCTTAGTACTGAAGGGGCATATCGCCCTTGCCAAAGCCCGTTTCCCGAAAGGGACCCGCGGAAACCAACTGGATGTATTAGCGCACCAATACATGTGGCAGGAAGGAATCACCTACGGTCACGGAACAGGTCACGGCGTAGGACACTTCATGGGCTGCCACGAAGGCCCCGCCAATATCCGTACAGACAATAACACCAACCCCATCCGGGAAGGCAATGTATTCTCCGATGAACCCGGAATATACCGCGCCGGCGAATACGGCATACGGACGGAAAACCTTGTGGTAACCGTTCCCGCCGAGGCAGGTCCCCACTCCACCGGCGAGACCTACTATGAGTTTGAGACAATCACACTCTGTTTCTATGACAAGCGGCTGATGGACATGTCCATGCTGACCGCTGAGGAAGTGGCATGGATCAACGCATATCACGACAAAGTATATAAAGAAACCGCTCCACGAATGAACGAAAACGAACGTGCCTATCTGGCAGACAAATGCAAACCGATTGAATTATGACACTGGAAACTATCCTGACGCAGCAGGTTCAAACTGCAGTAAAAGAACTATATGGATTGGAATGTACCGACAAAATGGTGCAATTACAGAAGACCCGTCCCGAATTTGAGGGACAGATTACGCTGGTTGTCTTCCCGTTTGTTAAAGCTGCCCGCAAGGCACCGGCAGACGTTGCCAATGAAATCGGAGCGAAACTGGTTGGCGACATTGTAGCCAAATACAATGCGGTGCAAGGTTTTCTGAACCTGAGCATAGCAGACTCGTTCTGGACAAAGCAACTGGAAACTATCGCCGCAGCGGAGAACTATGGGCAGCTGCCCGACCGGAATCAGCTGATGATGGTGGAATACTCATCGCCGAACACCAACAAGCCGTTGCACCTCGGACATGTACGGAACAACCTGTTAGGCTGGTCCATAGCGAAGATTCAAGAGGCGAACGGATGGAAAGTGGTGAAGACAAATATCGTGAACGACCGCGGTATCCATATCTGCAAATCGATGTTAGCGTGGCTCAAATACGGTAACGGCGAGACCCCCGAATCATCCGGCAAGAAAGGTGACCACCTGATTGGCGACTACTATGTGCGCTTTGACAAAGAATACCGCAAACAGATAGCCGAACTGACAGCAACCGGCATGGACGAAGAGACCGCCAAGAAAGAAGCACCGCTGATGAAAGAGGCTCAGGCTATGCTGCTCAAATGGGAACAAGGGGATAAGGAGGTGCGTGACCTTTGGGCAAAAATGAACAGTTGGGTATATGCCGGATTTGATGAGACCTACCGCCAAATGGGTGTCGGATTCGACAAGATTTACTATGAGTCCAACACTTATCTGGAAGGCAAATCCGAAGTAGAAAAAGGTCTGGCAGCGGGACAATTCTACCGGCGCGAGGACGGTTCCGTATGGGCGGACCTCACCAAAGACGGCTTGGATGAGAAGCTGCTGCTACGCTCGGACGGCACATCCGTATATATGACACAGGACATCGGCACCGCCAAACTGCGCTATCAGGATTATCCGATTGACAAAATGGTATATGTTGTCGGAAATGAGCAGGAATACCACTTCAAAGTGCTGTCCATATTGCTTGACAGGCTTGGTTTCCCGTTCGGCAAAGAGCTGGTACATTTCTCCTACGGCATGGTAGAACTGCCGAACGGAAAGATGAAAAGCCGCGAAGGAACAGTAGTTGACGCCGATGATTTGATGGAGCAGATGATAGCCGACGCCCGCGAAATCAGCAAGGACAAAGTCAACACCCTGCCCGACATTACCAAAGAGGAAGCCGATGAGATTGCCCGCAAAGTGGGACTCGGCGCACTCAAATACTTTATATTGAAAGTTGATCCGCGCAAGAACATGCTGTTCAATCCGGAAGAGTCCATAGACTTCAACGGCAACACAGGACCGTTTATCCAATATACGTATGCCCGCATCCAATCCGTACTCCGCAAGGCAGCCGGTTCTGAACCGGAGCAAAGCCGCCCGATTGGCGGGTCACTCAACCCCAAAGAACTGGCACTTATCCAACGTTTGGCGGATTTTCCGGCAGTAGTACGACAAGCGGGGGATGATTTTTCACCTGCAGTGATTTGCAACTACGCTTACGCCCTCGCATGTGATTTCAACTCGTTCTATCACGATTACTCCATACTGAACGAGGCGGACACCGACAAGCGGAACCTGAGATTAGTGCTGTCCCGCTGCGTTGCTAAAGTGATTCAAAAAGCAATGGATATGCTCGGAATCGAAGTGCCGGAAAGAATGTAGAACAATTAAAGAAAACTAAGTATTATGAAGAACGCTATTTACATCGCACACATTGTATGTGTCGTTTTGCTGCTGTTAAGCGGCATGCCATGTCATGGTCAGTTAAGAACCGACTCCGTCCGCGAGATTGCGGCTTCAGGCGTGCAACCGGTATTATCACAATCCGGCGATTTTGTATTGGTCCGTGACGCAGGCGAACCGGGGTTGGCAAGAATAGATTTGCAAACCGGCAAACAGCAACAGGTTGTTCAGGACACGAATATAGACGGTGATGTCGTTCTATCGGACGGAGGCAGCATGGTGGCATACAGAACCATCCGTTATGAAGACCACCTGCGCTATGCCACCATTAAAGCCACCAATATCCGCACCGGAAGCACAAAGGAATTGGATGTCCCGTCCCGCGAAAAATACGCTTTCCGCTTTGCAGGCGGCAAGATGAAAATCGCCAAGCGCAATACGATTCGTACCCAACGGCTGCTGACCGATATCCGCCCCGTTGCACACGAATATGTATTAGCCGCAGAGGAAGAAGACCTTGTGCTGTATGACGGCAAAATAAGGAAAGTTCTTAACCCTAACGGCAAAAACACCTACCTGTGGGAACGGCTGTCACCGGATGAGCAACACATTGTCTATGTTGCCATCAACGATGCGTGCCACACCTATGTCTGCGATACGGACGGCAGCAATGTGGTGGATCTGGGTCACTATATCGGCGCGCCATGCTGGCTCGGCAATGACTGGATTATCGGACAGCAGGACGAAGATGACGGTCACCGAATGACATCCAGCCGATTGGTAGCCATACACCCTGACGGTACAGGCTTTCAGATTCTGCCCACTCCCGGTCTGACCATGCCGATTAATCCAAGCGGTTCCATAGACGGTAAAGTTGCCTTTGAAAACGAAGGCAAGATTTACGTGATGGAAGTGCGCTAACCAATTATCAACTCTTAATAAAAACACTATGTCAACACAACGTCTTTTTTCGTTATTGCTATTGGTGTATTCCGTAGTGTCGTATGCTGTTGCGCCGAAGATTTATATCAATCCCGGTCACGGAGGCTATAATTCCAACGATCGTAATATTGTCACCATTAATCATGCAGCCGGAGACCATGACGGTTTTTGGGAGTCACAGGCAAACCTTACCAAAGGACTTTATCTGCGTGACATGCTTCAGGCTGCAGGCGCAACCGTATATATGTCCCGCACAGACAACCGAAGCGGCTACAGGGACGACAAATCCATTTCAAACGCTATCGGCGACCGTCCGCTTTCCACAGTAGCACGTGAAGCAAGCGGAAAGGCGGATTTCTTTCTGTCCATTCACTCCAATGCCGGCGGGAACACCACTACAGCTTCAGTCAATTACCTGCTACTAATGCTGACCGGCACAAGCGGCAGTGCAGACTGGAGTACGTCCTATAAATACAACGAGGCCAAAAAGGCTGCAGATTATGCGCTGGCACGTATGGGAGACCACCCGATGACATGGTGGAGTTCAAGCAGCAAACGGATCTACTCCTATACAACCTATACTGTTATATCACCGTCTTACCTGACTATACCGGGCTATTTGAGTGAAGGCGAATTTCATGACTATAAGCCGGAGACCCACCGCCTGCTGAACAACGACTATTGCAAATTAGAAGCATACCGTCTATTGCAGGCTTTCTGCGATTACTACTCTACTTCCCTAACCCGCCCGACAACAGGAGTTATATGCGGTGATGTGCGTGACGCGACAGCCACCATGGCAGGCACCACTCTCTACCAGAAAGCAAGCGGAAAAGATGTGAACACTCCGCTCAACGGAGCAAAAGTGAAACTGAAAGACAGCAGCGGCAATGTGATTGCCACCTATGTCTGCGATGATGAATATAACGGTTTCTATGCCTTTTGGGATGTAGCACCGGGAATTTACACGGTGCAATGTGCGGCAGCAGGACACGCTTCCAAGAGCAACAGTGTAACAGTAACTGCCGCAAACATAACCTACAACAATGTGCAGTTGGGCAGCGGTTCGGGTGACGGCATGGAAGACGTGACAGTCAGTCCGTTAGGCATGTTATACGACACGGTTATCAATCACTCGGCAACTGCATGGCTGAACGCAAAGACCATCCGCCGCGCCTTAGTCAAAGGGGACGAAATGTATGTGTTGACAGGTGACAACGTTATCCATGTTGTGGATACCAAAACAGGAGACGCGGCTTCCACACTGAACACAACAGGCATAAACGGAACAGAACGCAATATAGGCGACATTGCATTGACGGATGACAAAGTGCTGTTAGCCGGAACACAAGAACACACTGTCAGCAGTGGAAGTGTTTATATGAAAATCTACAAGTGGGCAGACAACAGTTCTGCGCCATCATTGCTTTTCCAAAGCAACAGTTCTGCCTCATTATACGATGCCTCAGTCGGCAGGAGTATAGCTGTCAGCGGAACCGTCAATAATCTGAAACTGTTCACAATGGCATTCAGTTTGCAAAGTACAGGTTTAAGACTGTTGCAGCACACATGGAACGGCTCATCAGTATCTACAATCCGGAACAATAACACATCCGGCAACACACTCGGCGATTCAACCGTTTGGAACACTACTGCCCTAACGGCTTCGCCATTCGGCAGCACGCAGTTCCTGATTAACAGCAAGACCATCTATCCCGCCATGTTGTCCGTTGCTCAATCGGACGGAACGGTTTTCGGAAAAACGGAATACACCAATCTCGATTTGCCAACCGCCGGCGGCACGTTTGTAAATTATGAGAACCACACCTTATATATAACACCCTATGGCACGGATAATTTGGGTGTCGGAATATACGATGCCACTAACGGTTTAGGGTCGGCAGCACTCATCAAGACCTTATATCCCGAAACGGTCTTGCCGCTTGCCTCAGCCGGATACATGACCGCTGCCGCCGAAACGGAAGGCTCGGAATTAGTGGTTACGCTGTATGTGCAGAACCGCGGCATAGACCGCTGGCGGCTGTCGCAGACCGACCTTGAGGTACAAGACGAAACAATAGCACCAAACATAGATATAGAGGAAGGCAAAGCACCCAAACGTGAATTCCGTGCCGGATGGATTAGCACTTCATGGGCATTAGACTGGCCCGTCACCATGGGAACGTCCGCCTCGGTGGTAAATACACAAAAGGCGAACTTAAACACCCTTTTGGACCGAATGCAGGCAGCACGCATGAACGCCGTATTCTTCCAAGTACGCGGCATGGGGGATGCCATGTATGATTCCGCCTATGAACCATGGAGCAAATACATTACAGGTACACGCGGCACTGCTCCTTCTTATGACCCGCTGGCGTTGGCAATAACCGAAGCCCATAACCGGGGCATGGAGTTGCACGCATGGATTAATCCATATCGTTACTCTTCGTCCGCCGGTACATATAGCAAGACGCTTTCCAATGACCTTGCCAAGACACATAACGACTGGCTGCTATACTATGGCGACGCAACACCCGACACCGTCATTCTCAATCCAGGGATACCTGCCGTCAGAGCATATATCGCGGATATAGTAACCGATATAATTACCAAGTACGATGTGGACGGTATCGTGTTTGACGATTATTTCTATATCAACGGCAAAACTACCAACGCGATGGATCAAGCGGCATATGAGGCATATAATCCGGACAATCTCAGCCGTGCCGACTGGCGACGTCAGAATGTGAATAAAATGATTGCGGAAGTGAACGCTGCCATTAAAGCCGTCAAGCCATGGGTTCGGTTCGGGGTTGCACCTCCCGGGGTGGCGGCTACGGAAACAGCTGTCGCCAACAAATATTCTGTCACCAAAAGCCCCGCCCCATCCGGCTACGACTGGCAATATAACGGGCAGTATTCAGAACCGGTGCAATGGCTCAAAGACCAAACGATTGACTATATCTCCCCACAGATTTATTGGCGAATCGGACATAAGACCAACGACTACGAAGCATTGAGTGCATGGTGGATAAAAGTAGCCGGACAATTCGGGCGGCATGCCTATATATCGCAATCCTACAGTGCCGTCAATGGTGCTTCGAATGCCGATGAGATGGCGGATGAAATAAACGCCAACCGTACAGCCGCCTCTTTGGAGGAAACGCCAACCGGCTCCGCACTGTTCCGCATGGGGCAGACCAATGACGCATTTGTCAACAAGATGACTGCCGCCTACACCGAGCAGGCACTTCCACCGGCGATGACATGGTACAGTGCACCTGATTTCGCAGCACCTTCCAACCTCACACTAACCGGCACGACACTCACTTGGCAACACAGTTCTGCCGAACGCTACTCCGTCTATGCCTACCCGAAGGGAGCCAGTCCGGCTAAAGCGATGGCATCATCTGCTTACCTGATGGGCATCAGTTACAGCAAATCCTTCGACCTGGGCAATGTTGTCAACCTGTCCGACAAAACCATAGCCGTATGCGTTCTGGACCGCTACGGCAATGAACATGCCTCAGCCTTCTACAACGCGGCTTCGTCATCGGAAGTGTCGGGGATGTCAGGCGCAAACATCTATGCGTCCGAACTTACCATGACCGAATCCGACGGCACTTATACGTTCTCCTACAGACTTAATGAAGACGCTACCGATGTGACGCTGCAACTGCTGTATGAAAACAAAGTCATTCAGACCAAATCCTTTGGCGCACAAGCCAAAGGCGTCCGTTCCGGCAGTATTACCAATGCTCAGATTGTTTTCCCCGAACGCAATAATGATGACCATTTGACTTGGGCTATTCAAGCCACTGCACGGCCGATTAATGCCCTGACAAAACTGTCAACGGATGAATCGGCGTTCCAATTCTACCGTCCGTTCGGTGTGGCGGTGGATCAGAACCCGCAGAGCGAGTATTTCGGACGAGTATATGTTACCAACACCAAGAGCGGCACATGTGCCGGTGGCGGACGAACCACTGCCAATGGTCTATACGCCTACGATGCAGGACTGAACGCCCTGAATACAACTGCATATACAGGTGGAGTGACATGGAATAACACATCTTCGGGAAATAGTCCATTCCGCGTTACCGTTGCACCCGACGGGCGTGTCTTCCTTTGCGATTGGTCAGATGCCCATTCCGGAATATGGATTGCTCCGGCAGGCGGCATAACAGGTACCTTTACCCAACTATTTACAGGTCTGACACGCGCAAGTTCCGGACTTTGCACCAACAGCAGCAATACCCCCGTACACGGCTCTATCTCGGCATGCTGGGTGGACGGAACGGGGTCAGACACCAAACTGTACACCATGGACGAGGATTATGTAGTGGACGGAAAAACATATAATTTGCTGCGATATAATATAGGAGAATCAACCGCATGGTCAACCGCTCCGTCCGCAGTCATTTTCAACAACCATGCGAACAGTTCACCAATCGTGAACAATGTCCTCAATGTCGTTTCTGACTTGCATGGCGGCTGGTGGATTATCCAGCACCGCTTTGCCGAGACATCGGCTGAACCATCTATGATACATGTCCTAAACGGTGCCATTGACTATAACACAGGCGGTGAACAACTCTTGGAAAACAGCAAAAATGGCGGACTGGCTGTCAACTATGACGGCACCCGTATAGCAACCACCTCGCAAAGCCAGATTAATATATGGGATGTGACTTACGACAGTAACGGACATCTCACCGCCATTACGCCTGCTTTTGAGATTACGGACAAGGACATCTCCGGTTTGGCGGAATCTTCTAACGATGTCGCATTTGACCCTGCCGGCAACATCTATTATGTGAGCAACACATCCGAGCGTTTGGTTGTTATCGGCCTGCCCAAAACCGACAACCGCTTCATAACGCCAGCCCGCTCTGTATTTGCGATTCCCCTGCCTGCGGTCGCCCCCGCCATGAACGTACTCATTACAGAGTGGGAACAGTCGGCGATGACAGTGGACTTCCTTACAACGCCTTCGGTGGATGGCGTGAGTGTCAAAATCGGCTCATTGCTTACCGCGCCGCTGCCTTTGGAACTTGTACAGGCACATACCGCCACGGGGACTGCCTCAGCAACCAACAACCGGCACATTACGCTGCCGGACATTGACCTTACCGTTTATGCCGGACATACGATGACTCTCAAATGGCTCAGCGGGGAAACGGTTATCGGGCAAACAGAGGTGCAGATTCCCGCGCTTATTTCCAACGATGCGGCACAAATAGTGACGCCGTCAGACTGGACGGCAGCAACGGACATTATCGTGCTGCCGGATGCCACGCTCACTTTGGATCTCAGTCAATTAGGCGGGGCGATGACGGTGAACTCTTTAGAGGTTTACCCGGGTGCCAAAGCAGTCATCAGCGGCGGTGTCCTGCATGTGACAGACCTCATTCTGCGTGCCGGATGGACTACGGCACATACGCAATTGTGCACACCCAAACTGGCTATTTCATCCGATGCTTCGCTCACCCAAACGAACGCTTACCTTGATTATGTGATTGATTATGCCCAATACTACCCCGTGGCTGTGCCATTCCCCGTTACACGTTCTGCCATAACCTACCGCGATTACCCGTCTGCCCCGGCGGCACAGGGAGTCCTATTCCGCCAGTATAACGGCGCACAGCGTGCTACTGGCAACACCGGCAATAACTGGCAATCCGCTACGCCCGCAACACTTGCGCCCGCCAACGGCTACGCCATGACAGCCAAGCGTCCGGCAAGTGTCATGTACTGTATCGTGCGTATGCCGATGGATGTGTCCGACGGCTGGCTTCAAGGCGGCGAACAGGCTTCCGTTGGCACCATAAACAAACATATTGTATCCGTGTCTGCATACGGTGTCGGTAGCGGGCAATGGAATGATGTCGGCTGGAACTTCATCGCCAACCCCTACATGGTCGCATTCAACGGTACAGATCAGGCGGATTTTGCAGGCACACTGCAAATACAAGGTGACGGCAGTTCCCTGCGATATGCCACCATTCCGACGGCTGATTTCCAGGACTACTACCAAGTGCCTATTGACGAGGCGGCTTTAGCACCGATGTCGCCATTCTTTGTACAGGCAGAAACGAACGGCGATGTAACGTTCCTTGCCTCCCAACGCAATCCGGCGTTGGTATCCCGGCGCAACAGCGGAACAGCCGCAGACACAGACACAGACACAGACACAGACCTGCGACTGCGCTTCAGTTCGCGCAAAGGCTTTGACCAGACATACATTTTGTTCGGCAAGGATTATTCGGACGAACCGGACTTTAACGGCGACCTGCCGAAAGAGTTCGGGCGCGCGCCGAAAATATGGTCACTTTACAACCATAACGCCCTCGCCTCAGTTGCTTTGCCTGCGACAAAGACCGAATATACCATTCCGCTGTCTCTTCAAACCGCTGCAGCGGAAGAATACACTTTTGGTCTTACCGGCAACAGTGAAACGAGCGGAATCGAACGGGTTGAGTTGACCGATAACGGAGTTGTCGTTGCGGACTTGCTGACCGGCAATTACCGTGTTACCTTACCTTCCGGCACTATTGAAGGGCGTTTTGCACTCCATTGTGTGCGAACCGCCGACACCCCGACGGACACACCCGCCCGGTCGGATCTGCCGGACACGCCCGCTGCTACCAAACGCCTTGTCAACCAGCATGTTGTCATCGACTGCAACGGACATAGTTATGACATCTTGGGTAATGAGATTGAGCGATGAGGCATCATGCTTTCATATCACGTTTTAAGGCATTGGAGAAGAAACGCCGCCAACGCCGGTGGTTTGTTTTCATGGCCTTGGTTGCTTTGGTTCTTTATGGTGGAGCATGCCTGCTCCATTACTCTCGTCCCGCCCAAATTGCCCCGCCCAATCCGGCTGTTCTGTCCCGTCCGACCGGTCAGATTGGTCAGTATGCGCCGCCTCGCGCCCTGTCGAGGCGGACGGGCTTCATTGTGCGTTCGGTTGCGCAACATTCAGCCATTGAACACCGTAGGCACATCAATGCACCGCAGGCGCAACAGGTTTTTTCCACATCTTCCGCTACGGTGCATAGTATTGGTTCCGGCGGCTATACTTCCTCCATAGGCAGTTCCGCCTCGAATGATGCGCCGCAACATTCTGCGGGCAGTCCGTTCGGTTTCGTTTATCCGGCTTTGTCATTTGCCCCGGCACTTGCCAAGACCTTTACTGCCGCTACCGAACAGACTGCAGCCCGCAAGGCGGGACGGCGTTCAGGTTTTGTGGACGACCCTGACCCGCAGACACCGGCAGACCCGTTGGCTACCGATCCGTTCATGGATGACCCGGAGCCGTTTGATCCTGCCGACCCGCTTGCCAACGACACTCCGCTTGGCGATGCACTGCTCCCGCTACTGCTCTTGTGCCTTGTCTTCACCCTGATTCGCAAAAGCCGCCGCGCCTGACCCGCCCGCCACTTTCCCTGCAACTAAAAAAGGCCGCCCGGCAGGACGACCTTTCTTTAATAAGTAATTCGTTATTACTCTTCCTCTGCTTTGGCGGCCTTCTTGGTGGCTTTCTTGGCTTTCGGAGCTTCTTCCTCTACAGGAGTTTCCTCTGCTTTGACAGCCTTTTTAGCAGCTTTCTTCGCGGGTTTCTCCTCAGCCTCTAAGCTGGCTTTGAGGTCAGCCAATACGCTGAGGTCACCAAGAGTGGTTTTCTCAACCTTCGGCAATTCGGGAGCGGACTCTTTCTTTGCCTTTGTCTCTTTGGCAGGAGCCTCTTTACGCTCTTCCCAAGTACGAAGGTGGCTGAGCATGATGCGTTTAGCCTCTTTATTGAACTCGATAACGCGGAACTCCATTGTTTCGCCCTTTTCGGCGGGAGTTTTGTCCTCTTTTGCGAGGTGACGAGCGGTGCAGAACCCTTCAACGCCGTCCTCGAGGGCTACTACAGCACCCTTGTCGCTCAGTTCAACGATTTTGCCTTCTACTACGGTATCCAAGCCGAACTTGGCTTCAAGTTCCTCCCAAGGATTTTCCTCAAGTTGTTTGTGACCGAGGCTCAAGCGGCGGTTCTCTTTGTCGATTTCGAGAACAACGACCTCGATATCCGCACCAATAGAGGTGAACTCGTTCGGGTGTTTGATTTTCTTCGTCCAGCTCAGGTCGCTGATGTGGATGAGACCATCTACGCCTTCTTCGATTTCAACGAATACACCGAAGCTTGTGAAGTTGCGTACTTTAGCCCAGTGGCGTGTACCAACGGCATATTTCTCGGTTATATTCTCCCACGGGTCAGCTTTCAGTTGTTTGATACCGAGAGACATTTTGCGCTCGTCGCGGTCAAGAGTGAGGATAACGGCATCTACCTCGTCGCCGACTTTGAGGAAGTCATTTGCGCTGCGCAGGTGCTGGCTCCAGCTCATTTCACTTACGTGAATCAGTCCTTCTACGCCGTCTGCAATCTCAACGAATGCACCGTAGTCTGCCATAACGACAACCTTACCGTGTACTTTGTCGCCCACTTTCAGGTTGGGATCAAGGGCATCCCACGGATGCGGAGTCAGTTGTTTCAGGCCCAAAGCGATGCGCTTCTTCTCCTCGTCGAAATCAAGGATAACAACGTTAATCTTCTGGTCGAGTTGTACGATTTCTTTCGGATCACTTACACGCCCCCAGCTGAGGTCAGTGATATGAATGAGACCGTCTACGCCGCCGAGGTCAATGAATACACCGTAGTTGGTGATGTTCTTGACAGTACCTTCAAGAACCTGACCTTTCTCAAGACGCGAAACGATTTCTTTCTTTTGTGCCTCCAGTTCAGCCTCGATAAGAGCCTTGTGTGAAACGACAACATTACGGAAGTCTTGATTTACCTTGACGATTTTGAACTCCATCGTTTTTCCTACAAATACATCGTAGTCACGGATGGGTTTGACATCGATTTGGCTGCCCGGCAGGAATGCTTCCATACCGAGTACATCAACGATCATGCCGCCTTTGGTACGGCATTTGATGAAGCCGGTAACGATTTCGCCTTTCTCGCATGCGTCAACAACGCGGTCCCATGCTTGAGCGGCACGAGCCTCTTTGTGTGACAATACGAGTTGTCCTTTTTTGTCCTCTTGGCTCTCGATAAACACTTCCACCTTGTCACCCACTTTCAGATTGGGGTTGTAGCGGAACTCTGTTGCCGGAACGATACCGTCGGACTTGAAGCCTACGTTTACAACGACTTCGCGTTTGTTGATTGACATTACAACACCTTCAACCACTTCCTTGTCCTTGATGGCGTTAAGGGTGTTGTCATACTTTTGGATAAGTTCTTCATTTAATGTGCCTTTTGACTCTTTCTCATAGGCATCCCAGTCGAAGTTCTGGAGAGATTTGTTTTCTGCCATAATGGTAGATTTGTGTCCGGTCTGACGAATGTCTCTTTGTTTATCGGTTGTTTTCGCCGATAGCCGAAACGCCGTTTACCCGGACGTTAAAGGGTTAAACATGTTTATTTATTTCTGTCTACGCAGAAAAATCGCGCAAAATTACAACAAAAATTGCACATGTGCAAGCGTTCGGACATTTTTTTTGAGAAAAAATTCATCCTCCCGTCATCCCGCCATCCCGAAAAATCAGTACGCCAGTACACCATCCCGAAAAATCAGTACGTCAGTACGCCAACCCGTCAGTACGAAAAAATTCACCATCCCGCACTTTCAACTTTCCACTTTCCCTCATTTTTCCCACATTTAACCGAAGGATAACCGAACGATAACCGAACGATAACCGAACGATAACCGAAGGATAACCGAACGATAACCGAACGATAACCGAACGATAACCGAACGATAACCGAACGATAACCGAACAATAACCGAACGATAGTGCGCTTCGATAAGTTACCTCAAAACAATCTTATTCTTGGTAGTTGCAGGCATTTGCCAAACGCCGCTCTTATAGCGTCTATGCCCGCACATCCATGTATGGCATCTTCTTTCGTCCATTGTCCGGCATGGTATGCCGGGGTCTCTTCGTCTGTAAATCCGGCATCTGTCTATATTCGTTAGCGGGTTACTTCCTCATCCTTACCATCCGTGGCAAGCAGGTTATGCAACATCCAGTGGAGGTGATAATCGAAACTGTTTGGCTGAGCCAACAACAGATGGCGGAGTTGTTTGACTCAACAATTCCTAATATTAGTATGCACATCCGCAATGTGTACAATGAGGGCGAATTGGATAAAGATGATCAAACCGATGGAGTAAAATTTCCCAAGTATCTGTCGGAGTTGCGGATGTATAAAACAGCGTGTATGGCATAATTTCATACACGGTATTTGTTATTTCATACATCCACGCCTGAAATGCTTGCGCATGTACTTATCATTCACTACCTTTGCAGTGATTTACAACAAACATTTTGGTCTTATGAAAAAAACAATCATTTCTTTATCAATTATTGCTGCCGTTTGTCTGGTAGCCGGTGCATTCTTTTTCCTTTTCTCTAACGATCCCGAACCGGATTATAAGCAGAAACTGTCCGACCGAATCTCCATCTATTGGTATGGAGGTAAAAAATATTATGTAGATACCGAAACGGGGGAAAAACTTTTTAAAAATTTGGACGTAGATTGGATATATCCTTTGTATGAATTTAGGGATAAAGTATATTCCGGAGAAGACTCACTCACAGTACTTTTCGTAGGCGACAAACGAGGGTTCGTCAACATCAATACCGGCGAAATTATTATCCCGCCTACGTACAGACATGCATGGGTGTTCTCCGAAGGACTCGCTGCCGTTGTCATGGACAATATGGTCGGCTTCATCAACAGAAAAGGAGAAATGGTTATTGACTGCCGTTACCCGTATCGTGGTAATAAATTAACAGACTTTGTGTTTAAGAACGGACGATGTGTTGTAGCAGACAGCATGCAGCGTGTCGGGGTGATTGACACATTGGGCAATTGGGTGCTTGAACCGAAATACGATTTCATTCGGTTGGAAAAAGATTATGCCATTGTTTACAAAATCGGGCAATGCAAGAAACAGGTTGACTATGCCGGCAATGTCTTAGCCGACGGACTGATTGATTGGACATCCAATATGCATTACTATAAAACGTATGTCAACAAACAAACAGGAGAATCAAGCAAAGTTAAGGTACAGAACGAACATTATATGATGTATTGTGTTGAGGACAAATTTGGAATAGTTTCACGTTCCGGCAAACATATCACACCGCCGATCTATACCGGTATCTATTGTGAGGACGAAGAACTCTTTTGCGCACGGATCACAAAGATTGGAGAAAAGGAATCATACGTCCTCATTAATGGCAAAGGCGAAATCATCAGCAGGCGACATTCCAAATAAAAAAAATACCTGATACCCGCACTTTTTTTTGCACAATCGCAAAATTTATTGTACCTTTGCAGCGTAAAACGGAAGTTTTGCCGTATTTTGCCCACGCCGAAAGGATATGTCTTGCGGCGGGGCGGAATGCGAGACATATTGGAAAAGGCGTCTTACGCGCGTTGTTTTGGCTATTCGGAATCTGGTAAATTTCTTTGTTCCAAAACATTGCGACACGAAGATGCCCAAGGTATGTATATACGATACGTACGCCCATGCGTACCTACAATATACATACGGCGTGGGCTTCAGTGTTGCTGTTTGGAACAAAAGGCAATACCAGAGCCTCGAATAGCGGAACAGCAAAATTGCAGTCCCGCTTTTGTTTAATACACATAGTAATCTCTAAACTCAAATATATATGAAACATTATTTCTCTTTTGACGGGCGAATCGGCAGACTGGAATACATCTTAATCATGCGTAGTCTTTAATGCCTGCTATGCGGTATTAGGCATTTTTGAGAGATTGATAACGATAAAAAAACGGAGAAAGCCGAAAATTAGAAGGCTTTTCGTCAGAGCCAACGCAACTGTTAAATCAAATAGTCCGGTAGTACTTAACTGCCACAATATAAAATTGTTATTTAAATTTTAACGAACTATTGTAAACTGATATGTTAAAATTAGTTTCTAATAATGCATTCCGAGTACTTGGAGTATATGCCAACGCCTCCAAGAAAGAGATTACTGCAAACTCGACTAAACTCAAAGCTTATTTGAAGGTCGGCAAATCTGTGGAGTTTCCATCCGATATGTCTAACCTATTAGGTCCAGTTGTTCGTACAACAGAGAGTATTGACGCTGCTTTGGCAAAATTAAATCTACCCGAAGATAAAATTTTGCAGGCACTATTTTGGTTTGTAGATATTACGCCATTAGACAAAGCAGCTCTCAGCAATATTGCTGCTGGAGAATTTGAAAAAGCAACTGAAATATTAGACAAGAGGGAATGTTTATCTTCATGGTGGAATAATGGCGTATTAGATTTTGTTGATAATAATCCTGAAGGAGCTGTTATTAATTTTAGCAATTTAATACATGATAATGATTATCGTGATGAGTTTGTAAGTCTGGTTTGTGGTGAGACCTTTTCGATTAACGAAAGTGAATTGGCACATAAATTCATTGATGCATTATTGGAAGAGATACCAGCAGGCGAGTTGTACTCAATGTTTGTTGCAAATGTAAATGAGCCAGAAGATTGCGAATATCTTAAGGGTAAGGCTGTTGAATATCCAATTTCTAAAATCAATTCGGCAATTGAGAAAGCAAAAGATGTGGATAGAACTGACGCAAATGCTAATCATAATACAGGTCTTGGATTGATTAACAGCACTCAGGTTCCTCTTAAAGTTGTTAAGGATTTGCTTGGCGAAAATGATTTGACCTATCAGCATGTAGCCGATAATCTTGCGCAGGCCATTCTTCAATGTGGTATAAATTATTTTAACAATTCGGACGAGCCTGAGAGCATTGAAAAGGCTCTATACATACAGCAGTATGCGCAAAACATTGCTGTGGGTGCCATTGTGAAGGAAAGATGCCAAAAGAATGTTGCTATACTAAAGAAGCAAAAGGAGGAAGGTGCTATTAAAGATGATTTAGAGTTCTTGGCTGAAGCTTTGAAATCTTTCCATAATGGCACAAAGAGTATCGCTGCCACGAAGATGTTTATTAACCAGTGCAAACCACACTTGGATAACATAAAAAGTGCGTCGGGAGCATCTAACGATTTGTATTTACAAATCTCAAGTGCTATAGCCAACAATGCACTTAGCGCCGTGATAAATGTTGTAAATATTGCTCAAATTAGTCAGAATCATGATATTTCTGCTTTGTCATCTACTATATCTTCGGCACAAAAATGTATGGACTTGATTGGTACGTTGGATATGACCTCACAGGAACGCAACCATTTTAGCAAAAATAAAACATCACTAGCCAATTTAGCCACAGAGGCATATTTGATTTTGGCTGAAAGGGATAGAAAAAGGGGATGTATCATCTGGGCAATAATTGGATTTATTATCATAGGTATTTATACTATTATAGTCAATAGCTAATATACTAATATAGAATTGTAATGAACAAGAACTTTTTACTATTGTGCTTTTTGCTTTGCACGTTCGGAGCTTCCGCTCAATCTTCTGTAGATAGTATTCTAAACGTTCATCAAGAAAAAATATCTACTTTGGAGAATGAAAACTTTAGGTTAAAGTCACAATTTAATGCATTTGAAAAAAAGTTTAATAAACTTGGTGCTTCCGTTCGTGACTTAGAAAGCCAAGTTTCGCGGACTAATGAGCGAGTTGTTCAAAATGCGTCTCAGATATCTATTAATGCAGAAGCGTTTGATTCGAAAATCTCTGAAACCAATAGTACGGTTTCTCATAATGCTAATAATTTGAAATTAGTTATTATTTGGGGTGCTATTGCGGTGATTCTTGGCTTGCTCATTTCGTTAATAGTGTCGCTTATCATTGGGCGTAGAGGTAAAAATGAAGTTGCCAAATTGAAAGAGCAAGCGGCACAATTAAACGAGAAGATTGTCGAAAAAATGTCAGGAGAAATTTCAGAACTTCAGGAAATTTCCAAGTCTCTTTCTTCTGCTCCAGCAGGTGAAGAAGTCGACCATAGTTTAGTAAAGGCCTTGGCTGACCGTATTACATTTATGGAGATGACATTGTTTAAGATGGATAATTCTGTTCGCGGCCATCGCCATCTGACACGGACGATTGAGCAGATGAAGGATAACTTGAGTGTGTATGGCTACGAGATTGTTGAGATGTTAGGAAAGCCGTACAATGAGGGTATGAGAGTAACCGCCAACTTTGTAGAAGACCCGGAATTAGAGGAGGGCAAGCAGATAATTACGGGTATTATTAAGCCCCAAATTAACTACAAGGGGGTAATGATTCAGTCTGCCCAAATTACAGTAAGTCAAAATTTATAAGAGAACGAGAATATGGCACAATCAAAAATGAAATTTGGAATTGACCTTGGTACGACCAATTCCGCTATCTGCAAAATGGAAAATGGAGAGCCTATTGTACGTAAGTCAGAGACTCTCAAAGATACTCTTCCGTCTTGCGTTTCTTTTACACGTAAGAAAATAGTCAAAGTGGGTGATAGTGCCTACAATGATTTACGTTCTGATAAAGCCAGAGCTACAAAAAAATGGAGTAAGTTGGATGAGAACGTATTCTTGGAGTTTAAGCGCACAATGGGCTTGGATACTGCATATGCAAGCAAGAATATGGAGCGTTCATTTTCCTCGGAAGAGCTTTCTGCTGAGGTTTTGAAGACATTAAAATCATTTGTTTCTGATGATGTGGTAGACTCTGCTGTTATTACTATTCCTGCTAAGTTTAAAGCAGACCAAATTGCTGCGACTAAACGTGCAGCTAAGTTAGCCGGTATTGAACACTGCGAATTGCTACAGGAACCTATTGCTGCATCAATGGCTTATGGCTTGAGTAACAAGCAACAGAACGGCTATTGGTTAGTTTTTGACTTTGGTGGAGGAACTTTTGATGCGGCTCTTTTGCAAGTTGAGGATGGCATTATGCAAGTTATTGATACTGAAGGAGACAATTATCTCGGAGGTAAGGATCTTGACTATGCCATTGTTGATAGGGTTATTATTCCGTATCTCAAAGAAAACTATGTCATCAATGATATATTGGCTGACGATGTTAAACGTCAGATTATAAGAGATGCAGTTAAGTTTTATGCCGAACAGGCTAAAAATCAGTTGTCGTTTAAAGCAAGGTGTGATATACAATCTCAATTGGACGAATTTGGAGATGACGATGAAGGAAATCCTATTGATCTTGAAATGGTTATAACTCAAGAACAGATTGAAAGCGCAATTCGTCCTGTTTTTCAAAGAGCAGTCGATATAACCTTAAATCTACTACGTAGAAAACAATTGGAAGGCAAATTAGACAAGTTGATTTTGGTTGGTGGTCCGACCTATTCACCGATATTGCGTCAAATGCTAAAAGAACAAGTGACTCCAAATGTGGATACAAGCATAGACCCGATGACAGCTGTGGCTCGTGGTGCCGCCTTGTTTGCATCGACGATTGATGTAGAGGTTGACACGAGCACACGTGCAGAGGAAAACTCTGTCGCATTAGATGTGTCGTACGAATCCACTTCTGTTGAGACCTTAGAATTCGTTTCTGTAAAACTTCTTCCGAAAGAGTGCAAAGGCTCTATTCCAGAAAAAGTATTTGTGGAAATGGTTAAATCTGATAATAGTTGGAGTAGCGGCAAAGTCGAAGTTAATGAAATAGGTGATGTTATCGAATGTCCATTAGTTGAGGGTAAGGCCAATGCTTTCAACTTTGTGGCATATGACCCACAAGGAAATACTATCCCTTGTTTCCCAACAGATATATGCATTATTCAGGGTTCTAAGCCGGGTTCTTCAACGCTACCTTATCATATAGGAATAGAGGTTAGAGATACTGAGTTGGAGATGGATGTGTTTGCTCCGATTAAAGGTCTTGAGAAGAATCAACAACTCCCTGCTGTTGGTATTAGAAATGGATTAAAAACTCCCAAGCAGTTACGCCCGGGCGTGAGCGATGACCGTTTGCTTATTCCTATATATCAAGGTGAGTTCAATGCAGAGGGCTCGAACGCAATCCACAATGATCACGTGTTTGACGTGGAGATTACGGGCGATGATGTTCCTGCATTGGTACCCGCAGATAGTGATATCGATATCACAATCAAAGTTGATCGTTCTCAACTCATGAAGATGGAAGTGACTTTCCCTGTTATAGGTGAAACTATTGAGAAGGAAATTGATGTTAAAGCCCGCAAGGGAGTTGAGTTGAGGGAACTTGTTCAGAAATTGGATGACGCAAAGCGCAAACTTCGAGCTTTGAATTCGGCATCTTCAGTGGACGCCTCTGAGACTAAGGATGCTAAGGAATTATTAGATAACATTGGTAGTCGATTTGAGGAAGAAAAAGCTAGTGAGGATGGAAAAATGCACTTATTGGCAGACCTGCGTCGCGCATTCCTCAAAATGGAGGAAGTTGAAAAGAAACATGAGTGGGAAACACTCGAAGCTGATCTTCGTCATGAGTTTGAACGTCTCGAAGATGCGAACAACGAACTCGGCAACAAATACGATAAGGAAGTAGCTGCTCTTCGTCAAAGTACGGATCGAGCAATTTATAGTAAAGATGTGAAGTTAGCTCGTGCCGTATTGAAAGAAATTGAGCAGGTGTTTGTTGGTGTGACGTTAATCTACCAACTCGTAGGTTTCATTAAACAGCATTCGCAGCACTTTAATTCTTACTCGTGGAAGAATCCTACTCGCGCGAGAGAACTGCTTGATCGAGGAGAACAGCTTATTTCGAGTGGCACAGGAACTCAATCAGATCTCTTGAATATATGTAGAGGTGTTATTGATGTTCTTGATATGCCTGAGAATGAAAAAGTTAAATTTGGATAATCTTTATGCCTACTTTTAAGCAAAAAGAAAATATTGGAAGTTATTCGGTATCTTTCCATATAAAAGATGGCCTATATGCGGAAACTTATCGAGTAAAGGACGCAGGAGGAAAGAACTACTTTCTTAAACTCTTTCATTATGCCAAGTTGCATCGTTCGCAGTTTGATGAAAATGGTGATGTTTTAGAAATTAGTATTGCCAAGTCGCTTAAGCATCCTAACATTGTGTCGTACCACGATGCAGGTGAACTTATTCATGCCGGAGTGAAATATGCATACCTTGTATGTGATTTTATCTCCGGCGAGACTCTTGCACAAAAGATGGCAAGAGAGCATACTTGCAGCGTGTATGAAGCCAAGTCAATCGTTTTGGACGTCATAGAAGGTGTGAAATACCTGCACGCGCAAGAAGACCCCATTATCCATAATGAGCTGACGGTTCAAAATGTGATGTTGGATCTTACGTCTGAAGGGCTGCATCCGATGATTATTGATTTGGGTTACGCCCGACGTTTGTCGCAGGGGCACAAATCATTCTATAAGGAAGGATTGAGCATGTTTTCGATGGCTCCAGAAGCTTTTAATGGGGTCTTTACCGTTCAATCTGATATATATTCATTAGGTGTATTGTTATATACCCTGATTTTTGGTACACCGCCACACTATCTTGAGTTATCTAAATACATGCAAGATAGAGAGTCTCTAGAAGACGCTATTCGCGCAGAGCAAAATAAGCCTCTGAAAATACCCAACATGAATTTATTTGAACTGGACGAACAGTTAATAAACGTCATGGGTAAATCGATGGCATTTAACATTGAAGATAGGTTCGCTTCAGTTGCAGATTTTGTAGTCGCGCTAAAGGGCGAAGTAAAGGTCGAAGCTATTATCTCTACCTCTAAAGAATCTGTTAAGGAATCTAAAGAGCAGAAAGTTCACATCCGAAAGGGGAATGGTTTTAAGGATGTCATTGGCATGTCTGAATTAAAGGAACGCCTACAATATGATGTAATTGACCTTTTGTCAAATCCAGAAGAAGCCAAATCGTGGGGAATTGACATTCCTAACGGTTTGTTATTCTATGGTCCTCCGGGGTGTGGAAAAACCTATTTCGCTGAGAAGTTTGCTGAGGAAGCTGGGTGTAATTTTATTTCCGCTCATTGTTCTGATATTGCTTCTCCATACATTCACGGGGGGCAAACAAAAATTGCAGAATTATTCAAGGAAGCACGAGAAAATGCCCCTACTATTCTTTTCTTAGACGAGATTGAGGCAATGCTCACAGATAGAGGTAAACAAAATAATGTGAGTGAGTCAGGCGAAGTTAATGAATTTCTTGCTCAACTGAATAATTGCGGCAAAGACAGAGTAATCGTCATCGGTGCAACAAATATACCAACTCAGATAGATAAAGCTGCTCTCCGTTCTGGTCGTTTGGAATTGAAGTATTACATTCCACAACCGGATCAGGAAGCACGCAAAGGCTTGTTTGAGTTGTACCTAAAGCAAACTCGCGTTGATTTTGGTATGGATTATAAGCACTTGGCAACGCTTACAAACAATTACGTATCCTCCGAAATTAAATTTGTGGTGGATGAGGCAGTTCGTTTGAGTAGGCGCCAAAGACTACGCTATGTTACGATGGAGGTCATGGAGTCCATCATAAAAGAACACAAGCCGGATTTATCTGCTGAGGACATCAGGAAGTATGAAAAGATAAGAGATGAGTTCGAGGGAAAGCAACCCGAACTTCGAAGGATAGGATTTTATTAATTTATAACATTATGAATACAGAAGAGTTATTGCTAAAGACAGCTTTTTGCTGCATGGCATGTGATGGCGAAATTGCTCCCAAAGAGGTGGCTCTTTTAAAGAAACTGGCTAAGGAAGAAAAGCTTTTTGGAGATTTGAAAATAGCCAAAATCGTTAATTCATTTGTTGACCGACTCAACGAGCAAGGTTATTTCTTCGTTGATGCATATCTCAAAGAGTTATCTAATGCTCAAATGTCGGAGGAGGAACAGTTAGCTATTATTAAGACTGCTCTTGTGACGATTAAGGCTGATGATAAAGTAGAGTATGCTGAAATTAGTTTCTTTAAACAGGTACGCGAGAAATTGTCCGTTTCAGACGATGTAATATTGGCTGCTTTCCCAGATGAGCCAGAAATGGAGGATTATCTATTGCCGGATATTATTGATAAGACGGCTGGACTTTGGTCTACATCTTTCTCAGCTATTGAGCTGAATGAATTATAACTATAAGTATTCGTGTTATATTCAGAGAAAGATTTTTACGCAATGGACGTAAGTCTTCCCATTGGATATGGTTTATTTTTCCGCAGATGCGTGGGCTGGGACGCGGCTCGATGGCGAATTACTATGGAATCAGCTCACTTGACGGAACACGAGCCTACTGGTCGCATCCTGTATTGTATCAACGTCTTGCGGAAATAACCGAAGCACTATTAGAACACAGCAAAAAAAGCTGCTCAGCTCTCGCCGAACAGCCGTTGATATTTTTGGCACCTTGGATGCCCTCAAGGTGCGTTCATGCATGACGCTTTTTGATGTTGTTACGCCGAATAGTATTTTTGCTGAGGTACTCAATGCCTTCTATAATGGCGAACGCGATCCCCTTACACGGAAAATGCTGTCATGAATAATCGATGCCGATACTCCTAATGCATGGTGCATTTCTCGGCTTCATAGCCGCAAGTGTTCTTTCTTTTTATCCCCTTTTTTGCTAAATTTTATATTTTCTTGTGCCTGAGTCATACATTTTTATCATTGTCATATGGATGATTAAAAAAATACCCGTTGGCGGAATTAAACCAGCGCATATTTGATTCTTCCAATGGGTCTGTTGTTGATAAAGTTAATATATTGTAGGACAGTCATTGCGCTGACTTTGCTGATAATACGAGCAAATAGTCCTACCTGTTGTTTGGCATAATTGCGACACACCATAAATTGGTCATCCAACTGTGAGAAAAGTGTTTCCACTCGCTTTCTTGCTTTTGCAAAAGGCTTAAAAGTTGGTTTCCAATTCTTTTGATTCAAGCGGTATGGCACCTCAAGGTGTATTTGGACAGTCTCAAACAAATCCAGTTGTAAGGCAGCTTTGAGATATCCTTTGTCTCCAATGATGGTACTTTGCTGATACTCATATTTGAGATCTTGCAACCAGTATCTGTCATCCACAGATGCCTTTGACAAATCATAGGAGTGTATAACACCTTTTAATCCGCATAGCGCATGCAGCTTATAGCCGTAGTGATGTGTGTTTTGGGCTGCACAAAAGCCGTAATTCGGTGCAGTGTCAAAATTGTTCTTGCCTAATTTGCAACGCTTTGCACGGGCAAAACGACACACCGGTATCGGCTTTGAATCAATACAAAAATAATCTTCGTCTCCATCAATCGCTTGGGCGATGTGCTTTCGTATTTGTTCGCATAAGTTGGCGGTGCATGTTTACTATCGTTCGGAGCAAAGCGTAGAAAAGAACTTGCGACGGTCACTGTGCTGGCGACGAGGAAAAATCGTTCGAGGGTTTGGCGAGATTCCTCTAACAAGGAGAACAACAACGACTCGCTATCGATACTATATTTCTCTGCTGTGAGACTAAGTGCGATAACTTCCAAGTCAGAAAAACGGGGAACGACACCTCTGCGAGGTAAATTTCCACGTTCATTGACAAGATTTTTTGAAAATTTCTTGCATATGTCCAGAATTTTTCCGAAATTTGCAGTCAAGTTGCGCATGACGAAGATTTTTCAGTCGTTAACTTTGTTGATTAGGACACTACAAAATTACTAAAAATCAACGAATTGTGCAACTTTTTTTGCAACTATTTTAAGTCAAAGAACACTTTCTTTAATTCTGCCAACGGGTAGATAAAGTAATCCCCCTTAACAATCTGCAAGAAGCAGACTATTCTGACTACAACATACCATGTACAAATTTGGGGATTTTCAACATATTCGACAAAATAAATTTGGGGATTTTCAACATATTTAGCAAAATAATTTTGGGGATTTTTTGAAAAAATGTATTTTTCAGATACACTAAAAGGGGTTTTGAATTATCTTTGCACTCGCTTGCGTTAAGGTTCATTACACGTTACAGTTATGCCGGTCGTAACCGTCCCGTAACTCTCCCGTAACCGTCCCGTGTGGTCTTTTAATCAATTTATCATTTCCCATTTTTCATTTTCACATTTACAATTTGGACATTTATTTGCGTATTTCAAAAATTTATTGTACTTTTGCGGCGAAATTGGGGGGTGTGATTTCCGGAAAGGGTTTGGAAGGCATACATTGGAACTTATTAAATTGTAGAAAATATGGCATACAAATGGACATTTGCGAACGTAGGGGGTGCGACCCGTGTACGTATCAAGACAGGCGAGGACATTCGTCACCTCGGCGAATTAGACCAAAAGATGTGGACGGTATTATCCTGTCCGACGACAGGATTGGAGATCAGCGAAGAGTCACTGAAGCTGATGGATATAGACGGCGACGGTCAGTTGCGTGTCAAAGAGGTTATCGGTACAGCGGAGTGGTTGTGCGCCAATCTGAAGGATCCCGACACCTTGTTAGCCAAGAGTGATTGCATAAGCATTGACAACATCGCCGATGAAGGTATCGCAGCGATAGCCAAGCAAGTGTCAAGCGACAAGACGACCGTCAATCTTGCAGATACGGATGCCGCTATAGCTAACGTAGCCATCGAAGAACAGGCTGTCCCGGCAGCACCGTTTGACGCGGATGTGATTGCCGCCTACAAAGACAAATGCGGCGAATATGCAGCGTACTTCGAGCAGGAGAAACTGCAGAAGCTCGGTTTGGCGTTAATAGCGGAAGACGCTGTCAAGCCTGCCATGCAGCAAAAGGAGTTTGAAGAGATGGGTGCGAAGATTGCCGAATGGGAGTCAGCCAAATCAGCTGCTGAAGGAGCAAACGCCTCAGCATTGGCAGACGCAAAAGCGGTCTTTGCTCCGCTGCGCAAACTGATTCTGCTGCACCGTGACTTCTACCGCATGCTGCGCAACTTCATTACCTTTGAGGATTTTTACGACAAAGACAAGGCAACGGTTGCTTCGTTCGAAGCCGGAACATTGATTATAGACCAACGGGCATGCTATCTTTGCATCCGTGTCAATGATATGGGGAAACACGACATGCAGGCACCTCAATCGGGAATGTACCTTATTTATTGTGACTGCTCGTCCAAAAAACTCGGCAAATCCATGAAGATTGTGGCAGCCATGACACAAGGCGAAATCAACAACCTTCATGTCGGCAAAAACGCGGTATTCTATGACAACGAAGGTAATGATTATGATGCAACGATAACGAAGATTATTGATAACCCGATATCAATCAGACAAGCATTCTGGACGCCTTATCGCAAATTAGGTAACTGGGTGACAGAAAAAATCAACAAATCGGCTGCTGAAAAAGATTCGAAAGTGATGGGTGATCTCACTGCCGACTTGGAAAAGAAAGCCGAAGGCGGGCAAGCCGCCGCTAAGCCGGCATTCGACATTGCTAAATTCGCAGGTATATTTGCCGCCATCGGCATGGCATTAGGAATGATTGGTTCAGCACTTGTATCTTTGGCAAGCGGATTAAGCACACTCACTTGGTGGCAGAACATACTGGTAGTCTTTGTTATTTTGGCGGTTATCAGCGGTCCGAGCATGATAATGGCATGGTTCAAACTGCGCCGCCGGAATTTGGCACCGATTTTGAACGCCAACGGTTGGGCAGTCAACGCCAATACACTTATTTCGGTACCTTTCGGTGCGACATTGACCGAACAAGTCCGCTTCCCGTTCATCAAATTGTCCGACCCGTTTGCCAAAAAAGGTATGGCGACATGGAAAAAAGTACTGATTTGGATTGCCGCAATCATTGTTTTGGCAGGTGGTGCATGTTTTGCCCTATGGTACACCGGCACGTGGCCATTTGACAACTGCAATGCGGCTCAAGCCATAGAAACCGCCGTTGAGGCTACCGAACAAACGGTAGCCACAGCGTGCGACACTATTGCCGCTCCGGCAGAATAATATCGCGATTTAGGGCAAAAAATACACTTTTTTCGAGAAAAAAAGCATTTTTATTTGCACGGTTCACAAAAAAGCAGTACTTTTGCACCCGCTATTTGAAAATAGAGCGCGATGCGCTGCTCAATGGTGTAATGGTAGCACTACAGATTCTGGTTCTGTCTGTCTGGGTTCGAGTCCTGGTTGAGCAACAAAAGAAAGTCTCCGGTTGGGGACTTTCTTGTTGTTCATACCGACTCGACCCCAGGTTCTCCGCCGCTTTGCTCTGTCGATTATTGCCGTTGGCAATTTTCGAGTCCTGGTTGAGCAACAAAAGAACAAATATCAAATTTGTGTACACATTATTTGCGTATTCGGATTTTTTGTTGTATCTTTGCGGCGAAAATGAATCACTAAACTAAAAACACTACCTGTATGAAAAGACTTTCAGCCTCTATTTGGGCATGTTTCATTGTAACAACCTTATGCTACAGTACTGACCTGGAAAGTATTCACTTGTCCGTACAAGATACGACTATTTATGTCGGTCAGCCCTTGCAACTGAGCTTTACCACCACTCCCGGAGATGCGACATATACAAAAGTATCCTACGCATCCGACAACCTGAATGCGGTTATGGTGAACCGCGAGACCGGTGAAATCAGTGCATTCAAGGAAGGAGACGCTACCATTACGCTCACTGTGAATGACATAGCCGGAGTAATCCATACAGATGAATGTCATGTTGACGTTATTTACCGCGACAAGGGACAATGCGGTGACCATCTCTATTATACATTGGACTATAACCACCGCCTTTATTTCTGGGCAGACTCGGTTGAAGGCTACAAATCCAACCCTCAGACTCATAGTTACAGGATGTATGACTACGGAAGCCCTGTAGAAGCGATGTCTGCTACCGGTATCGGTCCTGCACCATGGTATCCCTATCATGACAAGATTTCTGAAATATGGCTGTATAACACCGACACCATCGGCGATAACGCTTTCCGTGACATCACGAATGTCGGAGTTGTCCGGTTATACGAAGGTGCCGCCCTACGGGATAGCGTATTTCTCGGATGTACACGGCTCAACACCATTGAGCAATTTGATTCCATTGCCTCGCCAATCACCGGCACTTCACTGTTATTGGACAATGCAACAGGTCGCGAAATCAAAGTCATTCTGGCACCAGCAAGCACGTTACCGCTTTTCAATGCCGATCCGCTATGGAACGCCAACGGCAGAATCATAATGACCAATTTCGGCGAATGGACTGAAAATGAGTTGTATTGGGATCTCAGTCAGTCCGACACATTAGGAACGCTTAAACTGCAAGTCAGCCGCAGTTGGGAAAGCGAAAGTGACTCTGTCTTTATTCCTGACATGGACACAACAGGTATTCGTCCGCCATGGCATGAACTGCGGGAAGTGGTCGAAGACCTCGTCATCAGTGACCGCATCGCATATATAGGAAAAAACGCCTTTGCTTCGCTCACAGGTATACAAACAGTGCAAGTGCGGCAATATAGTCACACCTTGGATTCAATACATTATGACGCATTCAGCCATGCTATTACGCCATGGAAGTTCGCTATGGGTGATCCGCAAGACGGACCGGTTTTGCCGCCTAAGGTGGTCGGATTACCCGCTTCTGGGACTCTCGCCGATAATTTCAGCCAACTGAGCGTCCTTTATGTGCCGGATTCTACATTCGACTACAACGGAAATGCCGTCAAATCCGCGGACATGTATGCCGCAGCACCGTTCTGGCAGAACTTCCGCCGCATTACAGACCGCACAGTGGATAGCAAAGACGTTACCGACGAATCCGTTCAACTCAAATGGCTGCCTCTGGAGAATGCCGAAGGGTATTTGCTAACCATCAGTAAAGACGATTGCAACGGCTGTGACACCACAGTATTTATCCCTGCGACAGGCGGTAAAGGCTTGGTGGACTGGGATAACAACACCTTACCCATATACACCGTCCCTTCATCTGTTTCCCCGCGCCGCAAACCACAAGGGGATGACAACCACGGCGGAATGACACTCGTAATAGAAATGGAAGCCGGCAGCGGGGATGCGCCTCACAATGATGTGGTGGTTTCTGCATCCAAACTGCCCGCTGAAAGTGAATACTCCTATACTCGTGAAGTCGTATTCAAAGCAGGCGCAGTAAATCCTGTTTACACGAAAGCCGGGCAATTCCGGACAAAAGAAACTTCGGATACTGATATTGACACAATCGAAAACACTACCGACATCCGTTTTCCGTCAGCTGTATTTGACATTACAGGGCGGCGGTTAAATCTGCCCGCAGAATCTCTGCCTAACGGAATATACCTCATTCATAACGGACAAACAACCACTAAAATACTGATACAGCGATGAATCGTTTTCTATATCGCATAGACCGGCTGCTTAGCCAGGGACAAGGACGACAAATAGCATGGATGGCACTCGTTGTTTGTTTGTTGGTGGCATTATTCTGGTGCATAAGTGCCGCTTTCGGACTGCCCTTCACCATCGGGCAGATTATGCAACTGGTTCTGGCTCCGGGTGAGTTTGTTGAACATGGTGAAGAACATCTTGTTTTCCAGGTCATTGTTAACCTTTTTGGCTTGGTTCTGGTTTCCAGTCTTCTTATTTCCTTGTTGAGTAATATTGTGGAGAACCGCGCCACTGCTTTTAGTCGCGGACTGCTGCGATACCGATTCCGTAATCATATTATCTTCTTGGGGGCGGAAGATATGCTGGCAGACACCATTGTCGGACAATGCGATGACGGCAGCAACCAACCGATTGTTATTCTTACAGAACAAGACGCAGAAGATGTCAGGAAACATTTGATGGCACAGATTCAGAATCGGTTGCTGCGACAACGGTTGGTTGTGTTGTACGGCGATCGCACCCGCAAGGAGCAACTCCTTTCTTTAGATGCACAGTATGCACAACGGGTATTTATTTTAGGCGAACCGTCGGAAGAAGACCATGACTCAAAAAACATACTCTGCCTGTCCCTCGTCAAGCAGTTGGCACAAATAGACAAAAAGCCTGTTGATTGTTATTTTCTATGCAACCACCTCAATACGTTGCGTATTCTGCAACTGCAGACCGAGCCTCTGCCCGAGCAACTGCACCTCACGGTCATGAACGCACCGGAGAGTTGGGCGCAGCGTGTATTTGTGAACGGTGAAGGATACCCTGCACTTAACCATCATGCGCACCCGTCCGGCGAAGATGAGGACTTTGTACATCTTGTCCTTATTGGTTGCTCGCAGATGGCATATGCGTTGGCGTTCACGGCAGCACACATCGCCCATTATCCCAACTACCTGACCAAAGGACTTCGCACACGTATAACCATGATTGACGCCCAAATGGACATACACAGCGATTTTCTGCGAAGCCACTACGACTCTCTTTTCCGTTTGGCGCACCGCACACATATTCGCTGGCAGCAAGACGAGAGCGGCAAGCAATGTATTACAGAACAATATTCACCCCTTCCCGATGATGATTTTTTGGATATTGAGTGGCAGTTTATATCTGCGCGTCCTGATACGCCGGAAGTGCGCGAACTGTTGCAGTGCTGGGCGCAAGATCCGGCACAAATGCTGACTGTCGCTGTCTGCTTGGACGATATGCGAAGCAGTCTGGCGACCGCGCTCTACCTGCCGGATAATATAATGACACATCAAATACCGATACTGGTTTACCAGCCTACCAATGCCGCTCTGGCACAATGGACAAAAGATTTCACACGCTATACGAATATTTTCCCGTTCGGCATGAGGGAAGACTGCTATGATACGACCTTCCGAAACCGCCTGCATTGGGCAATGGAAGCCAATGAAGCCTATGAGGACAATGCCGCTCGGCTTAACCCGCAACGCAAACGCAAACACTGGAACGAACTCAAACTGACACACCAGTTCTCCAATCTCTATAGTGCCAACTTCTGCTACTCCGTCTTACGGCATATAGAACCGCAGTATTATGCACGGTTGGAGCATCAACGATGGATGACAGAACGGCTCCTGTTAGGGTACAAGGCTCTCGACAAAGCGGAACGAATCCGAATAGAACAACTGCCTGAAACCGAAAAATGGAAGGAAATGGACAGAATGGAACCTTTCTTTATTCACCCGAATATTCAACCGTTTGAGGAACTGACCGAAAAATCAGTACGCAAGGACGAAATAATGGTTCAATGCTTGTTAAGCAAACTGCCACCTGTCACTAAGTAATATGGAAAACGAATACACCTACTATGCCTTTGTCAGCTATCGTTCGTCCGATGAACGATGGGCTAAATGGTTACAAGATAAGATTGAAGGCTATCGGCTGCCTACCACTATTCAGCATGAGAACAGCGACTTGCCCAAAACACGCTTGCGCCCATGCTTCCGCTACCACACTGACATCCAGCCTAACGAACTCAAAACCGAGTTGCGAACCAAACTGGAGCAATCAAAATACCTGCTTGTCATTTGTACACCACGCTCGGCACAATCGCCTTGGGTTGGTGCGGAAATTGACACATTTGTCGAATTAGGACGCCGCGACAGGATTATTCCGATTATTGTAGAAGGACGGCCATACAGCAATGACCCCGCTACCGAATGCTATAATCCTTCCCTGCTCAAGCATTTCCCGCATTCGGATAATATTCACGAAGACCGGGAAATATTAGGTGTCAATATCCATGAGGAAGGGAGCGGTAGCGCATACATGAAACGCGAACGCGCTGTTATGCAAGTTGTCAGCCGGATGTTGGGTGTCAGTTTTGACCGGCTGTGGCAACGACAACGCCGACGCATCATACGTCGCACTATAGGCAGTGTCATCGGTGTACTGCTGTTTATCGCTGCAATCGTCTGTGTTTGGATGTACAACCAGCCGTTTAATAGCCATATTCAGTTAATGGAAGCAACTCCTAAAGTAGAGGCTTTGCCCGCTCTGCATGATGCTGTGGTCACTTTGAATCTTCCTGACGATGAACGTACAGACACGGTCAACGGTTGGAACGACCAAGCCATATTCAAGTATCTGCCGGCGCGGATGAAGGACAAAGAAATTGGTATCCATGTTACGGCTCCGGATTATTTGCCGTTGGATACCACAATCATACTGACATCGGAACTCACAATTCCCTTGCATCGGGACACAGATGTCTATGGACATGTGAGTGCCACGCTGCTTATTGACGGAAAAGTTTGTCCGCAAACCCGTATTTGGGTGGAACAGATTATGGTGACTACGGATTCCAATGGACATTTCGAAGTTACTGTACCGCTTGAGCAACAACAAAAATCCTATCATATCGCTACTTTTGACCATTCACGAACCACTGTCCTCTATGCACCATGCGGACAAAATGACATCGTATTGCTATGAGAAAAATATACATCTTCTTTGCCATCCTTCCGGCATTACTCACCTGCTCACTTGCTCCGGCACAAACCCAGAACGGTTTTGTACGAACCATTGCCCGCCCTAACCAACCCGCGCAACATCTGCAGGGTGTTGTCGTGCGACTGCAAGGAGATTACAACCCCGTCATGTCCGATGAACAGGGGACTTTCCAAATAGTAATGCCGGGAAAGAAAAATGGTACACCCTACTCCCTCGCGGGTGTCAACAAAGGGGGCTATGAGCTGCGAGAACCCGAACTCGTCGGACGCCAATTGCCATTTTCATCATCCGTTCCTCTGGAAATTATCATGGTTAGTCGGCGGCAAATACAAGCAGACAAACAACGCATAGAACAAGCTGCTCGGGAAAATATCGAACGCTATTACGAACAACAACTCAATACACTCAATGAGCAACTGAGTCAGGCAAAACTCACTAACCGGCAATACGAGCAACAACTAAGCAACTTGGAGCAACAATACAACAACTTCGAGCCTCTCATCACACAGATGGCTGAACGATACGCCCGTACTGATTATGCCGCACTTTCCGAGGCAGACAGCCTCATTCAGCAAGCCATCGAACAAGGAGACCTGCAGTTGGCACAACAACGCATACTTGCCAAAGGCGATCCCGAACAGCGGGAGCAAAAAATGCAGCGGATTCGGCGTCTGGCAGAGGCACAACGGGACGAATTGGCTACTGACTACTACCACTTGTATTCCATACACCTCAGCCGTTTTGAAAACGACTCGGCACTATACTATCTCCTGCGACGGGCTAACCTGGATACGACCAATGCACAATGGGCTTTGGATGCCGGTAACTTTTATGACAAGATGGAATGCCGATTTGACGAAGCACTACTCCTTTACCGCCGCGCACTGCGATATGCCGTAGCCAACGAAGGTTCGCAATCACTGCGTGCTGCCCAAGCACATAATAACATCGCATACGCACTAACGCGGCTCAAACAATATGACGAGGCTGCATACGAACAACGTATCGCCATAAACATTTATACAACCATTTACGGTACAACACACGAAATTACTGCAGCCCGATTATCCAACTTAGGAGTCATATATTATTACAAACATAACTTAGATTCAGCACAATACTATTTTGCGCAAGCCGAATCAATATATTCTTCCATCACAACAAGCATCGAAGAAGACAGGCAAAAAGACATTAGCAAACTGCACGCACAATTGCTAAATAATCAAGCATCTATTGAAAGGGCAAACAAGCAATTTGATCAGGCGTTGGAACACCTGCAAAAAGCGTTGTCACTTATTGAAGATGACAACGATTATGACCGTGTTAGATATCTAAGATCCTGCGGAATAATTTACAACCTTCTTGATCGCCAAAACGACGCTCACGCATGCTGGCAACAAGCCTATGACATTGCCTTGCGTATCTATGGCGCAGACCATCCCACCACGCAGGAACTTACTAAACTACTCAGGTAGTTCTATATGCTCAGCTTCCACCGCTGTACTCAGAAACAGCGAAGCGGAATCACAGAATTTAGTCGTGGATTCCGTTGTCACGAAACGGCATGTTCCGTTGCGTGACAAAGCTTGTTCTATATCAATATGACGGCGCAGATAATCAGACAGACTATCAGCCACAATACCGCCCTGACAAATCGGTGTCGCATGAATCCCGCCATTCAGGGCGTAGGATGTCAGCCATCCTTGGATTTTCTCTATCAGTAACGGATAATGCGTACAACCCAATACTAACGTATCTATTTGAGGGTCTTTACTATATAGCTCGCTCAGGTACTTGTCCACAAAGAAATCCGCCCCCCTATCCATATGTTCCCCGGACTCTATCAGCGGAACCCACATCGGACATGCCTGCTGCTCAACAACCAATTGCTTTCCGTCGCCCCGCATGGCATTGATCTTCTCCAACTCCAACACATAGGATGTTGAAGACACCGTCGCAGGTGTAGCCAATATCCCTACATGACCGGTCTGCATAATGGCAGGGACTGCCTCTACTGTCGGTCGGATAACTCCCAATACACGCAGTCTTTCAGGATCAATATCCCGTTGCTGAATAGTTCGCAATGCCTTTGCCGAGGCTGTATTGCAAGCCAGTATGATTAATCGGCACCCCTGCTGCTCCAGCCAACGGACTGCCTGCAGGCTATATTCGTATATCACCTCAAACGAACGGGTTCCATATGGCGCGCGAGCGTTGTCGCCCAAATAAATATAATCAAATTCGGGCAACCGCTCGCGGATTTTATCCAATATGGTCAGACCGCCATAACCGCTATCGAAGATTCCGATTTTCATTACACCATTTGCTCAATATTCCAGGTGAACGCCTTAACGCCTATCTCCGGATTACGCAAATCTAATTTCTGTACCGACTCCAACAGCACATCTACTTTCTCGTCAGGAACAACGGTAATCACTGCCGAATTCATCTCCGGCCAAGCATGGGTACCACGGCGGGGTTCGCCGCCGTTGGTACCACGACCCTGTACCTGCTCAAAGAACGTAAAGCCTTTTATACCAAGCACATCCAGCATATATTCAACACGCTCCGTATTTGCTTGGTTAAATATGATCATCACACTTTTCATTTCTCTTCTCCTTTCTTTACCTTGATGTCCATAAAGATAAACTTCTTACGCAGTGCTTCTTGTTTGTCACGGTCACCATGACGCGACATCACACCATATAGCACAGGTACCACATAAAGGGTCAGGAATGTTGATACCGTAAGACCGCCTATTACAACGATACCTAACGGCTGCCACATTTCTGCACCTTCACCGGACGATACCGCCATAGGAATCATACCTAAAATGGTAGTAAACGCAGTCATTAATACCGGACGGATACGACTACGGCCGGACATCTGGATAGCTGTATTCAACTCATATCCGCGTTCCCGCATCAAGTTGATATAATCGACCAGCACAATACCGTTCTTCACTACAATACCAACCAACAGCACCAAACCCAATGCGCCGATCATATCCAGCGAACGGCCTGTAATCCACAGTGCTATGATTACACCGGATAGCGCAAACGGAATAGTGAACATGATAATTCCGGGCATACGGAGACTTTCAAACTGGGATGCCATTACGATATACACAAGCAATATAATCAACGCTGCAAGCAGTATCATGTCACGGAATGTATCCTGCTGTGTCTCATAGTTACCGCCGATATGTGTCGAATAACCTATAGGAATATCCAGTTGCGGCACAACCTCCGTCTCAATCGCCTGCGCCAACTCGCCCAATGTAGTGTTATATGGAGTAGCCTTAACGGTCACAATACGCTGGCGGGCTTTACGTTCAATGGTTGGCGGTGCCCAGTATTCACCCACGGTCGCTACTTCCGACAATTTCACACTCTTGCCTGTCGCTGTCGGTATGGAGAGATTCAATATGTCCGAGATCGAATTACGGTCATCTTCTTCCAAACGAACTACTATATCATACTCCGAACCGTCATCCTTCAGGTAGCCGCAAGCCATACCTGCTACACGATTGCGCAAATAAGTGGATATAGTGGCTGAACTCAATCCGAGACGCGAGGCTTTCTCTTTGTCAACGGTTATCTTTATATCGGGACGGTCATCCTCACGGCTGATATTCACATCGCGCGCACCGGGCAACTGCGAAATCAGTTGGCGGCATTGCTCCGCCATCTGGGATGTCTTGTCAAAATCATAACCGTATATCTCCAGATCCACTGTATTGCCGCCACCGGGACCGCCGGACGATATGGCACACTGATATTCGTTAATCTCCGGATAGGTTGCCATCTCTTTACGCAAAATCTCAGCTATGGTCCAGATATCACGGTCGCGCTCCCATTTCTTGGGCAGACGAACCGTCATCTGAATCTTGTTGTTCATCGTTGAGGAGAACAATGCCGCGATAGAGGCATCGTCATTGGAACCGGCGGAAGTGTTGATCAACTCTATCTCCGGCACCAGTTCCACAAACCGTGTTTCCAGTTTGCGGGCTGTCTTGAGGGTCTCCTCAATGCGCGTACCGCGCTGCAACTTAACCGTTACACTTAAACGACCGTTATCCTGCTGCTGCATGAAGTCCGTTCCGATCTTACCCATAAATACAGGAGTAAGCGATGCGCCAAAGAGCGCAAACAATATGAGCAACGTGACTGCCTTATGCCTCAGACACCAGCCTAACGAACGGGCATAGTAATCATCAATCACATCCAACATCCGCACAACTGTACGTTCATACCAGCCCTTCTTTTCTGCATCGTCATCTATAAGGTCACCGTTTTCATCAACATGTACCTTTCTGGCTTTCAGCAGTTTGGAGCATAGCATAGGTGTCAGCGAGATAGCCACGAGAGTGGAGGTACAGCACACTACCGTCACAATCCAGCCCAACTCGTGGAACATGATTCCCGCCATGCCGTTTAGCATCGTCAGTGGCACAAACACCGCTACCAATACCAGCGTCGTTGCAATAACCGATACCCAAACCTCCATAGATAGACGCTTCATGGGGATCCTCCCCGCGCTCAACGTGTCGCGTGATATTCTCTAACACCACAATCGCATCATCCACAACCATACCTATCGCTATCGTCAGCGAACACAACGATATAATATTCAGACTTGAATCGACAAGACCCAAGTAAATGAACGCTACTATCAACGCTATAGGTATCGTTATTCCGATAATAATCGTCGCGCGCCATTTGCCAAGGAAGAACAGCACCACCAATACCACAAACAGCAACGCATATAGCACTGACTCCTCCAACGAATTGATGGAGTTCTGGATATTCTCCGACGAATCGTAAATCTTCTCTATCTTCACATCTGTCGGCAACTGTTTTTGTATCTGCGCCAGCTCTTTACGCACATCGCGGCACACCTGAACAGTATTTGCACCTGTCTGCTTCGCGATAATCAGACGCACTGCCTCGCGGCCATTGGTCTTCTCGTCTAGCGAGAGGTCCTTGATAGTATCCTTGACGGTAGCGATGTCGCGGATGAAGACCTGCTGTCCCTGCGGCGTCATGGCTACCATGAGATTCTCTATCTCCGAGGACTCGATGTATTCCGAACGCACCTGCATCTGGTACTGCTCCTGCGGCATCTTGATCGTACCCGAAGAGAGGTTGAGGTTGTTCGCCGTAACGACTTGTCCCACCTGCTCCAGCGTGATACCGTACGCGTCGAGTTTCTGCTGGTCGATATTGACATAGACATAGCGGTCCGGCGCACCCGAAAGGGAGATATTACCGATACCGTC
>CAJOKE010000025.1 GCA_905235225.1 Paludibacteraceae bacterium
CCATTGTTGTTTTGCCCACTTGACGCGGACCTGCAACTACTTGAATTGTTCGCCTCGGCTCTTGCAACCTGGCAATAAAATCATGACATTGTGAACGTATTATCATAGCTGTTTTCTTATCCTTTCGGCATAATTACTTTAAAAACCGCTGCAAAGATACAAAAAATCTCCGATTCTTGCAAGAAAAATCTGCGATTCTTTACAAAAAAATCTTCAATTCGTAATATTTTCCATAAAATAGCGGCATTTTATCCAAAAGATTTGTCCAATGTTGCTCCGAATAAGCCGGAACCAACTATAAGATAATCGTAATGGGTCATTGTTTCTTTAAAGATTTGCGACAATATAAATAACGTTTATTAATATCCGGAATATTATACCAAGCAGGGATTCTTAGATCTTCTGGGCAACCAACAGAATACTCATCATATGCCTCAGGCCAATTCCAATGTGTTTCTCTGAGATAATTATCTATATACATAGAATCCATACGGCACATAAAGAGAAAATCCGGAGCTTCTTGTTTGGACACATCCATATACTGGAAGTATTCTGCCGCATGGAAGTGGGCAGCATTAACAGCATTATACACATATATGTCAGCATAATCATAGACCATAGCAAACATTGTTGATTTATTTGGTGCATAATTATAGACCTTCAACAGAGAGTCCACCTTCTCAAAATAATCATACTGTGTCTTTGTGATTCCTATTTTGGCAAATTTTTCATTCCCTTTTGTGAAGTGATATTTACACTCATTCTTAATAATCTTATGCTCTCTCATAACTTGAGGAATAGACGTATTCATTGCTTTTCCAGATGGGATAACAAAAAAGAATAATATTGGTATCAATAATTCCTTATATGGATACGCCTGTTTAGCATGGGTCTGCTGCCAATAAAGGAATAACCAAGGCATAGTAAAAAGATAGAGCCTATGAATAACTCCTGTATTGGTTCCAAATACCGCTATTATTGGAAACAAGAAAAGAAATATGTTTTTTGCCACATCCGGATTTATTAAATCCTGCATGTCAAGCAGCTGTTTTTTATTAAATAAATATGGGATGAACGCCATGCTGGCTATCGCCATGAAACAATCTACTTGTATCTTATCGCTCAACTTGTTCATATAATAGATGTAAAACACACTTATTGCCATGTAAAGTATTTTACCTAACAGTTTATTCTTTATCTGCTTCGACAGCCAATACATGCCTATAAATGCAACTATCATAAAGGCAAAATTACGGAAGAAGAAAAAATACATCAAAGCCATACTATATCCGTCATAACGTGTTGCTTTTGTAAAGAACTTCGATGTCTCCACCATTGCATCTATTATCACATCTATCGGACATATAATGGTATGGACGAGTGCTATAGTCCCCATCGCTCCTAAAATACCCATTCCAAGAAATTTACATAGTTGGAGGATATTAGACTTATAACGCAGAATGATGACAAAAAACATAAAAACCGTGACAACCAAGGTTCCTGGTAGTATTACAAAGCAGCTTATCCCTAAAATGAGTCCAGTTAAAAATGCATATATATACTTTAATACCATCTTTTCACTTTGCTCAAATAACAAGTAAAAGCATAACGCCCAACATGAGAAAGCTCCTTGCATTGTTACATATGATAACCCTTGTCCATGATTCGCATTATGGAAATAAACCAAGAAGATAATTGCAAAGTACATTAATAACCGTTTCTTGTCAAATAATAGACATGCCGTAATTGTACCTATAATTATAGTTATCCAGTTCAGTATATTAGCAGCAATATAAGAGTTCGCTTTGTTCGTTAAATCAAGATAAGGGAATATGTGTATCGCTAATAAATTCCACTGGCTTTTCCCTGTTATGAAACTGCCATCATATGCTTCTTGTAATTTAAGCAGCATGTATGCTTGGTCATATGCCGTATTAAATCCATATTTAAATGAGTCTATGGATAGGACACTCAAAATAACTAAGATGATTGCCAATACTAAATACGGCCAATCCTTCTTAAGAATCTCTTTCATCGTAAATTTTTATTGATAGTTCTGAAATCTTTTAATGCTTTGAGGCCGATTTTGAAGATACGCTTCATGTTGATGGAGTTGACGCCACCTTGACGAGGACGGAAAGTAATCGGATACCAACCGATGTTATAATGCCAGCGGACAGCAATCGCACTAACGGCTACATTCGCTAAGTTGTAATCCTGTGGGATGACATCCAAGATGGGTTTGAGTTTCTCCACTTTCAACAAGCGGAAAGGTGTGTTGGCATCCTTGACCCACACATGAAACATCAGCCAAACTACCAAACGAAGAGTTTTAGTCACAAAGACACGACTTGCGCCATCTTGTCTGCCGCCACGCGTACCTATTTGGAAATCGTAGTTGTGGCGGTTATTCCACATCTGCCAGAACTCTTCCGGAAGGGTCTGTCCGTCACTATCGGTCTGAAAGATGTAATCGGCATTGTTATTGATGGCATAATGGTAGAGGTAAAGCACCGTTGATCCGTGTCCGGAATTCTGTTTGTCAAGCGGTTTAAGAAGAGGATACTTGGCTTGCAGGCTTTGCATGATTGCAAAAGTCTTATCCTTACTACCATCATTGGCGATGACCAAATGAGCCTCGTTGCCTGCGGCGTTGATTTTCTCGCAGATGGGATGCCACTGGGCGATAACTTCTTCGATGTTTGCCTCCTCATTATAAGCAGGAAGCACAAAATAGATTTTATCCATTAGTATTTCGTTTAAAGGTGATATATTTATTCAAGAAAAATTGTATCAGAGCAACAACAACGATAGAGATGAGTTTGCAGAGAAGCTCATTCATGCCGCCGAGAGTGACCATCAAATAGAGCATTAATTCACTGATACCTAAGCCGGTTAAGCCAACAGCATAGAAAGACAAGAAGCGTCGTGCCGTCTTGTCTTTGACCTTGAAGTTGATGGAGCGGTTGAGAATAAAGGAGGTGAAGATGCCCACATGAATACTGATGATATTCGCCCAGAGATAAGGCATAATATCAAAATAACACAGCGCAGTATAAACGGCGAAGTCCAATGCGGCACAGAAGCCGCCGATGATCCCATACAAGATGAGATTGCGAAAAGTCGAGTGTCTCGACATCCAAATGGCCATGCGGCCAGATAAATCTTTAACCATCAAAAACGCGGATTTCTTCTCTTGCTTATCCGCCTCTTGAGGTTGTAGGAATGACCCTTGGTTACGAATAAGCAATGCAGAAACCCACGCCGTGTATATACAAACCCACATGTACAAGTATAGTCCACGTGGGAGTATAAACACCCCATGGGCATCTACCACTGCCTTGTTTTCAATAACCAAGTTTGAAACTTCCTACATTCCAAGAGGTCAAAAACAAGCGTTAGTAAACGCCTTAATAATATGTCTGCTCCCTCACCTGTGACATCTATGCAGACATCCCAGCGTGAGTTTGCGAGTGCAAAAGTACAAATAAGTTTTCATATACACAAAATAAATCCGCACTTTTGTTTACGTGCGCAAAATTTCCTCGTGAAAAGGAAAAAAATAAGGCTGTTTTTTGAAAAAATGTATTTTTCAGATGCACTAAAAGGGGGTTTGTATTATCTTTGCAGAAAATTTCGATAAAGGAGTTTTATCTCACAGTTTTTTGATTAGGCGGTTGCGGCTTCTCTGTGCGCCGCTACCCTATAGCCTATCGGAGTGCGTTCTATTGCACTCCTGCTCGTAACCGTCCCGTATCCGTCCCGTAAGCGAGTCGTAATTTTTGTTTTTGTGACAATGAAACGGGTGTAAGGAAAAATGAAAAAATGAATATAAAAAATGAACAAATTATATGAAAAAAGGTAAAATATTTGTATATATGAAAAAAAGGTAGTACTTTTGCGCGGTTTTTTCGTGCTGAAACCAAATGTTAAAAAAGTGCGTAAACAATATTTAGAAAATAATAAATAATTATAGATACAATGCAAGTTAAAGTAAGTAACGTAAACCAACCGGCATGGCATGAGGTAACAGTACGTGCCAATTTGCCGGAAAATTTAAAGAAACTTCAGGAGATTTCTTACAATCTTTGGTGGGTATGGAACTCTGACGCGAAGAATATCTTCCGTGACATCGATTTGGACGCATGGCATCGCGCACAATCCAACCCGATTATGCTGCTCAACATCATCGGATATGACCGTATGACCGAATTGAGCAAGGATAGCGAATTTATGCGCAAATTGGATGAAACATATGCCGCATATCGCGCATATATGGATGAACCGAAGGACACTTCCAAGCCTTCGATCGCCTATTTCTCCATGGAATATGGACTGAGTCATGTACTCAAAATATACAGCGGCGGTCTCGGAATTCTTGCCGGAGACTACCTTAAAGAGGCTTCTGATTGCAATGTTGATATGACTGCTATCGGTTTCCTTTACCGTTATGGCTATTTCACACAGACGCTGTCGCCGGAAGGCCAGCAGATTGCCAACTATGAGGCGCAGAACTTCCAGAATCTTCCGATAGAGCAGGTCAAGAACGCGGACGGTTCCCTTATGGTGATTGATGTACCGTATCCGGACAGATTCGTTCATGCTTATCTGTGGAAAGTTGCTGTCGGACGCATCAATCTCTATCTCCTTGATACGGACAATGAACTCAACTCCGAATGGGATCGCTCGATTACTCACCAACTCTATGGCGGTGACTGGGAGAACCGTATCAAACAGGAGATTATGCTTGGTATCGGCGGTATGCTCGCCCTCAAGAAATTAGGTATTAAAAAGGATGTATACCACTGCAACGAAGGCCATGCCGCCCTCATGGGATTGCAGCGTTTGGTTGATCTCGTTCAGGAAGAAGGTCTGACTTTCGACCAAGCGAAAGAAGTCGTTCGTGCTTCGGGATTGTACACCTGCCACACTCCCGTTCCGGCAGGACATGACTATTTTGAAGAGGGGCTGTTCTACAAGTATATGTCCGAGTATCCCAAAAAACTCGGTATCGAATGGAATGACCTTATCGGTCTCGGACGGCAGAATCCTGATGACAAGAACGAGAAATTCTCGATGTCCGTCTTTGCACTCAATACCTGCCAGGAAGCGAATGGTGTCAGCTGGCTTCACGGTGAGGTTTCGAAGAAAATGTTCGCTCCCGTTTGGCCCGGATATTTCCCTGAAGAGTTGCATGTTGACTATGTCACCAATGGTGTGCATATGCCGACTTGGGCAGCATCCGAATGGAAAAAAGTCTATTCGGAAACATTCCCGAAACAATGGTGGAAAGACCAATCCAATCTCGATATGTGGAAAGCGTACAACGACCTGCCTGACGAGAAAGTTTGGGCAACACGTATGCTCCTCAAAAACAAACTGATTGATTATATCCGTGAGCAGTTCCGTGAGGATTGGATGAAATCACAGGGTGACCCTGCACGTATCGTCCGCGCACTGAACGAAATGAACCCCAATAACCTCATTATCGGCTTCGGACGTCGTTTTGCCACATACAAACGCGCCCACTTGCTCTTTACTGATTTGGAGCGTCTTGACAAGCTGGTAAATAACCCCAACTATCCTGTTCAGTTCCTCTTCACCGGTAAAGCACACCCCGCTGACGCTGCCGGTCAGGGACTCATCAAACGTATTATCGAAATCAGCCGTATGCCGCAGTTCCTCGGTAAGATTATCTTCCTCGAGAACTACGATATGCGCCTTGCAAAACGTCTTGTTTCCGGCGTTGATATTTGGTTGAATACTCCGACCCGTCCGCTTGAGGCTTCCGGTACTTCCGGTGAAAAAGCCCAAATGAACGGCGTGCTTAACTTCTCCGTATTGGACGGATGGTGGCTTGAAGGGTATGTCAAAGGTGCAGGCTGGGCGTTAACAGACAAGCGCACCTATGAGAACCAGTCTCACCAAGACCAGTTGGATGCCGCTACTATTTACCAAATCCTCGAATCCGAAATCATTCCGATGTACTATGCCAAAAACTCCAAAGGTTATTCGCCGGAATGGGTTCAGACTATCAAAAACAGTGTCACCAAGATTACACCGCGTTTCACTACCAAGCGCATGATGGACGATTATTTTGCCAAGTTCTATAACAAGCTTGCCAAACGCCATGCGTTACTCGTGGCTGATAACTTCAAGGTAGCAAAGGAAATTGCCGCATGGAAAGAGAATATCGCCGCCCACTGGGATGCGATTGAACTCCTTTCGTTCAATGTCCCGGAACCCGGTACTGCCGCTCCGAGCGTTGGTGACAAATATCATGTCAAGGTGGAGATTGATATCCATGATTTGAATGACAAAGGTATAGGTCTCGAACTTGTCGCTGTTCGCACCTCCCTGCATAACAACGACAAACTCTATGGTGTTATGCCGCTTGAAATGACGAAAGTCAACGTGTCCAAACTTACGTATGAAGGAACATACCAACTCAATTATGCCGGCGGCATGAAGTTCTGTGTCCGTATGTTCCCGAAAAACGACCTTCTGCCTCACCGTATGGATTTCTGCTACGTTCGCTGGCTCGGATAATACAGACCAGCCTTTACAATAAAAATCGCACAAAATGCAAATATATTTGCATACGTGCGATTTTTTTTATACTTTTGCGCGGTAATTGGTATATTGACTTAATTTGCGCAACTAAATTATATGAAACATTTTAACGAGTACAAACATTTGGATCTTCCTCAATTAAGCCGCGAAGTATTGGCACAATGGGAAAAGGAAGATTTGTTTCATCAAAGTATCACTACCAGAGAGGGACACCAACCCTTCTATTTCTTCGAGGGACCGCCTTCCGCCAACGGCATGCCGGGTATCCACCACGTTTTGGCACGGACAATCAAAGACACTTTCTGCCGCTTCAAAACAATGCAGGGGTACCAGGTGCATCGTAAAGCCGGATGGGATACGCACGGCCTGCCTGTCGAATTGGGCGTGGAGAAGATGCTGGGTATCAAGAAAGAGGATATCGGTAAGAAGATCACCGTCGATGAGTACAACGCCGCCTGCCGCCGGGAGGTCATGAAATACACCAAGGAGTGGACCAACCTCACCAAGCAGATGGGCTACTGGGTGGATCTCGATAACCCGTATATCACTTACGACAACAAGTATATTGAGACTCTCTGGTACTTACTCAAAGAGCTGTACAAGAAAGGCTATATGTACAAAGGTTACACCATTCAGCCTTATTCGCCTATGGCGGGAACGGGTCTGGCAAGCCATGAACTCAATCAGCCCGGCTGTTACCGTGATGTCAAGGATCTCACGTGCACCGCGCTCTTCAAGGTAAAACCTTCAAACAGTTTCAAACTGTCAAACGGCGAAGCCACATATATCATCGCGTGGACCACTACGCCGTGGACATTGCCTTCCAACACTGCCCTTTGTGTCGGTCCGAAGATTGACTACGTGGCAGTAAAACGGCCTTCCTCCCTCTCCTCGGGAGAGGGTCTGGGAGAGGTGATTATCCTCGCCGAAGCGCGTCTGGATGCCTACCGCAAAGAACTCAGCGGTACGGACGAGGAGGGTAATCTGCTCCAGCCGGAGATCGTTTGGAGAGGCAAAGGCACAGACCTTGTCGGACTCCAATACGAGCAGCTCTTCCCGTGGGTCAAACCGATTGACTATATCAAGGATACCAATACCATCATAGACCGTTCGGCGGACGCTTTCCGTGTCATCGCGGGTGATTATGTCACCACCGAGGATGGTACCGGTATCGTGCATATCGCGCCTACTTTCGGTGCGGATGACAAGAAGGTGGCGGATGCAGCAGGAGTGCCGGGATTGTATATGCTCACCCGTAACTGCGAACTCCGCCCGATGGTGGATTTCAGCGGTAAGTACTGGCTGCCGGAGGAGCTCGACGAGAGGTTTGTCAACGGATATGTCAACCGTGCGCTCTATGACCCCTGGGCGGGACAGTTCGTCAAGAATGCCTACGACCGCGAGAATTTCTGGACCAATGACAAATACGACGAAGCCAAAGCCTTGAAGGCGGAGAATCTGGACCTCCGTCTCTGCATGTTCATGAAGCAGAACGGACTGGTGTTCAAGACGGAGAAACATGTGCATAATTACCCGCATTGCTGGCGAACCGATACGCCGATCATCTATTATCCGCTTGACTCATGGTTCATCCGCTCCACCAAAGCCCGGGATGAAATGATAGCTCTCAATAAGACCATCAACTGGCAACCCGAATCGACCGGTACCGGCCGTTTCGGCAAATGGCTGGAGAACCTCAATGATTGGAACCTGAGCCGCAGCCGCTATTGGGGGACTCCGCTGCCTATTTGGCGTACCGAAGACGGAAAGGAAGAAATCTGCATTGGCTCCATCGCCGAACTCTTTGCCGAAATAGACAAATCCATCAAGGCAGGCTTCATGACGGCTAACCCTTGGCAGAAACATATTGTCGGAGACTATAGCGATGCAAACTATGCCCCCGATGTTATTGATTTGCACCGTCCTTATGTCGATTCAATCGTCCTCGTTTCGCCTTCCGGCAAACCGATGAAGCGCGAACTTGATCTCATAGATGTTTGGTTTGACTCCGGCGCAATGCCATATGCCCAAAACCACTATCCGTTCGAAAACGCGGATGCACAACGCACCGCTGATTTCATCTCCGAAGGAGTGGACCAGACCCGTGGATGGTTCTTTACGCTGCATGCTATTCACACCATGATTGAAGGGACAGTGGCATACAAAAACGTCATCTCCAATGGACTGGTACTTGATAAAAACGGCAACAAAATGTCCAAACGCCTCGGCAATGCCGTTGACCCGTTCGGCGCACTCGACAAATATGGTGCTGATCCGGTTCGATGGTATATGCTCACCAACTCCAGCCCGTGGGAAAACCTTAAATTCGACCCCGAAGGAGTTGATGAAATACGCCGCAAATTCTTTGGTACACTCTATAACACCTATGGATTCTTCGCCCTCTACGCTAATGTGGATAACTGGACGCCTGACGCTATAGATGAAAACGGGCGGAATGGCTTTACCGAGATCGACTTGTGGATTCTCAGCAAACTCAATTCCCTCGTTAAGGATGTGACTGCTTCGTATGAGGCTTATGAACCGACAAAAGCCGGACGTGCTGTCAGTGACTTCGTGCAGGACGACCTCTCCAACTGGTATGTCCGTCTTAATCGGAAACGTTTCTGGGGCGGAAAAATGGATGCTGACAAGAATGCCGCATACACAACTCTCTATACCTGTCTCAAAACGGTTGCACAACTTATGGCACCCAATGCGCCGTTCTATGCCGACAGACTATATCGTGACTTGACAGGCGAAACGGTTCATCTCAGTACCTGGCCTGTTGTTGATGATTCGTTGATTAACAAGGGTCTGGAGCATTCCATGGCTCTCGCGCAACAGGCAACTTCAATGATTCTCAGTCTGCGTAAACGGGCAGAAAAGAATGTTCGCCAACCTTTGCAACTGGCTGTCATTCCCGTTGCTGACCAACTCACAATGGATGCGCTTGTTCATGTACAGGACCTGATTAAATCCGAGGTAAATGTCAAGGAGCTGCAAATCGTTCGCGTTGAAGACAGTAAGATCAAACTGGTCAAGAAAATCAAGCCGAACTTCAAAGTTCTCGGTAAGAAACTGGGTGCCGATATGAAAGCCGCTGCGGCTGAAATAAACGCTATGACACAGGAGCAAATCGCTCAAATGGAGTCCGAAGGAAAATATCAGTTGTCAAATGTCAATTACCAACTGGCTTCCGACGATGTGGAAATCATCACAGAGGATATGCCGGGATGGTTGGTAATGAATGATGGTTCATTGACTATCGCGCTGGATATTGAACTCACCGATTCACTGATTGAGGAGGGCATAGCGCGTGAATTGATCAACCGTATCCAGAATTTGCGCAAATCTTCAGGACTGGAAATAACGGACCGCATTGCCGTTTCCTTAAGCCGCGTACCGCAAATCGAAAAAGCGGTGGAGCATTTTAATGACTACATATCCTCGCAGGTACTGGCGACTTCGCTGCAACTCGTTGACAACCTTACCGAGGGTGAGTCCGTTGATATGGATAAATACCGGGTAAATATATTAATCAAAAAAGCATAAGACAATGAAAAAATCACTTATTTTTGCAGCTATTCTCGCTGTTATGGCAGGTTTCTCATCCTGCTCCCTTAAAAATGACGTCTCTTTTGGAGAAAATGATTTAATCGGTACATGGCAGGAAAACGGAAAAGAGGCGTTTATGCGCTTCACATCTGAAAAAGCCGATACCGAATATAAGTATGGCTATGAGTGGGATGAAGCCGAGGATATTTTCCCTGAAGATCTCATCAAATACGGTAACGGATGGTTCAAATGGAAATTGGTCAAGGCTGACCTCACACAAATCCACCTCATGGACAATGGCGGTGCCGAAATTCCAAAGGTTTATACGGTTACCAAATTGACGGACACCGACCTGCAATTCAAGGATGAGTTTGAGGTAACTCATAATTATAAAAAAGTAGTGAACTCGAAATAATTCGGACTGCTATGAAGCGTTTCTTTAAAATATTCGGAATCACACTCGCATCGTTGGTTGCGGCCGTATTGCTTGTCGTGGCTATCGCATGCGATGTCGTTTTCTCGCCTAAACAATTGACGCCGATTGTGAATCGGGTGGCGGACTCCTTGCTCACTTGCCCGCATCAGTTGGAAGAGGTCAACCTTACTTTCTTTCGTACTTTCCCGCATTTCGGAGTTGAGGTGAAAGGATTGTATGTTATCAACCCCATGGACGGTGCGCAAAGCGACACCTTGCTTGCTGCACCTGATGTGCTGGTTGATATTGATATCAAGCAATATCTTGATTCCGCGATTCTGGATATTCGTGAACTGACGCTTAATAACGTAGCACTGAATCCGTTTATTAATGCGCAAGGAGAAACTAATTTTGACATCCTGAATCTGCCTAAAGATACTACAGAGGATACGACGGCTACCGTCTTGCCGTTTGATGTGCGTCTTCATCGTTTGACATTAAATGCACGCCAGTTGAGTTTTGTCGATGTCAAAGACAGCCTTGATTTTCGCAATTTGATGCTGAATGTTTCCGCTTTGGCTTCTGTGGATAGTCTGCTCAATATAAGTGCTGATATTGATGATTTTATGTTGGACTGGAACGGACTGAAACTGACGATGACCGGCAAGGCTGCCATCGCCGAAACCATTACTATGGATGTCAATGCCCGATTCAACGATTGGTCTGTCACACAGGTTTTGGAACAATTACCCGAAAAGTTTGCCAACCTCGTTCCCGATGAGATTGATATTGCCGGTATTGTCAGTGCCGAGGCGCATGTCTATGGCGAGTATGCCGAAGCGAAAATGCCCTTGGTGGATGCAACGGTTAATATCAGCGATGCAACGGCTCAATATAGTCCTCTGCCTTACACCATTACTGACTTAAAGGCGGATGCAAAAGCCCATATCAACTTGAATAAGGGATGTCAGTCCAATGCTACGCTTAATCGCCTTTCGGCTAAAACTAAAAACTCCCGCATTGCCGCACACGGGTTGGTATCCGACCTCTTGGGCGACATGGGGCTTGACCTCAAACTGAATGTGGATGCCAATTTGCCGGACTTCGCGTACTTCATGCCTGATAATCTCAAAGCGGACGGACGCGCAAAAGGTGATATTTCCGCCAAAATCAAATTGTCCGATCTGACACAAATGGCATTGGAAAAAGGGCTATTCACCGGTAATTTGGATATGAGCGGCTTGAATGTCGTGATGGACAGTATGACCGTCAAGTTGCCTGAAACGACATTGGCATTCACTATTCCGAACACCAAACCGTCATGGAAAAAATTGAATTGGCTCGATGCTACTTTCAGTTTCAGCAGTCTTGATTTTGCAGATCCGGGCATTGGAAATGTCCTTCTCGGGCTTACCGATATGCACATCGAATTGGGAAATGTGATGAAGACTATGCCCGTCCTCTATGCTAATGTCGAATTGAAGTCACCGCACAAACTCGTTGTCGATATGGATTCTATCAGTGCTAACATCGCATCGCCGCATATCGCTGCTTACACCGAGTTTGACACTAAGGATACTACCCGCGTTCCGATTTTCAATGCACAACTCGCTTTTGATGACCTGCGTTGCAAGTATAACAACATTAAGGCACATCTGCGGAAGTCCGAACTGCAGGCTAAATTGACCGGAGGTAACAGACTGCGTTCAACGCCGAATCTGAGTGCTTCCATTAAATCCGATGCTTTCACAGCAAATGCTGATGAGGATATTAAACTTGATACCAAGCAGTTTGTTATTTCGGCGAAGGCAAGATATAACCCCCGTGGTTCTAACTTCCTCTTGAAATGGAATCCGCAGTTGCACTTCGATATGCACAAGGCCGAAGTCGATTGGGTCGAGTTCCCACAGCATGTCTCTATTCCGCAAATGACATTCGATTATTCGAACCACGACTTCAAAATTGCTACATCCGAAATCAAATTGGGCAATTCTGATTTCTCTTTGACCGGCGAAGTGAGAAATATCAGCAGGTGGCTTCAGAAGCGTGATACCTTGGTCGGCGAGTTGGATTTTGTATCTAACCATACGGATGTTAACCAGCTCATGGAGTTGTTCTCCGCGGAATCAGGTAGTGAAGAGGTACCCGATTCAATGGCACTCGCTGCGGCTGAACAACAGGAAGCACAACCCGATTCGGCAAAACAGGACGGACCGTTCCTTGTGCCGCAAATGGTTGATTTGGTTCTGAATACACATATTAAAGAAGCGGTTGTATTTAATGAAACAGCATACAATCTTGGCGGTAAAGTCTATGTGAGAAACAATACCCTTGTCCTCGAAGAAATGGGTTTCGTCTGCAATGCTGCCAAACTGCAACTCACTGCTATGTACCGGACACCGCGGCGAAACCATATTTATTTGGGATTGGATTACCATATGCTGGATGTCGATATAGCGGCTTTGATTGGAATGATTCCGCAACTCGATACTATGGTGCCCATGCTCAAATCTTTCAAAGGTAACGCCGAGTTCCACCTTGCTGCTGAGACATATCTTAACCAGAATTACGAAATCAAACCTTCTACAATCAGAGGGGCTTGCTCCTTGTTTGGTAAGGACCTTGTCGTTTTGGATTCCGAGACGTTTGACAAAATCAGTAAAATCCTAATGTTCAAGAAAAAAACCGAAAACAAAGTGGATAGTATTTCTGCTGAATTGACGCTGTATAAAAAGGAAATTGATGTCTATCCTTTCTGTGTCAGCATTGATAATTATATGGCGGCGGTCGGCGGAAGACATAATCTTGATATGTCATTCAACTACCATGTCAATTTACTGTCTCCTCTTTATATTGGTGTTGATATCAAAGGGACATTGGATGACCTCAAGATCAAACCCGCAAAGTGTGTGTATGCACAGGATTTCAGACCGCTCTTCCATAACAAAGTCGATACTCAAACGGCTGAATTGAGGAAATTGATTCGGGAATCTATGCGTAAAAACGTCAAAATTCAGTAATGTCCAATCAAAATCTTTGTATAATTTTGATATAATTTTAATAGCTCTTTACGTTCGCATCTCGTTCGCATTCAGTACGTCACAATACGGTTTTTAATCTGTGTAACGGGTGTGATAGTTGGCAAGATATTCCTGCTCCGGTTGACCCGGGGTGGGAATAAATTTTGTCATCGCAAACAGGTCTTGGTTCATTCGTAATCCAAGGATATGTAAATCCATTATGGTCGAATAACCGCTCCTGACTATTAGCCGCGGGATATACCCTTGCTCATTCCTGCCCTTATTGGTTTGCTTGAGTAAACCAAACTGCTTGATTGATGAAACAAGCGTAATGTTGTGATGTCTGATTGTTGTTTGTGGTGCGTCTGTTAAACCTCGTATAATCAGGATTTGGTCGCTGCCACCGATATATTGTGACATAATTTGCTGCTCAAATAAGGTACGCTGCGGCTCTGGACCGGAGAGAACGGCAATGACATCATAACCTGAAGGAAATAGTTCTGTTTTAGATGGGGAATAGTTGTCAAATCGTGATAATGGTCCGATGTATTTAACGCGACTGTCAATATGTTCGGGGTGTCCCAACAAACCTGACAGATTGGGTGTTCCGGCATAATCGGGCACCCATATCTCTTTATAGTGCTTGTATAGCTGACTATGGCATTTGGATGCAAGTGCCTCTAACCAACGCCATGGCTTGGGCAGACAGATGTGGAGTTGGTGCGTGATATATATGCAGTCGCAACTACTTGTATATACACCGAAGCAATTGTCTGAAATGATTAAATCAAAGGTAGTGGAGCGAAGTAGTTGTTTGATTTTCCGATGGTTGCATTGCGTAAAATGTAATAACTTCGGTACTGCACGCAGCATCGCGAAAACTTGACTGTTTCCACTACTGTATCGGATATCTAATGGGGCTAATTCTACAGTTGTCAGTTGTGGAAAATAATCGTGTAGCAACCTTAGGGACGCACCGCTTCCGCCTAACCATACTTCGGCACCGGATTCAATATAGCGGCGCACTATCGGGATACAGCGTGTGGCATGACCCAGTCCCCAATTTAGTGGTGCAATTAGTACTCTCATGCACTGATACTGATTTGGTACCCTTTCTCTCGCAACGGAGCGGCAATTGCTTCCATTTGGTCGCGGCTGATTTTTTCCAGCGTCTTCACCGGCGTAGCGCGGTCTATGACATATATCATGATATTTTTCGGACGCAGTTCCTCTACCGCCTTATACCATGCCTGTACTTCTTCTTCCGTCGTATTATCTATGATGGCTGTGGATTGACCATCCGGGACTTCTCCTCTTAAAAAGCAGGTCTGCAACGTGAAATCACCCTTGAACTGGGCAAGGTAATCTATTATTTGGCGTACGGTAAGAGAGGCGTTTACCGGACGGTCAATCAATCGCATCGTTCGGTCAATTGCCGAGTCCAATTTCAGAATGCGGTTATCACATCGTTGCAGTGACCGTAATACATCAGGGCGTGCAAGTTGGGTGGAATTACTCAACACGCTGACTTTGGCTTGAGGACAATAGCGATCACGTAGCATACACGTATCTGCAATTATCCCTTCAAATTCTGGGTGCAAGGTGGGTTCTCCGTTTCCACTGAACGTGATGACATCCGGCGTATTGGTTTCTGCTTGTAGCACTGATTCCAATGCTGCTGCCACTTCTTTGCGGCTTGGCAACTGTGGATGTGATACCGGGTGATTAAAACCGCACTCGCAATATACGCAGTCAAATGTACAGAGCTTGGCATTGGTTGGCATCAAGTTGATACCTAACGATATTCCCAGTCGGCGGGAGTGTATAGGTCCATATACAATAGCGTCAAATAACATAGTATCAGAGTGTTATGATTCGGTTTCCTAATTGTTTGCTGATCTGATTCTTAATATCTAACAAAGCGGGCTGGCCACTCAGTAACTCACGCAGAAGTTCCCAATTGTCATTTTCCTGCGCCTCTTTGATCATTTCATTCATCTTGTCAATACGCATATTGACAATCGTGTATTTAAGTTCCAATAGCAGTTGTGGCACTAATTCGGTTAATTGCTCCCCGTCCGATTTGACATTGACTTTCTGTACCACATTGTCCGATATGCTTTGTCGGCTGAATATCCGGCTCAGTTGGTATTTGTCGGCGATTAAATTTACGGCAAGTTGGCTGATTGCCGGATCTGAATGGAACTTGAAAAAGTTCTCCGCCGTAAATCCGCTTTCATTGCAATGAGACATAAATTCATCTAATATCTTTTGATACAGGGCATTCGGTGCATCAATACAGTCTGCCTGTAGTTGGGCGATAATGTATGTGCCGACACTGATAAACGAACCGTCTTGTAACTGGTACAATGGGCGTTCACCATATCGGATAACGAGTTGTAATAGGTTCTGGAAATTCTCATCCAGCATAGTCGCTTTTTTGTTGGATGAAGTCGGATTGATGGTTGGATTGGACTTGCTGTCTGCAGATGGGGTATCCGCTGCAACGGCTTGTGCAGCATCAGCAAGCTCGCGCTGGTGTTCTTCTATTTCCTGTTGTTTGCGTTGTTCTATTGCCTTGTCACGGCGCAAACGTGTGACTTCACGCATCAATAATTGTTCCTGTATATGCAGACGGTCTGCGCTGTCTTTTATATAGACTTGACGGGTAATCGGATCTGGAATCTGCGCGATTGAATCTACTACATCTTTTATGAGGTTGGCACGTTTTTGAGGGTCTAATCCCGCTTCCTCACTTAGTAATTGACCTTTAAACCGTATGAAATCAGTTTGATTTTGCTTGATATATTCGATGAAATCGGACGCATTGTGACTGTTCGCATAGGAATCTGGATCCTCTCCTTCGGGCAGCAACACAACCTTTACGTTAAATCCTTCCTCAAGAAACATGTCTATTCCACGCAACGCGGCATGAATACCTGCCGCATCACCGTCATACAAAATGGTAATATTGGACGTAAACCGCCGTATCAGCCGGATCTGTGGTTTGGTTAATGCCGTTCCGCCGCTTGCAACAACATTCTCTATACCTGCTTGGTACATGGATATAAGATCCATCTGACCCTCTACCAAATAACATAAATCTTCTCGGGCTATTGCTTGCTTGGCAAAGAATATACCGTACAACTCATTGGTCTTGGAGTATATCAGCGATTCGGGGGAATTCACGTATTTCCCCACATTGTCTTTCTTCTTTAATATACGACCGGCGAAACCTACCGTCTTGCCCGATACGGATAGAATGGGGAAGATTACACGGTCACGGAAACGGTCATATAGCCGTCCGTCTTCCGACTTGCCGATTATACCGGTACCGACTTTTGTTTCTGTATCGTTTATCAGGTATTTCTCAACAAATCCTTTGTCTTTTAGTGCTTTTGACAGTGGATTACCGCGTTCGGGCGAATAGCCGAGCTGAAAACGCTTGATTGTATCTTCCCGTAACCCGCGTTGCATAAAGTAACTCAGACCGATTGCTTTCCCTTCTGCCGTATTCCATAATTGGTCTTGAAACCATGTATTGGCATAGTCATTTACTACAAACATGGATTCTCGGTCATCTTGACGTTGTTGTTCCTCGGGTGTCAGTTCGCGTTCTTCAACTTCTATATGGTATTTTTTGGCAATTTGTTTCACCGCATCGGCAAAACCGCATTGCTCTATCTCCATCACAAAACCAACGGCATGACCCGACTTGCCGCAACCGAAACATTTGAAGATACCTTTACTCGGACTTACTGTGAACGAACCTGTCTTCTCGTTGTGGAATGGACATAAACCGATCAGGTTGGCACCTCGACGTTTGAGCGAGACGTAATCACCGACTACCTCTTCTATCTTGGCGGCGGCAAATACTCTGTCTATGGTTTCGCGGGGAATCATTTACCGAATTGGGCGAAATAAAAGCCTAACTTGATTTGCCATTGGTCAATGCGGCCGCGGGTGTGGCGTCCGCTATCGTGGTTGTCACCATATATTGGACCGAATACTTCGGCAAAATCGTTGATCTTGTATGGATTGATAAGACCAAAATCATATCCGCCGCGAATGTAGAAACGGTCGTATTGGAAACCTACACCTACTCCCCATGTAACATTCAGACGCTTGTAGTCCTGGTGCATTGCATCGTCACCATAATCAAAACGGCTGATCTTGACTTGCTTTTCTTCATCTGCCGTTCGCGTGTAAGTGGTGTTGGTCAATGCTAATTGGCATTGAATCGTTGGACCCGTATATACAATTACATAGGTGTTACCGGCTATCTCAAACTTGTATTGCCAGTCCACGAATATCTCACCCTGATGGTAGTTGTTACGTTCTTTCTCTTGCGGGTATAGCATATCGTCATTCACTGATTTCCAACGACTGCTGTAGGTGCCGAATGTATAGTTGATACCTATCATTGAACCAAATCCTTTGATAATAGTGGCATCCCATACAATACCTAATTTGACACCGTTCAACGGATGGTTAGTCAGCACCGTCGGGTCGGCTTTCACTTCCCAACTGTTGAGACGGTAGTCTGTTTGTGCAAATCCGAATTGTAAACCGATGGCTGATGTGCCTTCTTGGGCATACACTAATGATGTTATAACCGTTAGTGCCGCTAAAATCATTGTTCTTATTTTCATATTCATTTCATTTTACGCTTGTTTATATTTCCTGACTGCCTGTTGATGGTTGATTTATTGGTTTTGTTCTCATCCTTTTGGGCGGAAGTAGGGTTGGAATCATCGTTTTCTGCACTTGCACTTATCGGCGCGCTTGTCGGTCTCGGCGTGCGTTCAGGACGGTCAAATACATCGCCGGGTTTCAACGGACGTTCTGTGGTCGCCCAAAAGAATGTGTTCAGTTTGTCCTGACCGGACGGTATCTGGTTTAGTGGATATAGTGTCCCGGTCGTTTCTGTTGTAAATAGAACATGATCCACCTGCTCGTCCTGAAAAAATATCTGCACAAAACTGGATTGGGTGCGGTTCATTCCGATGAAATCACCGCCTTCTTCATGGGGGTAAAATATAGTTTCCGCATTACCGCTTACATCCACTTTCGTCAATTCACTGTCTTGGATGAAAGCGGTCATTTCCTTGCCGCTTAATTGGTCAAAGTATTTCGTCGTTTCTTGTTTGACAACTAAGGCTGCACCGACACCATGGGCATGATCTACTACACCGTCTTTCATGAATATCTCGATGAAATCGGCGGAAATCTGATTGTTCTCATTCCAACATACCGGCTCATTGTATAGTTCCATAATGGAATCGCGGGAGTTATATACTGCGGAGTCACATACCATTTGCATGTCTGTCCGGTATAACCGTACATTATAATGCGCGCGGATTTGCTTATATGTCGTATCTATTCCCGATGAATCCGGATATAAATAGTGGATATCCTCGGTGAAAAGGGTGTCTGCGTGCATGTAGCTGTAATCTTCTTCCGACCAATCTACCATGAGGGCAGAGTCTGTCGCAAAACCGCGGCTGTCCTTTTCATATAGTTCTCCGTAATTGCCGTAAAGAGTTGCTTTCTGAACAGTATCCTTCATTTCCATATTTCCCCATACACGACCATAACCGTTCTGCTTGTCATAGAATATCGTGTCGCCGGTCATACTTTTGCCGTCATCATGTATAACCTGTGAACGGTGGTATAGGGTGGATTGCTCGTTTTCGGTATTGTATTGCCCCAGTGTGGATAGTATGGTGGTCTCTTGTTCATATACAATCTCCGTCGGACCGACAATGTCGGCTATGTGGGATTCGGTATTGTATTTTAATGTGTCCGAAGCAAGCGTAAACCGATCGTTTTCAAGTTGGACGGTATTGCGGAACACTGCTTGGTGGGTGGGGGGATGATATTGTCCCCATACTGATGTTAGCGTATTGAGACTGTCTTTAATCTTACCGCCCGTAAAGTAGTACGCGAGATTCTGCTGACGGTCATAGTTCAGACTGTCTGTGGTTAGCACCGTGGAGAAATGCACTAACTTGACATTTCGGCGTATTCGGGCTTTCTTCGTATTACCGTCATAGTATAATGCGTCACCATAACCGAATAAGGTGTCTCCTTGTACAAAACGAACATGGCTGAAGGCGTGTAGCGAGTTCGCTTTGTCAAAAAAATAGGCGGAATCACAATACATTAGTGCCGAATCATGACGAAAAATCACGTTACCGCGCAAAATCTGTGCATCCGGTAACCGCGCCTCATCAAAACTAAGTGTGTTCGAATGTACCAGATATACCATATCTTGTCCTTGCACCATACATGCAAGCACAACGGTCAGCAATATGTTTACAATCCTTTTCAAGTTCAATTTCAACTAATCATGTATCCACCCGGGATATTCAAAATCACAGCCTTTCCAATTGTCGTCTATATGAATATACGTGTCTTTTTGTTTCTTTAATATCCAGTTGTGGATATGTTCGCTTGCCAGACGTTGTTCCAATAAGCTTTTTATTACTTGGAAATCATCAATCAGGTTTGCTTTGTGAACATCAGTCTTGGTCTTAAGTTTCACAATCGCGCACACCTCTTTGTTTTTCAGCGGATCCATCATGATAAACGGTTGGGATATTTCTCCTTCCTTCATCGTGTATATTTGCTTGGCTACCTCAGGGGGAAGATCTTGGAACTCAAACTTGCTGCTTCCTGTGTTCATATTCGTCATCAAACCCGCATTAAGAGCTGTGTTCTTGTCTTGGGAGAATTTGATTACGGCCTGTTCGAAACTCAGCGAAGCACTATCTTGGATAAGGGTGCGTATGGAATCTAATTTTTCTAATGATTTGATCTTGTCCGTGGCGGATATGCGCGGTCGGAGCAATATGTGGCGGCAGTTGATACGGTCCCCCTTCTTCTCTATCAGCTGGATGATATGATAACCGTATTCCGTCTGAACGATACGGGACACCCGCTTCGGATCATTCAGATTGAACGCCACATCCGCAAATTCGGTCACTAACTGACCTTTCCCGACAAAACCAAGTTCGCCGCCGCGTTTGGCACTTTCCGTATCTTCCGAATAGAGTCGGGCCAACATACCGAAATCGGTCTTACCGCTCATCACACGATCGGTGAATTCGCGCAATTGGCTCTTGACACGTTCCGTCTCTTCGGGAGGGACAATCGGTTCAAAACTCAAAATCTGTACTTCTACCTGTGCAGGTATGACAGGAATGGAGTCACCGGGTAAAGTTGCATAGAAACGGCGGATTTCTGCGGGAGTTGGCTTGATGTTCTCCGTCAGCTTGGACTGCATTTGTTGGATTATCATCTGATTGCGGATATTGCCCATCATCTCCTCGCGTATCTCGCTGGCGGTTTTGCGGAAATATTCTTCCATCTTTTCCTTGGAACCGATCTGTGATATGTAATAATCCATACGCATATCAACTTGGTGGCTGACTGATGACTCGCTCACCTCGATGGAGTCCAACTCGGCTTGGTGTAAAAACAATTTCTGAATCGCAATCTGCTCAGGGATATAGCAGTAGGGATCACCCGTAATCTGTTGACCCTCATATTGCGCACGCATACGTTCTTCCTCCACTTCGCTGCGCAAAATGGCTTCATCACCAACTATCCATATTACCTCGTCAATGATATTGTCTGCCAATGCTGACATACTCAGCAACAGGCCTATAACGCATAATTTAACGGTTTTCATACAATCTTACTTTTTTGAATCGAATGGCATCATCGTATATTTTCTGGCGTTCTTCCTTTAGGAAGGCGTTCGTTCGCTCGCGTAGCAATATAGGTTCAATGTCTTTTTGGGCATATTCAAGCGGCATTGGTTCGCCGACTTGGCGCATATCCGTTATTTGCAGAACATAGGTCGAGATACTGTCGGATAATACGATTTGCCGGTTTTGTTTGAGCAGCTTCGATAAATCGTTTTTACCTAATGGAAGCCACAGCAATAACTGATTGGTGGATTTCCATTCTTCTGTAAACAATTCATAGCCGTTGGCATAGCGGTATGCGTATTTCTCTATGTTCTCAATGTTTTCGTCATTCGGCTCATGCATGTATTTCTTTAGTTTGTCCAAATCCGGCGCACCGTTCGGGACTATCAGCAGCAATCCCTTTACCAAACCGTCTTTTAATACATATCGGTTAAGGTGTTCATTATAAAATGAATCCACTAAATCCGCCGGTACGGACTTGGGCATGCGTTGCAGCAGATGTTGCTCATACGCATGGACATACAAACTGCGCCGGTAGTCATCAACCAATGCTTCTAACGCCTTGTCTGTGCCACGGTTGCGTGCCTTGTCATACATCAGAATCTCTGTTGCCCATTGGCGGATAAATGCTTCCGCGGCTGCAATACTGTCCTCGCCGGTTAAACCTTTCGTGACTGCGTCTAATTCCGCATAGTCAAGGAATTGACCGTTTACTTCTGCGGCGGCACCGGCATGGTGCTTGCGATTGAGCAGGGTGCAACTGCCTAACATAATGCTTAATGCCGCAATGGCTGCTATTTTTGCGTATCTCATATTCATATCTTTGGTGCCGGAACGCCTTCTCCTATGCGCATCGTTCCTCGTTCTACATGTACTTCGTCGTATATACCGCTGCTGATAATGCTATTCAGCACTTTTGAACCGCCTTCTACCAACACGCTGTGGACACCTCGGTGTGCAAGGTCGCTCAAAACATATTCCCAATCGGTATTTTCGCTATATACTATGGTTGGTGCTTCGTCTGAGAAGATGCGGCTGTCGGATGGAACAATATGGTGCCTGTCCAATAATATACGTATTGGATTGCGTCCCGCCCAGCGGCTTATTGTCAATTTCGGATTATCTAATAATGCCGTGTTGCTGCCAACCAGTATGCTCATGTTCTCTGCACGCATCTTGTGTACCAGACACTTGGTCAGGGGTGTTGATATGACCAGCGGACCTTCATTTGGACGGATTTCGCCCGGTGAAATCGAACGTTTCTTGTCGAGAAAACCGTCTGCCGTCTGCGCCCATTTCAATATGACATGGGGACGTTCTTTCTCATGTAAACACAGAAAACGCTTGTTCAGTTCGCGACACTCCGGTTCCATTATCCCCGTTACAACTTCTATGCCATGTTCACGCAGCCGCGCTACACCTTGTCCCGCTACTTGGGGATTCGGATCAAGCATGCCCACCACGCATTTCTTTACCTGCTTGCGGATAATCAGATCTGCACACGGGGGAGTCTTGCCAAAATGCGAACACGGTTCCAGACTTACAAACAGCGTGCTTTCGGAAATTAACGGTGTATCCGCTTCCTTTACGGACGCAAAACAATTGACTTCTGCGTGGGGTCCGCCATACCGGCGATGCCAACCCTCACCGATGATTCGCTCTTCAGAACCCTCACCATACACTAGCACTGCACCTACCATCGGATTGGGAGCTACATAATACTCTCCTAAACGGGCAAGTTGCAAACACCGTGAAATATATTTTGTGTATTCCAACATTTTTTTGTAATTTTGCGCCATGAATCCGACGATTGCTTATATTCAGTCTGAATTGAATGGTTTCTATCCACCGGATGAAGCCCTTGAATTGGCTTATTGGATTGTGGAAGAATCGACCGGTTTGTCACGCGCCGCCATTTCGGCGTGCAAAGATAAACAAAATATTTCGAATATCGAAATAATTTTGGCAAGATTACGGAAAAAAGAGCCTATTCAGTATATTTTTGCGCACACTTTGTGGTTCGGACTTGATTTGACTCTCAATCAGGACACCCTCATTCCGCGTCCTGAAACTGCTGAGTTGGTCAGTCTGGTACTGAATACTATGCCCCAAACAGGCACTTATTCTGTCTTGGATATCGGAACAGGATCCGGCGCAATCGCATTGGCTCTCAAAGCACGCCGCCCTAACTGGCAGATTACTGCGCTTGATTTATCGGAATCCGCTTTAGCCGTTGCGGCGCAAAACGCCCGACGAAACAACCTTGATATTGATTTCATCCACGCTGATATACTTTCCGATGAAATCGGGCATTTTGATATAATCGTCTCTAATCCGCCTTATATTACCGAAAGTGAAAAAGTATCGATGGAATCGAATGTTTTGGACTATGAACCTGATTCTGCACTCTTTGTGCCGGATCATGATCCTCTGCGGTTCTATCGGCGTATTGCTTCTTTGAAAGCTGTGGATTTTCTTTTCTTTGAAACCAATAGCCGTTTCGCTACTGAAGTCGCTCAGCTCTTGCGCGACTATGGATATACAGGAATCGGCATTTATAATGATATGTATGGCAAACAAAGAATGGTCGCCGGCAGAATTAAAGTTTAAGGCAGAGGCATATTGTGCTGCGGCTGAACGATGTGAGGCGGATGTACGCACTAAATTGAAACAGTGGAATTGTACCGCTGCTACTGCCGATGAAATCGTCGATTTCCTCTATTCTGCTAACTTTTTATCTGATGAACGCTACTGCGCTGCTTTCGTTCATGATAAACTGATTTTTCAAGGGTGGGGGCGTGTCAAAATGGAATACATGCTTCGGGCAAAGCATCTGCCCGCTGCGGCTATCAGAGTGGCTATTGATTCTATTGATGAAATCGAGTATTTTCGTGTTCTTTCCCATCTGCTGGAAACCAAACGCAAAACGTTGATAGGCAATCCGGTGGATTACACCGATTCCATCTTCCGTTTCCTTCTTCAACGGGGATTTACTTCTAACGAAATAGCTCGGGTCTTGAATAAAAATTAGTCTCTTGCGAACATCGTTGGTGTGCGCTGTTCAATGTTTGCGGAAATTCTTCGGCGAACAGCCGGTTTGGCGTTTGAAGAAGGTCCCGTAATGGGATTGGTTCTGGAAACCGAGTTGGTCGGCTATTTCCTGAACAGATAGGGTAGTGGTATAGAGGAGTGTTTGCGCCCGTTGGGTGATAGCGCGCTCGATACAGGAACTGGCGGTCATTCCTACAGTCTCTTTAACCGTGTTGGCGACATAACGTGTGGAGAGGCACAGTTGGTCGGCGTACCAGTCGAGGTTGTGGTGTCGCTCGCAATGCTCGTCCACCAGGTGCATGAAACGTCCTGTGATCTCTTCGTTGCGCGACATGGTGGAAAGATCCTGTTGCGGGAAATGGTTCAATTCGGGTCCCGCCAGATAATAGAAGAACGAACGCACCAGATGAATAGCCGCTTTGCGGTCTTTGTCGTTGAACACTTCGCGCATCAGATGGAAATACTGCTCCAAGCGTTCCATTCTTTTCGGGCTGATATTCCACACCGGATGGACGTAGATAAACGCGGTCGCAGCAAGCGGGAACTCCAGATTCAGCTCCTGTATAAACTCCCGCGAAGCAGACAAAACCAACATTTCCACATAATTTTCCAGACTCTGCGGTTTCTGAATCAGCAGTTCGGGCGTAATAAGGCAACCTTGGTTGGCGGTCAGCTCGTAGTTCGTATTATTGATGTTTATATGGAGCGAGCCTCCTTTGACAATCAGGATGCAATAGGAAGGCGTGAAGTACTGGTCGGGGAGGATAAAGCGGCTAAAGCGGGCTTGCGTAGAAGCGATTTCCATGACGGCAATATCGTCCAAAGCGTGCTTGCCCGGA
>CAJOKE010000026.1 GCA_905235225.1 Paludibacteraceae bacterium
ACCAATGAACTCCATTCCTCGAGTTGGCGGAAATTCGTTTCTGGTGCCAATTCGGTATTCAGTTCGTCAAACTGTTCAGCAAAATGCTGAATAAATTCTCTAATATCCATATCTGTAAAAATAATTTCAACTATCAACTATATCAGTCGTTTGGCAGGATTGCCCATTACAGTAGTTCCGCTTTTGACGCGACGGATAACAAAACTGCATGCTGCCACGCGTGAATTGCTCTCAACTGTTACATTGTGGCTGATCATGGCACTTGTATGTATATCCGTTTCGTCTTCTACAATCGTCCCGCCCACCAATGTCACATGGGTGTCAATTCTGTTCCAATCGCCGATTCGGCTGTCATGTCCAACCACAGTATAGGACTGAATCAGATTGCAACGACCTACTCGGGCGTCTGCTCCAATGGTAGTGTATGCACCTATAACGGTTCCATTGCCAATCTCAACATTTGTCCCGATTCGGGCAGTTTTATGAATCATTGTCAGAAATTGCCCGCCTTTGGCGATAATATCTTCCATACATTTGCGACGCGCGCCTCCGCCAATTGAGCAGACAAAGACCTCATTATCCTTTGGCTCGTATTCGCTTATTGTACCTAACATAGGAGGGTAATTCTCAAATCCATCCAGTGCAGACAGATTATCATCGATAAAGCCTTTTACCTCATATTCTGTACGGAATCCAATGCTTTCACGCGCCATATCATAAAATGTACGCCCCATTCCTCCGGCTCCTATAATAATAAGCTGTTTCATCCTGTTTTTGCTTAAAATCGCGCAAAGTTACAAAAAATAAATGATATGTGCAAATAATTATGATTTTTTTCTTATTCTATCGTCCCGTATGTTACCGTATGTTAAGCATTTACTAATCCATCGACATCATTCACTTCAAATTGAAGTTTGTTTTAATTGCCAATTTATCCCAATTCATAGAATATGTTTTCTATAGGTGTGGTAATTGCGAAGTTTCATAGCGTTATTTATATCTTTTGCAAGAGGTCTTAAAAAATCACCGGATACTAATTGTTCAACAGCTATTCCCGGACAAGTTAAATTGAGTTCGATGACACTGATTTCATTGTTTTCATCTATTGTTATATCCCAACCTATGACACCGCATTGTGGAAATAATGAGCGATGTGTCCGCTCAACGAATTCCAGCATTTTATCATAAAATGGTATTTTTAATCCTTTGAACGTAAACCCATTGTCTGTTTGATATACTCGGTTTAAATAATAATCATATCCGAATTCTGAAAAGTATCCGTTTTTATCAACATTAATAAAATAACTACTATTCCAATTGTCTTTTATGCTGTTAAGTTTTCCGATTTTTATATTTGTGGATGTTTGGAATTGGTCGTTTAATAGTATTGATGTAATACGACATGTATTTAAGGAGGTGGGATTAAGTTTCGCAATGTCAGGATGTTGTTTTATAACATGTTGAAGAATGAAATCCTGTCCGATCGAATGAAAAAGAGTTTTTAGTTCTTCGATATTATTTATACTGGCAGAATTTATTTTTTTTACACCTTTTCCTTGGAGTGTTTCAATGGATGGCTTAATAATAAAACTATCTACTTCGTGAATAAGTGTTAATGCGTCGTTAATGGTAATCATGTGCATTTCACGACTATATAGAGTACCATTAATACACCGTATTATTGTTCTCGGATATGGAATCTGAGGAAAATAAACATCACATAATGCTTTGTTTTGTAAACTGACGACTTGATCATAAGGATTAAGTTTTTCTAACATGTACCAAACTTGCATCTCACCTAAGAAAAAAGGCGAAAAACCACGTTCCCTTTTATATATGCGATACCAAATGTAATCAATATGCCGAAATGTGATAGCATCCCATGTGTTCTGTAATTCTTTTTTTTCTGTTTTTGTCAAACGAGGAGTGTTTCCGTATTTTAGTAATCGGCGTTGTGAAAAATAAAAACCCCAATGGTGACGTATAAGGCTTAATTTGTATAAGCATTTGTCAATAAGTGAATTAATGTTCATAGTCGTATTTGTTAATGGTGTCTTGAAATACTTCTGTTAGTTGTTTTGCAATTGTATTCGGTGAAAACCTGTTTTTACAATCTTCTGCAATAGCAATATTATTGTATTTGTCTATATTTTCAATCATGTTTTCTAAAGCGTGAGCTAAAGCATCAATGTCCTCTATGGGAATAATTACACCGTTCTTTTCATTGATACAATCTCTCGCTCCTCCACAATCAGAGACTATACATGGCAATCCGCTTGCTAATGCTTCTAATAAAGCGACGGAAAAATTCTCATATCTTGAAGGCATGACAAAAGCAGAGGCGTTCAATAGGGCAGATGATATATATGCTTTGTTTTTTCTTCCTAATAGATGAATATTATCTTGCAATTCCAATTGTTCTATTTGTAATTGTAATTCTGGATAAATTGCTCCGCTTCCGATTATATCAAGAGACCATGTCGATTTTGAATGTTTAATACGGCTAAAAGCCTCAATTAGCAAATCATATCCTTTTACCCTTCCAAGCGTGCCAACCGCAATAAATTTAACCGATTTATTATTGCGTTGGGGAATTTTATCGTGAAAAAATTCAAGTCCGAACATGTTGTTAATTACAATGGAATCTTTGTGTAAATGATAATATAATCGTTCTTTTAGATTCCTTGATACTGTAATTATTGCATCTGTATGTTGATATGCTATCTTAGACGAATACTCTGTCCATGGAGACAATTTCTTTTCATTAAAGATACCATTATGTTCAATACCGACTAATGGTATGTGTTCTTCTTGTGCAACATTTACCGCAAGATATGTGCAAAATGAAAAGTGACCGCATATAATATCTGGTTTTCCATATTTCTCTTTGACCATTGAGTATATTCGGCGGAATTGCAGTTCTTTAATTTTCCAATTGAAAAAACGCCCCCCTAAATTTGTGATTTTTCCTGGAATCCAAAACGAATCATAATAATCAACATTATTAATATGAAAATGCGTTATCCCGATATGTCTCCATCTCATGCGGAACCGACTATCCACAGAGGCTACAACAACTTTATGACCAAGTGATGCTAATGCTTCTGCCTGATCTTTTTCAAAGCATCCCCATTGTGGGTCTTGCGGTGAAGGAACACCTCGTGAGATGATTAGTATATACATTTATTTCAAAAATTTTTTATAATTTGTAGATATTCTTTCCAAAGCCCTTTATTATGCAATTGTTGAAAATCATGATCAGCATTGTCATTTGCCTCAATCAGGCACATGGAGCCATCTGGCTTGACCACCAAATCCCAACCGACATATCGTACTGTTGGCATCCGCCTTGCCGCTTTTTCAATAAATTCTTTACATTCTTCCCAAAATGGAATTTGAAATCCGATAATCTGTTTGCCGGTTAATGGATGTTTAAGGTAAGTATTATTGTGCGTGTCATAGCCGACGCCGTTGATAATTCCTGTTTCTACATCAATATTGGCACCGATTCCATCGAAGTGAAAATTATCTACGTTGTTTTTGTTATTCCCCATCCGAAGCCTCGCATTCATAAAGTGGACACTATCGTTTTTTGTGTCATATAGAGTTACAATGCGAATGGTATTAATTGACCATGGGTGAAATTCCTGAATGTTTTCGATCTCTTTGAGCGGTTCCTCAATAATATAGTGTGCTTTGGGGTCTGAATTGCACTTGGCAAGGAATGACGGTATATCCAATCCTTTGGATTCAATTCGTTGCACGCCGATTCCGCGGAAAGAGAGTATTTCTTTTAGAAAAAAATATGAATGTCGCTCCGCAAAATTTTGTATATCTTTTGGAGAGGCTTTTTTAGTGTCTAACCATTCTCTTCCTAATAAATCAGAGAAGTAATTGTTGAAATGGATTTTACTACGACATATATCAATATCATCCTGATTGTTGGCTTTTTTCATGATTTTGTGGTATCGGCGATAAGTAATATACTCCTGTTTCCCGATATGCTTGAGCTTGTAGAATCCGTAGCCGAAATAGTCACTGATAGATGCACCATAAACAATGGCATTAATTACCCAGTCAATTGCAAGTGAACATGTTCTTGCAAAACTTGTTTTGCCTATGTAGGCATCTTTCATCTGAAAGAAACGGGAATAAAGATATTTTGGATTCATACTATATGTTAAAATAATTGTTCGTATTGATCAAGAATTGTTTGTTTGTCAAATAAAAGTTGCGCCTTCTTTCGGTTATTTTGTCCCATTTGATTAAGTTGCCCTGAAGATGCATGCAGAAATTTCGTTATGGCGGCGGCAATACTTGCTGGCGAATTAGGATCTGCAAGGAATGCGTTGTCATCCTCTTTCAGAATCAATGGTATGTCAGAAACTTTTGTTGCTATAATTGGCTTGGCAAGGAACATTCCCTCGCATATTGCATTCGGAAATCCTTCATATTTGCTCAATAAAGCTACTGCATCTGCTGACCGCATATGAATATATATATCAAGTGTAGCATCATGGAAACTAAAATAATCGCTCAATCCGTAACGGCTGATTTTCTTTTTTCCTTCTTCTAAAGAGTGGTCATATGTACTGAATTTATTGTGTCCATACCACTCAATATGTAATTTCTTTCTGTCTGATTCCGCCATCAAGTGAATAGCCTCGATTAGCCCGTCAAGATTCTTGAGGTATTGGTGCGAACTGGCAATGAGAATCCTTTTGATGTCGGTTGGTTTCTCACTGCTTTGTTCAATGGTGAAATTATCAGGATTCAAACTATTGTATATTACATGTTGCTTTGTCTTATCAAGCTCAGGTGCCACTTGCTGGACTATCTCTAAATTCGCGTGAGAATTTGCAACTACAGCATCTGCAAAACGATGACAATGTAAGAAAAAACGCAACCGTTTGTTAGTCAGTTTCTTGGGGGATGCACTCCGTTCGCCGACAATTAGTCGCCATTTATGCGGCAATATACTTGCCATTTCTGCTATAAATGCTGGCACTTCCAAAAAGGCAATTATCACATCTGGAGCATATTTGACAATCATCCGCCTCATCTTGATAATACGCAATAAATAATTGGATTCGTTTATATCCATTATTGGAATGTTCGCTTTGGCTAAAACACGGTCATAATAATTGTCAAATGCCTTATAATATATAAGGAATGCAACTTCATATCCGCGTTCTTTGTAGCTGGTTGCAAGCTCCACAAGTTGGCGTTGAGCCCCTCCCGCACCCAGCATATCAATCATGCACAGTATTCTTTTTTTATTACTTGAAACCATGACTTATAGCATAATGTATTTGAAAAATAGATAAACGGGACTGCCATATAATACATCCATGTTCCATAATTTCGTGTAATATCTGAAACAGGGAACTTGGTAGATATTCCATGGTAGAACAAGGAAGTAGAATAGATAAATACTGCTAAATGCAATTATAAACCAGTTCCACTTTTTTTGTGGTGCGAAGCAAATCAGCCAGATATATGCAATCAGCGGGAATGTAAACATCACATATCGGCTTCCGACTGACGGAATCATGAACGTGAAGTTTACAAAAGACATAACTGCCATTAGGAAAAAATAAATGTTTTTGCATTTGGAATTTGCAATTGACCCTTTATATTGCCATGCAAAGAATAAGACTACTATATTCAGACTCAACCTGACTGCTAATTCCATTAGTCTTACCATCCACTTGTTTCCGATTCCGCCTTCATTGATGCGTTGTATATACCATTCATTGAGGTAGGCACTGTAATGACCGCCAAGACTTTCCGGCAAATGTAAAATAACCCAAGAAAAAATTTCTACCGCAATAACGGAAAAAGCCAAACTCAAAATCACCGATGCCGTTGCAAGTTTGTTACTGCGGCGAATGATATAATAAATGCCAAAAATCAAAAAGATAATGAAAAATGATCCGTGAACAATTGGAGTCACAATCAGTAGTAACCAATACTTTGGATTATTGTCTTGAATAAGTTTGAATATCGCTAATAAGGCTATCCAGTATGCAGTGTAAAAACGATACATATTTATTTGTTGTATTTGGCATTGAGTAAATAAAAACAGCAGAATTAGACATAATATTGATAATCCGTAATTCGGCTCTCTTACCAAATATCGCATGGTTAGTAGCATAAAAATGGAATAGAGTATGGCAACAACCATGAAAAAAACATGGTAGTTACTGCTAAAACGCGACACAACAAAACAAATTATATTAGAATAAAAATCTGTATCGCTGGTCATGTCTGCATATTCTGATAGCATTGTGGTGAAATCGTGGGAATTACTGTCCGCAAAATTCTCAAACTCTGCCCGATAAGCTATGGAGTCAAAATTCTCTTCTTCAGTTCGATCCTCGGGGACATCCATCGTAAGACCGATAAACGTAAAAGCAATAAATAGTGCAATAAAGGAAGAACGGCTATTTAGTCGTACTAATGATGCCAGCATCCCCAATACAGGACTGATTAAAAGTGCAACGAACTTGAATATTACATCGTCACGCTTTTCATCTAACCATTTATATTGACTGTCTGTTGGCATTATATGCTATAGGTGTTTGCGTAATTTGCGATAATAAATATATGATAATAGTGCCAGCACGAAACTGGATAATGTATAGACAAGAGCCGCTCCTATGTGTTGAAAATAGTATATTAACGGAAACGATATGATGAATCCGAATAGGGAAGAACATAGGGTGATATTTCGCATCGTTCGGTCGTGACGATTGACAATAAGATAATTTGTTCCATATACTTCATTAACTGCAACGAAGAAAATGGCTAATGAGGCAATTCGTAGCACATTGGTGGAATCCATGAAGTCGGCACCGAAAAAAATGCGTATCAACCATGGCGCAAATACAATTAATAACATTGTTATGCTTGCTGCTATGCTTAAACTGAATATGCTATACCATTTGTGCTTATCTATCTTTCTTGATAGGAACGGAAAAAAAGTACGTGATATTACGGACATACCGGTGTTGCTTAATATCACAAACTTCTTTCCCGCATCAAACAATCCCGTATGTGCGGGAGTGCAAAACATTCCTAATAATATAACGGAAAAACTATTATATAAATTAGGCATTAAGTTATTGATAAAGATGTTGGTGCTACTTTTGATGGCATGCCATATATCCCTTAATGGAACTGCTTTCAATTGAACTTTCCATTTTATCAGGATAAAATATAGTGACACCAAACCTGAACATAAATAACCGAATGAAACTAATAGCGGCTGATAAATGTAATCACTGGCTTCTTTGATGAATAGGAAAACCGATAAGGTGAATATAAGTCGGAATAGTACGCCTAATATCGTGATATACTTCATCTTCTCAATTGCTTGGAAAAACCAATCGGGATACAGAATATGCCCGGGAATCAGCAAATACGTGAAAAAGATGATTAATGCGTTCTCCTTGAATTTTGGAATGGTGAGAACTAATATAATTAGTACGAAAAGGCTGAATAGTGCCAATAAGCACCTTGCCCACAGTACCTTCGAGAATATAGTGGATACCATTTCTGGATTGTCCCTGTTCTTGGCTACTTCACGTGTTGCGGTATAATTGAATCCCCAGTCTGCAATTGTTTGAATCCAGGTGATGATGGCACTTGCAAATGCTATTTTGCCAAATCCCTCTGTTCCAATTACTCGCGCCATATATGGCATAGTGATAAGGGGAAATAGGTAACTCGCAATCTGCAACATGGTTAAATACACCATGTTGGACGCCAATACTTTGCCATCTTGATTGTTCTTGATTCGTGATATGTTTGATTTGATATTCAAGCCTGTTCTTTTATCGTTTTCAATACCCTGCATATGGAATCGACACACCACTTCCCGCATTCATAATCATTATTGTCTAATGTGGGATTATATTCTACCCAGTCTATAGCCTCTATCTGATTTCCAATTCCTGAAATTGACTGAACAAATATATCGAAATCACCAAATGTCAGCCCGTTCGGTTCTGGAACTGAGGTCGCTGGAAATAATTTCGGATCAATGGCATCTACATCCATTGACAGGTGAATGTGTTCTATGCCTTGCTTATGTATCTGTTCCAATACTTCTGACATAACGGCTCTCATTCCGTTTTGATGTATGTGTTCTGCCGAATAGATATGGAGATGTTTGGTATTAATAAGCTTTATTTCTCCTTCATCTAAACTGCGTGATCCGATCCAAAATATATTTTCCGGCTTGAAATAGGTGCTTGGCACACGATTTATTTCACTGCTGCATAATCCCATCAAAGCTGCTACCTGCATACCGTGAATATGACCTGTAATGGATGACGCTTCTGTATTCATGTCACCGTGTGCATCAAACCATATCAGTCCCGCGTTTTTAAACATTTCGGATGTCGCTGCGGCGGAACCTAATCCTATTGAATGGTCACCACCGATTGTTAATGGTAGGTGACTATGCTGAAAAGATTTGAGTACCTGAGCCTTCAACTTCAGTAAATAAGTTGATAGCTGGGCATATTTGGTCATTTCGTCCACATGATCTAATCTGGGTAGAGGATAATAGGTTGCGCTGAACTGCGATTCAAGAACTGCAAGTAATCCCAGCCTGTTTAATACCTCTGGAGCGATATCCATTCCTTGCATTTCTGCTCCCTGCCATAGTGGTACCGATATATAATCAATACCTGTTAGTGGCCGCAGAATATCTATTTCGTGGAGACGTTCTTGCATAGACTTATAGTCTTCCGTCAACTATCTTTCTGTCAAGGAATCCCTTTACATCATATATCACATGCTGTGATTTGACCAGCTTCGTTACATCCAGGTCTTTGAACTCCCTGTGGGCAACGGCCAATATCGCGGTATCATACTGGTCGGCTGGCAATTCATTCACAATGTCTATGCCGTATTCGCGTTTTGCAACAGCAGCATTTGCCCACGGGTCATATACCGTTATATCCAGATTGTATTCTTTCAAGGCCTTGTAAATATCAATTACCTTCGTGTTGCGGACATCGGGACAGTTCTCCTTGAATGTGAAACCAAGTATCAATATCTTGCTGCCGACTACTTGGATTCCTTTCTTTATCATCAATTTGATGACTTGTTGTGCCACGTATTCGCCCATTCCGTCATTCATGCGGCGACCCGCAAGGATAATCTCCGGATTATAACCGTAACGCTGTGCGCATTGGGCTAAGTAATAGGGATCCACACCTATGCAGTGTCCGCCGACCAAACCGGGTTGGAAGGGCAGGAAGTTCCACTTTGTAGAAGCCGCTTCCAGTACATCGTGTGTGTCTATGCCCATCTTCGTGAATATCTTGCTCAGCTCGTTCACAAATGCTATATTGATGTCGCGCTGGCTGTTTTCAATCACTTTAGCGGCCTCGGCGACTTTCATCGTCGGGGCAAGATGGGTGCCTGCCGTTATGACGGATGAGTATATCTCATTGACTCTTTTCCCGATTTCAGGGGTGGAACCCGATGTCACTTTTTTGATATGCTCCACGGTGTGCTGCTTGTCACCCGGATTAATACGTTCCGGTGAATAGCCTGCATAGAAATCAACATTGAATTTCAGTCCGCTTACACGCTCTACTACCGGAATACATTCGTCTTCGGTTACTCCGGGATATACAGTGGACTCATATACCACAATGTCGCCTTTTGAAATGACCTTTCCGACTGTCTCGCTTGCTCCGTATAATGGCGTCAAATCTGGCTTGTTGTCATTATCTACAGGAGTAGGAACGGCAACTACATAAAAATTGCAGTCGCGGATATCATCTATATTGGCGGTACATGTGAAGCCGTTCTTAATGGCACTTTGTAGTAATTCGTCACTTACTTCCAATGTCGCATCATGACCGTCCATTAATGCTTTCACACGATTCGGATTCATATCAAATCCCACCGTCTTGTACTTCGTTGAAAAAAGGCGCGCTAAAGGCAAACCTACGTAACCTAAACCGATTACACAAATCTTTGTTTCCATATTATTTTTTTGATTTATATTCTTCTATTACTTCTTCGATTATCCAGTCTATTCCGTTAAACGGATCACTATGCCATACGGCATCCTCTGTCCAGTAACCATGCTCAAATTCATCATTATCCACACCATAACAGTAGGATACTTCAACAATATACAACGCTCCCGTTTCCCTGTGACGGACTATGTCCAATGCCGCACTTTGTACCTGTAACTTGCAGGCTGTTTCAAAACCGAACTTTATGACATCCGCCTCAATCAGTTCCTTCTCAAAATGATCGTTGTGACCGCCCGAAGCACGGAAATCGCCTTTCCGGCAATAACGGACCATTGCAATACACTTGTCGCCGCAGATCTCCACACGGTAGTCCTGACCTGTATTGGGGATGAATTCTTGGAAATATACATACTCTTTGTGATCAGGAAGCCTGTCGTTTGGTAATGAACGGAAAAACAGACTTAATGCACCCGGCACGTTCCGGAATGGGGCTGACCCCTTCCGCCATTCGGCCACCGTACGGAAGAAATGTCTGCGCTTGTCATAGGCTGGGTAGTGTGAACGGAACGCTTTTACAATGAACCGTTTGGCATCGTTGTAGTCTTTGGCGAGTTCTACATTATAACTGCCCGCACCGCCGCGCAATTTGAACACTTTCGGATAACTGGTCTTTTTCGCCCATTCTAATGCACTCTTTTCATCGTAAAACGCATATGACGGTGCTGCGGGAATACCCATGGCTTCAAATAGGTATTTCTGACCTAATTTGTCATCAAAATGCCAGCCGGTTCGGAAATTCGGATAGACAACCTTACCGGCCTCTTCTAACGAAAATAGTAACTGTTTGGCAAAATTCATGTCCGCTGCAATGCCCTGATGAAAATGCCATAGGAAAATGTCGCAATCACTTACTTGCGATATAATATCGCTGTCATAGGCATTCACTACTTTGTAGTCAATTCCATGAGCCTTGCAGTAGGCTATCCATTGGGTACTATAGGAGCCTTCTCTATGATGAATCGCTATTCGCATGGTCTGTTATTTAAGATTCTCCCAATACCATTTGCATGCTTCTTTCAGTCCGGCGCGCATGGAGTATTGCGGCGCATAGCCTAACAGCCGTTTCGCTTTCTCTATTGACGCAAGCGAGTGGGGAATATCCCCTAATCGGTTGGGACCGTGAGTCGGCTCGATGTCAGCTATTGCCGGGTCATACGCTGATAAAAACTCACGCAAATATCCGACCAGCTGGTTTAACGTGGTACGTTCTCCGAATGCCGTGTTGTATATCTGGTTGACCGCTTCGGCATTGGCTGTACTCAACGCTAATTTGTTCATCAGAATGACATTGTCGATATACGTGAAATCGCGACTATATTCCCCGTCACCGTTGATATTCGGTGCTTCATGATTCATGAACTTCTTGACAAACAACGGAATGACCGCAGCATAAGCACCGTTCGGGTCTTGTCTCCGGCCGAATACGTTGAAATAGCGCAATCCGATATACTCCGTGCCATATGTCCGGGCAAACACATCCGCATATAACTCATCAACGTATTTCGTAATCGCATAGGGCGACAGAGGCTTGCCGATGACTTCCTCCACTTTCGGCAGGGATTGGCTGTCACCGTATGTCGAACTGCTTGCCGCGAAAATAAAACGTTTTACCCCGGCATCGCGAGCCGCTATGATCATGTTCAAAAAACCGCCGATGTTTACCGCATTCGTCGTCGCCGGATCTTTAATCGAACGTGGAACACTGCCTAATGCCGCCTCATGGAGTACATAGTCCTGACCGGCTACTGCCTTCCTGCATGTCTCAAGGTCGCGTATATCGCCTTCTATCAGCACAAATTGGTCGGCATGATTATCCAATAATGCTTGGATGTTTTCTATATGACCGGTCGAAAAATTATCTAAACAGGTTACCTCATGTCCGTCTGCAATTAAACTCTCACACAAATTGGAACCTATGAATCCGGCACCGCCGGTCACTAAAATCTTGCTCATATAATGTCTTTTTTGATTGCTGTTTAGTCTCGTTTGAATATATCTCTTGTGTACAGTTTGTCCGCCACATCGTCTAACACCGCATCATATCGGTTGGCGATTATCGCATCAGACTGTTGCTTGAATCGCCCAAGGTCATTCACCACCTTGCTCCCGAAAAACAATGTTCCGTCCGGCAGGGTAGGTTCATACACGATGCAGGTTGCTCCTTTCGCTTTGATCCGTTTCATGATGCCTTGGATGGACGACTGACGGAAATTGTCGCTGTTGGTCTTCATCGTCAATCGGTACACGCCTATCGTAACCGCTTTCTCCTGCTTCTGGTTCCAACTGTTCTCCTCGCTGTAGGCATAGTACCCCGCCTTCGCTAAAACACGGTCGGCGATAAAGTCTTTCCGGGTTCGGTTGCTCTCCACTATCGCGCCAATCAGGTTCTCCGGCACGTCTTGGTAGTTGGCAAGCAGTTGCTTGGTGTCCTTCGGCAGACAATAGCCGCCGTAGCCGAAAGACGGATTGTTATAATGCGATCCTATTCGCGGGTCAAGACATACGCCCTCTATGATGGATCTTGTGTCCAGCCCTTTCATCTCCGCGTAAGTGTCTAACTCGTTAAAGTAACTTACCCGCAGGGCTAAATACGTGTTGGCAAACAGTTTTACCGCTTCCGCTTCTGTCGAACCCATGTACAGCACGGCAATGTCTTTCTTCAGCGCACATTCTTGCAGCATTGCCGCAAAACCCGCTGCGGCTTGGCGTAAATGCTCATCGCTTTGCTCGAAACCGACTATAATCCGCGACGGATACAAATTGTCATACAATGCTTTCGATTCACGCAAAAACTCCGGCGCGAAAATAATGTTCTTGCTCCCAGTCTTCTGACGGATTTGCTCCGTGAAACCGACAGGAACGGTTGATTTGATGACCATGATGGCATGTGCGTTCGCTTCCATTACCAGCCGGACAACTGACTCTACAGCACTGGTGTCGAAATAATTCTTCTGGCTGTCATAATTGGTCGGAGCTGCTATCACGACATAATCCGCTTTTGAATAGGCGTCACGGGCATCAAGCGTTGCTGTCAAATCCAATGTGTCATGTCCCTGTCCGTCCAGTTGTGCCTGACGGCTTTTCTCAAGGTACATCTCTATGTAATCGTCTTGGATAGGGGACTTGCGGCGGTTGATCATCTCTACTCGCTCCGGCACTATATCCACCGCCGTTACATGATGACGCTGAGCCAACAGGGTCGCTATTGACAAACCTACATATCCCGTTCCTGCTACTGCTACATTCATTTCTATTGCTTGTTCTTTATCGTTTCACCTATTTGCTTGTTTCACTCACTTGCTCACTCCCCATCACTCACCCCCCCATCACTCGCTCCCCATCACTCACTCCCCATCGCTCACTCCCGATCTCTCATCCCCCCATCACGTATTTCCTGTCTCTCATCCCCCCCCCATTGCTCATTCCTCATCACCTTTTTTCCTAATATAAATTCACGTACGTTGGGCAATAATCATAATTGCCGCCTCAAAAAGCGCGCAAAATTACTAAAAAATATCCACATCTGCAAATATATTTTCCAAATTTATCGTTTTTCTCCTTTTTGCCTCTTTTTTAACCTCGATTTGTTCATTTCTTGCCAACCTGACCTTCCGTCTTTCCGCTGGTGTGCCTTCTAAATGGCTTCCTTCTAAATGGCTTGTTATCACATTGTTACGTTATCCCGGTATTCCGTTATTCCATTATTCTGTTATTATCCTATATTCGTAACTCATTGATAATCAGTACCACTTATCGCACTATTATCGCACTATTATTGCACTATTATCGCAGTATTATTGCAGTATTTTTGCACTATTATTGTACTATTCAGTCGCCGATAACGGCTGACGTACAGCCTCTTGACTCAAAAATACTGCATTTTACCTTGCTGTCGCCTTCCGTTTTTGCCCTTTTTTCAAGCACTTTTTGTGAAAATAAAAATTTTATTCTTTAATAATTTGCTTATTCGAAAAAATAATCGTACCTTTGCGCGATTTTATGGAGTATTCCTTCGGAGTTGTTGTATGAAAACTGTTCGTTCTCCTTGGCTTTGGGTGCCTTCCCTTTATTTTGCGGAAGGTGTTCCATATGTGTTGGTTAATACCATCTCTGTCATGCTGTTCGCTAAAATGGGCGTTCCTAATGATGATTTGGCTTTCTTTACCACATTGCTTTATTTCCCGTGGTTCCTGAAAGGCTTGTGGAGTCCGGTTGTCGATGTGGTCAAAACCAAACGATGGTGGATTATTGCCATGCAACTCGCTATGATACTCCTTTGCGCCTTGCTGGTCATTACACTCCCGCATCCTGACGCGGAAATGATTGCGGCTAAGAATACACCTGTCTCGCTTTTCTGGCTCACACTCGTATTGTTTATTATTACCGCGTTTGCTTCTGCTACCCATGACATTGCTGCCGACGGCTATTATATGCTGGCGCATCCCGCTGATAGTCAGGCTCGGTTTATAGGTATCCGCTCCACGTTCTACCGCATAGCAACAATTTTCGGGCAGGGAGTCTTGGTGGCTGTTGCCGGAGTCGTGGAAGACCGTACAGACGATATTGCACTCTCTTGGCAAATCACTATCGCTGTCGCCGCACTGGTGATGTTTATCCTTAGTGTCTATCATATCTTTGCACTGCCTAAGGTTGAGGTTGAGCATAAACCTGAAACGCAAACTATTCATTCCCTTGCAGACGCTTTCAAAACATTCTTTACCAAACGCGGTATATGGCTTGCTATCCTGTTTATGTTGCTGTACCGTTTGCCCGAAGGACTGCTTGTCAAAATGACGCTGCCGTTCTTAATCGACTCTCCCGAAGTGATTGTTCGTGACGGACAGATTATCGGGGGCGGACTCGGATTAAGCACCGTCACTGTCGGATTGCTATATGGCATTGTCAGCCTCATCTTCTTGCTGCTCGGCGGAATTCTCGGCGGATTGTATATCTCAAGAAAAGGTCTCAAACGCTCCCTCTGGATCATGGCGGCTTTGCTCACTTTGCCCAATCTCGTATATGTATATCTGAGTGCCGCTCATCCGGCTGACTTGTGGATTATCGGTTCCGCTATTTCGCTGGAGCAGTTCGGATATGGCTTCGGTTTTACGGCATATATGATGTATATGATGTATGTCGCCCAAGGCGAATACAAAACATCGCACTATGCTATCTGCACGGCATTTATGGCGTTAAGTATGATGCTGCCCGGCTTCGTGGCGGGTAAAATTGAAATGGCGGTGGGCTATAATCTCTTCTTCTGGATTTCGATTATCTGTTCCTGCGCAACACTGCTTGTGACATGGCTCGTTTACAGGCAGGTTAACGAAGAATATGGCAGAAAGAATAACAACTCAAATGATAATATTGTAACTGATTAAATGACAAATATGACTAAGCGTATTATTCCTGACACAATCACGGCATGTAACCTCCTGTGCGGAGCCGTTGCAACATTCATGGCAACACAAAATGCCTTTATGTGGGCATTTGTCCTTATATTGTGTGGCGCATTCTTTGACTTCTTTGATGGCATGTCCGCCCGTTTGCTCAATGCTCCGAGCAAGATTGGCATTGAATTGGACTCCCTTGCGGATGACATAACTTTTGGTCTCGCTCCGGCGATGATGGTCGCATGCTATCTCCGTCCGCTTATTGGTTGGTGGGCATTGATAGCACTCGTTATGGCGGCTTTTTCTGCGCTGCGACTGGCTAAATTCAATGTGGATGAACGGCAGACATCCTCCTTTATCGGATTGGCGACACCTGCCAATGCTATTTTCTGGGGCGGGATTTGTGTTATGCCTTATGCCATGACCGCACCGGCATGGATGCCGTGGTGCCTGCTCGCACTGACTTTTGTCAGTTGCTATCTCCTCATCTCCGAGATTCCTTTCTTCTCCCTCAAATTCCATAACTTCACGTGGGCGGAGAATTATGACAAATATATTTTCCTCATCGGGGACGTGGTTTTGATTGCGTATTGTGTGACCAAGGCTGCGCTTACTGCCCATTGGGAATTTGCACTCTTCGCCGGAACGGCTTGTATCGTCTGGTATGTCGTGCTGAACCTGCTTGTAAATGTTATCAGGAAATAATTAATTCTTTAATACTATGAACAAACACTTAACTCTTTTGCTGGGCTTGATGTTTGCCCTCGGAATCTCGGCTGAACAAATGCCGGAAGGTTACTATGATGCCCTTAATGGTAAAAAGGACTCTGTCCTCAAATCCACCATCAGCCAAATCATTCTTGGCGGACAACGCTATCAGTATGGCTCCCAATCTGACGGAAATCACACCGCGGACAAAGTGGATCCTTTTACTAATCAGACTCTTTGGAAGAAAGGTGATCCGCGATACGGAACTTGGAACGCATATCAGCTTACTGATATCGAATCTGACGGCACAATCTGGGATATGTACTCCAATATCAAACGCTATCTTCCTATCAATGGCGGCAGTGCTGCCAGCACCGACATCGAACATAGTTTTCCGAAAAGTTGGTGGGGTGGGGAAAAAGGATGCCTCAGTGCCTATACGGACCTCTACATTCTCAATCCGGCTGACCATATGACTAATGCCAACAAGTCCAATTATCCTCCCGGATTTTTGGCGGACTCCGCTAAAGTCAACAATGGCGTTTTCTTTATGGGACAGGACAAAACATGGGGCGGATTGGCTTTTGATGTCATTGACGAATACAAAGGGGATTTCGCCCGTGCCTATTTCTATACCGCCACTGCTTATGAGAAGATTTCTTGGGTCGCTGATTACAAAAAATATATCAACAACACCTCGTATCTCGGCTTTACCCCGCATTTGGTGGAAGTGCTCCTTGCGTGGCACAGGGCTGACCCTGTTAGCGAAAAAGAAGTTAACCGTCTGGACGCCGTCTCTTCCATCCAGCATAACCGCAACGCCTTTATCGAATACCCTGATCTGGTGGAATATATTTGGGGAAATAAGCAAGGCGAAGCCGTGGATTTGGACAAACTGCAATGCACAACCGATAGCACATATGAATTCCCGGTTAGTGCAACCAACCCGCTGGCGCATGAGGTGGAAAAAATTTACAAGGACAGTTTCTTGGTGACTTGGAGCAATACAGGTTCAGAGACTTACACCTTGGATGTCTTTACACGCGAAGAATCCGGCTCAAATGATACGCTTTTTGCCGTTTATGGTATTAACAATGCCGCGCTCAAAGCATACCCTGACATCATGTCTTACCATAAGGCAAATGGGGACCAAATTACATCCAGCCAGGGAATTACTGACGGCTCTTATGCCATCACGATGGGGACCACTTCCGAGCAACGCTATTTCTTGTTGAAAAACCTTGACTTTGACCGCGAAGAGGCTGAATTAATTGTCAAATGTGCCATTTCGCGCAACGACACCAAGCCGCAGAAAATGGTCGTTTCCGCTGATGATAAGGAAATTAAAACAATCACCCTCACTGCCAATGACTCCTTCCCGAGATTTGAGATTCCAGTTGGCACTAAGCAGGTTAAAATCGCTTCCGTCAAAGGGAACCGTATCTCTATGCACCAGATTTTTGTCGTCCGCGGCGATTATAAAGTGACTGAAACATCCATTGACGGATTCCCCCTTACGCTTGCCGCTGATGAGTATTTGGTAAAAACTCCTTTTGACAAGGATGATGTCCTTTATTTCCGCGTTACACCTAAAGGGCTGCGCCCGACCAACACCGTCAAAGTGGTCGGAAACGGACTCGTTCCCGATAAACCTGATGATCCTATTGAGGCGATTGATAATATGCAATCATCTAAATCGAACGTACGCAAGGTTTTCGAAAACGGCGTCGTCATCATCGTCCGTGACGGCGTTAAATACAACATGATGGGGCAGCGACTCTAATCTATGCGCAACATCCTTCGCGCTAATATAATATATATAGGTCTATGCTTGATGCTCTTAGTGGCATTAGGCATAGTCCTCTTGTATTTCCCCAAAGCAGACTTGCATGTATGGATGAATGCCTGCCATACTCCCTTCTTGGATACTTTTTTCCGCTACTATACCGAAGTGGGGGAGTGGGTGCCGTATGTCGTTGTGGTGGCTTTGCTCTTTTACCGGTTTGGCTGGAGTGCTTTCCTGCTGGCCAATATCGCTATCAGTGGTCTAATAGGGCAGGGGCTCAAGTATCTGTTTGATACACCGCGCCCTCTTACATATTTTGCCGAACATTATCCGGATGTCCGGTTGCAACTGGTTGATGGGGTGCATATGTCCGCATATTATTCTTTCCCGTCTGGACATACGATTACTTTTTTTGCATTTTTCTTTACGCTCTCTTTGTTCGTAACCCGATATTTATCCGAAAAAAAATCAGGTTCACTAACCCCTCAAGCAACAAAAATAAATACACTTAGTGCATTTTGGCAGATTTTTTTCTTTCTTTGTGCATTGTTAGGTGCCTATTCACGTATCTATTTGAGCCAGCATTTTGCAGAAGATATCTGGGGCGGAGTTTTAATCGGATTGACCGTTTCTTTGCTTTTTTGCTCACTTTTACCCCTCATTTCGGACAAAAAATGGTATAAAATGCATTTTTTTGAAAAAAAATTGCAAAAAAATTTGGAGCATTGAAAAAAAAGCAGTACCTTTGCACCCGCTTTTGAGAAACAAAGCAAATGTGATCTAAAAACACAAGCGTTGATGACGCATCGGGCGTTTAGCTCAGCTGGTTTAGAGCATCTGCCTTACAAGCAGAGGGTCTGCGGTTCGAATCCGTAAACGCCCACAACCCGAAAGGGTCAGAGAACATCGAAAGATGTTCTCTTTTGTTATGTTTGGTTGACTCTAAGGTTTTTCAAACTTTCTTACGTACTTACGTTCGCATCTCATTCGCATTACGTTCGCATTCAGTACATCATAGTTCGGGTTTTGATACATCCTCTTATTCTATACGTCCTTTTATTTTTGAATCCGGATACCTTATTATATTTATTTGTGCGAAAAAAAGGCTTTTCTATCTCAATCGTGCAATTTTTCTTGTATATTCCAAAATAATTCCATACCTTTGCATGCGCAAAGGTTTTCAAACATAATTTCGCAGGAAATATAACACAAAACAACAAATGAAAGCAAGACAAATCTTATTACTCGCTGCAATGTGTTTCACAACCATTGTGTGTGCGCAAACGGTGTCTAATGTCGTTGCCAAACAGGTCGGCAACACCATCGAAATAACTTACGACTTGGATAAAGCCGCGGATGTTTCTCTCCTCTTATCCCGCGACGGAGGTGCCAACTATGCTGCTACGCCTAAATCGCTCTCCGGCGATGCAGGGAAAAATGTTACGCCGGGACGCAAGAAAATTGTCTGGAACCTCTTGCAGGACGGCTCCGAATGGAATATTGAGCGCGCAAGGTTCAAAGTGGTGGCGGAAGACAAAAGCAAAAAGGTCTTTTCCGTCAACGGCGTTTCTTTCACCATGATTCTTGTTGAGGGCGGTACATTCACTATGGGAGCCACATCCGAGCAAGGTAGTGACTGCTATGACAATGAAAAACCTGCACATTCTGTTACCCTCAGCGACTACTATATCGGTCAAACCGAAGTGACACAGGCATTATGGAAAGCCGTTATGGGCAGTACCGTGTACCAACAACGCGACAAAGCAGATAAAAGTTGGCCAATTCGGGGTGAAGGGGATAATTATCCGATGTATTATATTAGTTGGAACGAGTGTCAGGAATTCGTGAACAAACTCAATTCCCTGCTTTCGTCTCAGTTGGGCGGCAAACGCTTTGCCTTGCCCACCGAGGCGCAATGGGAATATGCGGCACGGGGAGGCAGGAAAAGCAATGGCTATAAATACAGTGGCAGCAATACCATAGACTATGTGGCTTGGTACACCGATAATGATAATAGTAGTAGCGCTACTCACCCTGTGGCTACCAAATCCGCCAACGAACTCGGTATCTATGACATGTCCGGCAATGTGTGGGAGTGGTGCCAGGATTGGTATGGAAGTTACAGCAGTGCCTCGCAGACAAATCCGACCGGCGCGTCTTCCGGCTCTAACCGCGTGAAACGTGGCGGCAGTTGGGGCTGCAGCGCGAGTTACTGTCGCGTGTCGTACCGCATCTACAACTCCCCTGCGAGCCGCTACAGCGACATCGGTTTGCGGTTGGTTTGTTATTAGCTTAACACCGCCACGGATGAGGAGGGAGCGGATGCTCCTAACGGATGTTAAACAAATACATATCCTCCAAGGGGATAAAGCACCACCTTGCAAAAATGAGCGGCTTGCCGCCTGGACCTCTTGCTTTAGTAGAAAGGACGGATGTCTTGACAAATAATCAAGAGGAAATGAAAACAATAGATAAATCAAATAATATGAAAAAAGTCATTTTCTTTTGGATGCTACTCTGTGTGGCAGGTGCTATTGCGGCGCAGTCCAACGAATCCAACATCATCTCTGTTTCGGCGTATAAGGTGCTGTATTTCAGTGACTATGCCAAGCCGATAGTGGAGAAGAAAATTAACGAGTGGCAAGTCAAAGATGAGTTCGAGAAAACCGCTGACTGGCAAAAACGTGTGAATGAAACCACCCGCAATGCCAAAATTAAAGAACTGACCGCGCAGTGCGAGAAGGATTATTTAGCGAAATACACGGCTATGCTTAAACCTAATGTTTCGCTCGCGGGTTTCTACGATGCGGACAACGAAGTATTTCTGCTTTCGGATCCTGTGTTCGGCAATATGATTGTGGCGGTGCCTATAACGGAAGCCAGAACGTTCAAACAGAACTGGGCGTCTGCCAAACTGACCCCGAAATACTTTATTGAGAATGATGTCCTTGCTCTCTCAAGCTTGGATATTTACATGCCTGCACTCAACAAGCATTATCTCTATTCCAATCAGGCTTCCCTCAAATATGAGACAGCGCAGGTGGATTATAACTTTAACCCGATTGAGATAGCGGCTTCCGCTTCCACCCCTGCCAAGGGGCAGCAGACAATCGGCGAGCGCAAAATATCTACCGGAAAATCGGCAGTGGATATTTCTATTCCCGAATCAGCTGTGTCGAATGAAAACACCTTTGTCATCATTATTGCCAACGAGGACTATAAATCCGTTGCCGCCGTGCCTTACGCGCTTAACGACGGTCGCGTGTTTGCCAAGTACTGCCAGCGCACACTCGGCATCCCCGCAACCAACATCAAGGTGCATGAGAACGCCACCTATAACGATATGCGCCTGGCGGTAGCATGGCTCAAGAATGTCTGTGACAAATATGAAGGCGAGGCGTCGGTTATTTTCTACTACGCCGGTCATGGTATTCCCGATGCGTCCGACAAGTCTGCCTATCTGCTGCCCGTGGATGGCGACGGACGCTATGTGGCAACAGGCTATAAACTGGATGACCTCTATGACAAGTTGGGAACCATGCCTGCCAAGTCGGTTACCGTCATGCTCGATGCCTGTTTCAGCGGGGCTAACCGTGACGGAAAGATGCTTGCATCCGAGCGCGGTGTAGCCATCAAGTCGCAGCCCGGTGCACCCAAAGGCAACATGGTGGTCTTTTCAGCCGCACAAGGGGATGAAACGGCTTTGCCTAATGACGAACAGGGACATGGTATGTTCACATACTATATACTCAAAAAACTGCAGGACACCAAGGGCGATGTCACTCTGCGTGATTTGTCAACCTATGTCATCCGCGAAGTCGGACGCACTTCCGCTGTCATCAACAAACCGCAGACACCGACCATCACTCCGTCATCCTCTCTCGGCACGGCATGGCAGACATGGAAACTACGCTAATTATTATTGTCTGTATATGAAAAAACACCTTCTAACATTTAGCCTTTGCATCGTACTGATGATGCCGGCATGGAGTGCCAAACCTATTTCCGTGAACGGGTTTGTATATGATTATCTGTCCAATGACCGTAATGAATCTCAGGAACAAGCTGAAAAACATGCTGTCGAACGGGCAAAACAAAAAGTGCTGGAGGAAAACTTCAGTATTGATGTCAGCAGTATTGTGGTCACGCTTGATACCGAAAGCGAGAAAAACGGTACGTATTCCACTAACAGCGATTTCTATTCCTTGGGCGGCACTTCGGTCCGCGGAGAGTGGGTTACAACAACCGAAGAGAAAATCCTTGACTCAAAACATAACGGCAAATATTGGGAAATCAAAGTTCGCGTTTCGGGTACAATCCGCGAAAAATCGGGTACGCCGATAGACCTGCGCTATGCTGTTATCAGCCAGCCGTCTGACAGGGAAACACGTCCGAGATTCTTTGATAATGAAGATCTTCTTTTACGCTTCTACTCGCCGGTGGATGGTGTACTGTGTGTCTATTTGGTGGACGAATCAAAAACAGCATACTGCCTTCTTCCGTACAGTTCGGACGGTAAGGGCTATGCCCCTGTCAAAGCCAATAAGGAACATCTGTTCTTCAGCAAAGCGGTTGACCCCGCTGCCGATGAACTGGTTATGACAACCAATAAAGAGATCGAACATAATATTCTGTACATCATTTTCTCGCCGAATACGTTCACAAAGGCTAAGGATAGCAAAGGCGGAAAAAACTGGCGAGACCAGGAACTGCCGCGCAATCTTCCCTTTAAGGACTTCATGCACTGGCTGGCTAAAAACCAGACTGCGGACGAACAACTGGTTGTCCGACAGGAGCCGATTGAAATCCGCAAGTAACTTTCTACAACCGTTTTGGGCTACATCCCCTACCTTTTCCGCACTCGAAAACGTTACATATACGATACATTAGTATAGTCTAGTCATAAAGATGTCATATAGGAATCAATAATGCAAATAAGAACTCCTTATATGGTTGTATTTGTGCTTATTGCCACCCTGTGCATGGGATGCGGTTCGCATGTGCCGGAAGATGATATCAAGGCGATACAGCAGACCTTGGCGGAAGCGGATTCGCTGCGGGGAATGGGAATCATCATGGGTATGCCGTTCCGCGACACGAAAGATAGTTGCAGCGTGGAGAACCATGACCGTTGCCGTGCGGAGAACGAGGACAGTCTCCGTCTGGCGGAAGCGGTAGCGGTGTTGTATCCGTGGCGGCGGGTGTATGCGGACGAGTATGCCAAAGCCAATTACTACTACGGGCGTTTGCTTCGAGCCAAAGACCATTACCCCGAAGCCATGCAATGTTTCATCAATGCCATCCATTCCCGTTCAAAGGACTACCATATATTAGGAAGGGTGTATAGTAATATGGGTACAATCAGCCACTTGGCGGGTGAATATGATTTGTCGTATGAAATGTACGAGCATTCCGTCGACATGTTTCTACGCAACGGTGACACCATCAATTATTACTACGCCCTGAATAATATGGCATTTGAACTGGCGGAACAAGAAAAGAGGGAAGAAACGCTAAAGATATTGAAAATCATACAAGAAAATGCTTCAGATCGTTATGCTATTGCCTTGAGTTGTATTACTAAAGCAGATTTATACTTGAATGAAGAATATGATTCTGCTATTTATTATATAGACATTGTACAGCGAATGCAATACCAATTTTCCACAGCGTATTTAATCAAAGCTCAATCGTATGAAGCGCTTGGCAAACTTGATTCTGCATTGCATTATGCAAAATGTGTGTTGGCGATGCCGAATCTGGCAAATGAACAAATATATAATTCACTTTATATTACAATTAATTATAATCCACCGGCAAGTAAAGAAGAACTACTGCGACAAACATCATACCGTGCCGATATTGGAATGAAAAGAGATTATCAGCATGTGCAAGAAGCAAAAGCTGTTGAAATATTGTATCAAGATTT
>CAJOKE010000027.1 GCA_905235225.1 Paludibacteraceae bacterium
ACCACAGTGAGGAAACAGCGCAACACATAGAACGGCGCGACCCTTGCGGTCACGCAGCCGTAAGGCTACAGGGTAGCGGCGCACAGGGAAGCCGCGACCACCTAAATAAGAAACTATGCAATAGAACTCCTTAACAAAATTTTCTGCAAAGATAATGCAAAACCACTTTTAGTGTTCCTCACAAGGGTCTTTTTCCGCAAAAAAGTACCCTTTTTCTTAAAAACCGTATATCTTTCCCCGGTTACTATCCCAATTACAATTATTTTGCATCAAAAACCGGATTGTGACGTACTGAATGCGAACGTAATGCGAACGGGAGTAGCTACAAAAGTATTAAAAAAGTGTGCCAAATTATTTTGACACACTTCTTTTAATGGTGCGACATGGTCGCTATCGGTAAAACATTACGCGGCAAGCAGCCGCACAATGCCGATTATTCCATAAAGCCGATTACTCTTGATTGAGTGTAACGCGCTTGAAGTCAATGATATTGACATTCTGCTTTTTGAGTACGTCCTTAACCAGCTCTTTCGAGTCAGAGAGGATATACTGTTGCTCAACCAAAGTGGACTCTTTGAGGAACTTCTGCAGACGACCTTGAGCGATCATCTCGACTTTCTTCATATTGAGTTGTGCTTCAGCCTCAGCAGGAACGGTAGCACGGATATTGCGTGCCTGTTCAGCCTGTTCCTCGGTCAGCCATCCTTTGGCGGTGTTGGATGCGATATGGTCATCGCTGTCAGCATGAGCAGGATTGATACCGGCTTTGCGCAGTGCGTTCTCAACAGCCTTATTGATTTCGTCCTGTTTGGTTTTGTCAATAGCGACAGCCAGTTCGCGGTCTTTAATCTCTTGAGCGACATGGTCGGCATCGAGTGCAACAGGAGCCATGGAAGCGACCTGCATATTCATGCCGTGAACGGTCTCCTGGTCAGCGTCTGCACTATCAGCAGCAACGAGAGAAGACAGTTTGTTACCCAGGTGGTTATAAGCGTCAACCTTCGGTGCGCAGAGGAAAGCGTAGTCGCTCAACTCCATCTTCTCACCGGTGACACCGCTACGCTCCGTAACGATTTCAGCGGCGGTGAAGTTACCGATTTTGAGGTTTTTCAACTCATCGAGACTTTGCGGTTTGTTTTGCATTGCAGCATCGAGGATCAACTTAACCATTCCGACAAAATCTTCGTTTTTAGCAACGAAGTCGGTCTCGCACTTAACGCCGACAATTGCACCGAATCCGTTCTCAGCCTTAGCGAGTACGCAGCCTTCGGAAGCCTCACGGTCACTACGTTTAGCAGCAATCGCTTGTCCACGTTTACGAAGGAGGTCTTTAGCCACCTCAAAGTCGCCGTTGGCTTCCTCGAGGGCTTTCTTGACATCCATCATGCCTGCACCGGTCATATCGCGCAGTTTCTTAATATCAGCAAGTGTTACAGCCATAGATATTTACTATTTTTCAATTACAAATTAATTGTTTATGATTTACTCGGCAGCCTCTTCAGCAGCGGGAGCCTCTTTTGCTTCGGCAACTTTCTCTGCTTCAGCTTTAGGAGCAGCCTTGCGAACACGTGCGCGGCGTTCTTTAGCTACGGGAGCCTCAGCGTCCTTGTTTTCCTCCTGTTGAGCGGCAGCAGCCTCTTCGTCAGCCTTCTCTACCTTGCGCTCCTCAAGACCCTCTTTGACAGCCTCGCAAACGGCACCGAGGATAACCTCGATAGATTTGGTAGCATCATCATTAGCAGGAATAACAAAGTCCACATTGTTCGGGTTAGAGTTGGTATCAACGATAGCGAAAACAGGAATACCCAGACGGTTAGCCTCAGCAACAGCGATATGCTCTTTCATAACGTCAACCACGAACACGGCACTCGGCAGACGGGTGAGGTCAGCGATAGAGCCGAGGTTCTTCTCCAATTTCTCACGTTGACGGGTGATTTGGAGTTTCTCACGTTTTGAGATGTTGTCAAAAGTGCCATCGGTCATCATTTTGTCGATGTTGGACATTTTCTTGATGGCTTTGCGGATGGTGGGGAAGTTAGTGAGCATACCACCAGCCCAACGCTCGGTGATATAAGGCATACCAACCTCTTGTGCCTTAGCAGCAACGACTTCCTGTGCCTGTTTTTTAGTTCCTACGAACAGGATTTTACGACCTGATTTAGCAATGTTTTTGAGAGCCTCTGCTGCCTCGTCAATTTTAATGGCAGTTTTGTTGAGGTCAATGATGTGGATACCGTTGCGCTCCATGAAGATGTAAGGAGCCATTGCGGGATTCCATTTACGTTTGAGGTGGCCGAAGTGGCAGCCAGCCTCGAGGAGTTGATCAAAATTAGTTCTCATTTGATTTGATTAGTTTGAATTATTCTTTCAATAATTATTCCGTTGCTTCCATGCCGCAGAGAGTCGCGGCACAGAAGATTCAGTTATCAAGCCGCCGGAGGCAGATTAACGTTTACTGAATTGGAAGTGTTTACGTGCTTTGGGTTGACCGGGTTTCTTACGTTCAACCTCACGAGCATCACGGGTGAGGAATCCTTCCGCTTTGAGAGCCGGTTTGTCTTCAGCATTAATCTTAACGAGTGCGCGTGCAATAGCGAGACGGAGAGCCTCAGCCTGTCCTTTGAAACCGCCACCGTCAAGGTTAACCTTGATGTCATATTTCTCTTCAACACCTAATTTAGCAAGTGGTTGCTTAACGATGAATTGAAGAATCGAGCTGGGGAAATAAACGTCCAAGGGGCGTTTGTTGATCGTGATGTTACCTGCACCTTCACTTACGTAAACACGTGCAACAGCTGCTTTACGACGACCTAATGCATTAATAGTTTCCATATTCTTCAATATTATTTAAGAGTGTTGATATCAATTTGTTTCGGTGTTTGAGCTTGCATGTTATGCTCGGGTCCTGCAAATACGCGGAGGTTGGTAATGAGTTTGCTGCCCAGACGATTTTTGGGAAGCATACCCTTAACGACCTTGAGGATGAGGCGGTCAGCACCTTTGTTCATCAAGTCCTGCGGAGTATATTCGCGTTGTCCACCCGGGAAGCCGGTGTAGCGTACATAAACGCGGTCATTCCACTTGTTGCCGGTCAGTTGAACCTTGGCAGCATTGATAATAATAACATTGTCACCGCAATCCACATTAGGTGTGAAATTGGGTTTGTACTTGCCACGAAGCAGCTTAGCCACCTTCGTACACATACGGCCAAGAATCTGACCTTCAGCATCAACAACGACCCACTCTTTGTTAACGGTCGCTTTGTTAGCCGATACTGTTTTGTAAGATAAAGTATCCATTAATTTGTTTTGTTTTAGACCAGGCCGACAGACATCTTTACGACTTACGGAATAAATTTGAATTCCAAATTAGGAGTTCCATTGTGCCGACTAATGTCGGTTTTACCGAAAATCCACTGCCCAGCCCGGCGTATTAATAATTAGTTATTGTTACGGGCAAAAGCCCTATTTAATATCTTCTTTCAGGGCGAACCCCAAAAAAGCGTGCAAAAGTACTACTTTTTTTTCGACTATGCAAATATTTCTTGCATTTTTTAGTATTTTTTTACATTTCCGTTTATTTCCGAGTGACTGAATCCTTCAGGAAACGCCGGTCAAGCATTTTGCGCGAGCGCGTAATCCGCTCTTTGTAGTCACCGAATCTATAAAACACATTTCCTTTTTCATTCTCGGTTTCATCCAAATCAGAAACCTTGGCGGACGAAACGGTATCCGTCCGGGCAGCAGCCTCTGTTTGTATCCGCGTTGTGTCCGATTGAATGACTTTATACACCGGTCCCAAGCGGACTTCGGCTGAATCGTCCGGCACCTGCCACAAGTCTATAGGATACCCCAGTTGCAACTCATCACAGATTTCATCAATCGGTCTCAGTTGCCGCTTGACGGTTTTACCCACCTGATCCAAAGCTTCCCATTGGGCTTTTTCATCCATCACACGGTTCATGACTTTAGGATAAATCTTATTGAACAACTGGGGGTGATCGGTGTACCAAACGAGGGAACTGTCAAATTCGGCTTTGGTGATATGGTGTTTGTCCAAGACGACCTGATAATATTTAGCCACATCTTCGTCATGCCCGTATGTCAGTCCTTCAACCTGCAGGATAGCGTCGGCGCGATGGAGGTCATAGAGGACTTTGCGCATTTGCCGCGAAGTCAAAATACCTTTCGGGCGACAGCCACTGAGGGCTATCAGCACAAGGAGTGTCCATATAAGGATATTGCGGTATCTCATTCCTGCTTTTTCATACTATTATCCAAGTCCTGGCGGAAGAAGAGCAAAAGAACAATGACTGCAACAACGATGCAGGAATCAGCCAGATTAAACACCGGTCGGAAAAATATACATTCTCCGGCAGAATTGGTAATCAGCGGGAAATAGAGCATGTCCACCACCTTGCCATACATCCAGCCGGCATAGCCGAACAGTTTGCCGTAGAAAACGCAGTCGATGATATTGCCCAAGGCCCCGGCGGTCACCAACGCAATCATAGCAAGGAAAGACGAACGCACCTTATTTATATATATAAGCCGGTGCATATACCATCCCAAAACGGCAACCGCGACAATGCGGAACAATGTCAGCAGCAGTTTGGAGAACCATTCAATACCAAACGCCATGCCGTCATTCTCCACGAAACTTATCCAGAACCATGATGTAACAGGATAAGACTCGCCAAGCGCGAAATGCGTTCTGACATAGAGTTTGAGAGCCTGATCCGCTGCAACAGCCGTCAGCACGATAGCCGTTACAAGTAATGATTGTCTGATTTGCTTAGTCATAGACCGAATGTGCGTTTGATTTCAGCCACTTTGTCCAGTTTTTCCCATGTAAACAGTTCCACTTCACGGGTGAAGGTTTTACCGTTTTCGTCCTTGAAGGTCTTGGTGACTATTTCATTGGTGCGACCTACATGTCCATAGCGTGCTGTTTCCTCATAAACAGGTTCTTTGAGTTTGAGCGTCTGAATGATTCCGGCCGGTGTGAGGTCAAAATCAGTACGGATATAATCAACCAGTTCATGCTGCGGCACTTTCATCTCTTCGCCTGTCACATAGATACTGACAGGTTCGGCGACCCCGATAGCGTAACTGAGTTGCACGAGCAGTTCGCGTGCCACGCCCGCGGCAACGAGGTTTTTGGCAATATATCGTGCCATATAGGCAGCCGAGCGGTCCACCTTTGAAGGGTCTTTTCCCGAAAATGCGCCACCGCCGTGTGCGCCGCGTCCGCCATAGGTATCGACAATAATTTTTCTGCCTGTCAAACCGGTGTCACCATGAGGACCGCCGATTACAAACTGTCCTGTCGGGTTAACAAGCAGGCGGAAGTCACCTTTCAGCAATTCGCCATAGCGTTTGTCGCGCCGAGCCACTTCGGGCAGAAGGATATTACGAATGTCCGCAGTTATTTGCGCCTGCGTAACATCAGGATCGTGCTGTGTTGAAACAACAATCGTGTCAATGCGCATCGGTTTGCCGTCATCGCTATACTCAATGGTCACCTGACTTTTTGCATCGGGACGCAGATAACGCATTTGTTTTCCTTCCTTACGGATATGTGCGAGCGCATAGACGAGCGTGTGCGCCATATCGAGCGTAAGCGGCATATAGTTATCCGTTTCGTTGGTAGCATAGCCGAACATAATACCCTGGTCCCCGGCACCTTGCGCTTCGGTTTGGCGGACAACGCCCATGGCTATATCCGCGCTCTGTTCATGCAGCGCAGTCAGAACGCCGCAACTGTCCGCCTCAAACTTATATTCGGATTTGGTGTATCCGATTTTGCGAATAGTCTCACGCGCCACCTGTTGCACATCGACATATCCGGCAGCGGTCACCTCACCGGCGATAATCACCTGTCCGGTGGTTACCAAGGTCTCGCAAGCCACATGTGCGTTTGGGTCTTGAGCGATAAAATTGTCCAATACTGCGTCGCTGATCTGGTCAGCGACTTTGTCGGGGTGTCCTTCGGACACGGATTCAGAAGTAAATAAATAAGCCATTTTAGCATTTGTTTTAGAGGGGTTGCAATTCGCATAAATCTTTCCCCAGAGGTTAATAAAAATGTCCGCTTTCAGGTCAATCGCCAAAAAGCGCGCAAAGGTACAACAAAAATACGGATTATACAAATATTTCTGCGCTTTTACGAAAAAAAGTGTAATTTTCAGTCAGCCAAGTGGCGGCTAAGTGGCAGGTAAGTGGCAGGTAAGTAGCAGGTAAATAACAGTTGTCATTTTGACATAAAAAATTACTGTTTTTTTTTGAACCCATGCCATAAAATTTGCACGAACCATTTTTTTGTTGTACCTTTGCGCGTTTTTGAGATTATGCTTTACAATCAAGCGACATTTCGATATAATTTCAGCCAAGAATGGGAGCAAGACCTGTTCGAGCAAGCATTAGCGGATATAGGTTTTGATTCGTTTAGCGATAGTGCCGAAGCCGGGACTGTCAAAACCGCGTATATACCGACAGCGATGTTTGACGAAGCCCAATTGCATCATATTATCAGTCAATACAAGGGTATTGAACTGCTGTCTGTATCCCCCTGTGAGGACAATAACTGGAATGAGGTATGGGAAGCGGAACATCCTGTGATGGAACTGCCGGACGGTATCCGCATTGTTCCGCATTGCGCCTTCGGGGCGGGACATCATGAGACAACAAGCATGCTGATTGAGCGTATGGGTCAGACGGACATGTCCCGATTTGCAGACGTATTAGACAACGGTTGCGGAACAGGGATTTTAGGTATTATGGCTGGGCGATACGGAGTCCAACGGGTCACCATGGTTGATATAGATGACAAGAGTGTCGAGAACACCCGTGAGAACATTGCGCTCAACCGCGACCTACTTCACGGAGCGGCATTCAATGTCCGCCAAGGCGACACACCGCCCGACGGGCGATATGACCTGATACTGAGTAATATACACCGTAATATACTACTACAGCAAATGCCGCTATACGCTGCATGCCTAAACAGCGGCGGAGAATTATGGATCAGCGGATTCTATGAGCAAAACTGCCCCGCCCTGCTTGCTGCCGCAAGTGCGGTCGGGCTGCAACCAAAAGACGAAAACCAAAAAGGAGAATGGAAACTATTAGTGCTATATCAACCCCTTACGGGACAGGCGGAATAGCCGTTGTCCGTATCAGCGGCGACAAAGCGATAGCGATTGCAGGACGTCTGACCTGTCCGTTAGACAGTGTCAAAGGCTACACCATCCGTCATAGCAAGCTGCATCGGGGAACAGAGATATTAGACGATGTATTAGTGTCGGTATTCCGTGCGCCGCATTCGTTCACCGGCGAAGATGTGGTGGAGATAGCCTGCCATGGCAGTCTGTATATCCAGCAGGAGTTACTACGCTGGTTGGCAGAAGAGGGTTGCCGGATGGCACATCCGGGCGAGTTCACACAGCGTGCTTTCTTGAACGGCAAGATGGACTTGACACAAGCCGAGGCGGTGGCGGATTTGATTGCTGCAGAGACCAAAGCAGAAAAAGACCTCGCATTAAGCCAGTTACGCGGCGGCGTTTCCAATGAGTTAGCCGCTTTACGCGAGCAACTGCTGCATTTCACCTCACTTATTGAATTAGAGTTGGACTTTGCCGACCATGAGGAATTGGAGTTCGCCGACCGCAGCGAACTGAACAGTCTTGCCCATCATATCGAGCAGAGGCTGTCGTCATTGGCCGGTTCGTTCAAGACAGGCAATGCCATTAAGAACGGTATAGCCGTAGCCATAGCCGGTGCGACGAATGCCGGCAAATCAACCATGCTGAACGCCCTGGTAGGTGAAGACCGCGCTATCGTAAGCGATATAGACGGCACGACACGCGACACGATAGAGGACACGGCGGTTATCGGGGGGATACTGTTCCGTTTTATAGATACGGCAGGAATCCGCGATACATCTGACCGCATAGAGTCCATGGGGATAGCACGCAGCCGTCAGGCAATAGAGAAAGCACAAATTGTACTGCATGTAATAGATGCCGCACACCCGGTAGATGACGGATTAAGCGAACTAATCGGCAGCAAGAAGGTAATTCATGTCTATAATAAATCCGATATAGCCGACACGACAAAAGAGATCGGGACAGACAGCCTGTATATCAGTGCCAAGCAAGGCGATGTAGATGCGCTGAAGTCCTTATTGGCAGCAACAGCACAGGCGATGTTTCATTACAACGGCACCGTTATCTCCAATGCGCGGCACTACGAGGCACTGATTAGGGCATTAGACGCTATCCGTCGTGTGCAGCAAGGGCTTCAGGACGGTGTGAGCGGTGAGTTTCTGAGTATGGATCTGCAAGACTGTCTTGCCGCCTTGGGTGAGATAACGGGACAAATCACCTCGCAGGAAGTACTGAACAACATTTTCTCCAAATTCTGCATAGGCAAATAAATCGAAAACATAACATTTCAAATTACAATATAATATCAACTAACACATGATATATTCCATGACCGGTTACGGAAAAGCCGAGTATATATTTTCCGACCACAAGACAATCGTAGAGATTCGTTCGCTGAACAGCAAGCAGCTTGACTTAACATTGAAACTGATGCCGCATTTCCATGACAAAGAGACAGAGATACGGCGTATCTTGTCTGCTGCATTGGAACGCGGCAAGGTAGATGTAGCAGTGTATATGACGGATATTGCCGGAGCCAATGTAAGCGGGCAGAGTTATACACCCATCAACAAAGAGGCATTCAAATACTACTACCACGAGTTATGCGCTCTGAAGGAAGAACTGCATATGCCGGAAACGACTGACCTGATACCGGCAATCATGCGTATTCCCGATGTACTGCGTGTAGCGGCAGACAACGGGATAAGTGATGAAGAATGGGTAATGCTGCAGGCAGCACTGACAGAGGCGATTGAGGCATTTACAGCCTTCCGCAAGCAGGAAGGTGCTGCCTTGGAAGCGATGTTCACCGAGAAGTTAGACGGCATATCCGCATTACTTGCCGAAGTGGAGCCTTTTGAGAAGAACCGTGTAGAAAACATCCGGTTGAGTTTAGTCAAGAACCTCGACAAGCTTGCCGAAGAGACCAAGCAACAGGTTGACAAGAACCGTCTTGAGGCAGAACTGATTTACTATCTGGAGAAATTAGACATAACCGAGGAGAAAGTCCGACTGACCAATCATATCAAATACTTCCGTGAAACGATGTCAGCCGTCGGAGCCGGTGTAGGCAAGAAACTGGGTTTTATAGCCCAAGAAATGGGGCGTGAAATCAACACACTCGGCAGCAAGAGCAATCAGTCCGAAATGCAGATTATCGTTGTCAAGATGAAAGACATACTGGAGCAAATCAAAGAACAAGTGCTGAACGTATTATGATACTTATTTTTTCAGCCCCGAGCGGTGCGGGCAAAAGCACGCTAATCAATTATCTGCTGACGCAGCGTCATGATTTGGAGTTTTCGGTAAGTGCAACGACACGTTTGCCTCGCGGTCAAGAGGAACACGGGAAAGAGTATTACTTTATCACCAATCCTGAGTTCGAGCGACTGATACGAGACGAGCAGTTAGTCGAGTGGCAACAGGTATATAGCGGCACGTACTACGGGACGCTCAAGTCAGAGATAGAGCGGATAGAGTCTGCGGGACACCATGTTGTATTTGATGTGGATGTGAAGGGCGGAATCAATCTGAAGAATATCTTCGGAGACAAAGCGCGCAGCATATTTGTAGCACCGCCATCGGTTGCAGAACTGCGCAAGCGATTAATCGGACGCGCCACCGATTCCCCTGAGAAGATAGAGGAGCGTGTTGCGAAAGCAACAACCGAGATGGAAGACGCCCAATACTTTGACACCGTTATCGTCAATGACAACCTTGAGAAGGCAAAGATGGAGTTAATGAACGAAGTGGCGACATTTCTTGAAGATGAAAAATAATTTTCCGGTCATCAAAATTTCAAGATTATGAACAGTATCTATACCGTTATTTTTGCGGCAGTGTTGCCGCCGTTTCTACTGATTTTATATGTCTGGTGGAAGGACAAGTACCAACGCGAGCCGTTCAGTCAGATTGCCAAAGGGTTCTTCTATGGCGTATTGTCCGCGGGTATTGCTTTAGGTTTGGAAACCGCATTGTCCGCCATGATGCTTGTACCGAACGAGGTGGTCACCCCGTTTCAGGCGTTTTGGAAAGCGTTTGTAGGTGCCGCCATACCCGAAGAATTAGCTAAGCTGTTCATGCTGTGGCTGCTATTACGCCGCAACAAATACTTTGACGAACGGTTTGACGGTATCGTTTACGCGAGCTGTATCGCGATGGGTTTTGCGGCAACGGAGAATATCATTTACCTGTTTTCGAACATTGACAACTGGCAGTCGGTTGCAGTAGGTCGTGCGATGTTTGCCGTACCCGGTCACTGGCTGTTCGGCGTAGCGATGGGTTATTTTTATTCGATGATTTATTTCGGCGACATGAACTGGCGCAAAGCAAACCGTGTGTTCTGGATTCCGGTGCTGCTTCACGGCACCTATGACGGTTTGTTGTTTTTGTCGAATGTCAGCACGATGTGGTCAGGCATTATCTTGATGTGCTTCTATATATTCTGTTTCAAGATGCTGCAGTACGGTCGCAGAAGGATTTCCGAACATTTATCACGTGACAAGAAAGACCCGACTCAAGCGGCGTTTTGGCAATCGTAATCAGAACGTGATGCATGCTGTGAGAGCGGGTGTATACGGATCAATCATTGTCGGAGCCAAGCGCATGGAGTAGCCTTTGAATTTACTATCGACGACCATCCGTCTGGCACCCCGTGCGACTCCGGCATCTATAATATTATAAATCCATAATCCTGCCAAAGCACCAATACAGATATAACTACCAGTTCCCCAGTTGTTTGCCGTGTTTGTATAGTTTTTAATATTCGTGGCATTATGGTCTTTGTTTGCCAGAGCCATGTATCCGGCTTTGGTAGATTCACAGAACACTATGCCACCTGCAGCAAGAACGGAAAAGCCCATAATCAATCCACCTTTCAGGTAGGAGCCTTTATACATTTGTCCTGCACCCGGGATGATAGACAGTGCCACCGGTCCAAAGCCGTATTTGTCTGTAAGGCGTGTATATTCAACAGCTCTGGCACCGGGACGCACGACTTGGTATAAGACATAACAGCGGTACTTGTTAGAATAGCCTATACGCACGTATTCCCAATAGGAGTCCACTTCCTTGCAATCCATGGGAACAGCGACGGGCGAACCTTCAAGCATAACTTTAATCTCGTTACTGCCATTCCCTTTGACCTGCCATTCGGCATATCGGTTGACTTCCCAAGACTGAGGGAGATAGTTAGTCAGTTCCATTAGGGATTTCCGGTGCATGTCATTCAGGTTATCAACATAGACCTGCACGACACGATATGCGATATTGGGATTTTCCGATTTGGGTGTATGTTTTACCCAATGCGGAATCATTTTATCGGACTTTTGCAACGTATTATTTGCTTGTACCAATCCGATGGCAAAGAAGCAGCATAAGAGCAGGAGAATCTTTTTCATTTGTGTCAATATTTATTCGTCAAACACAGGAACAGCAAAACCGTCAATAGTTTCGTATTTCCATTTTTTATATTCAGTCGGACCATTGGATGTTACCCAGTTATTTAGGAGAGTGACAATGTCTTGGTTAGAACCTTTCAGATAGCATCCTGCATTATCATGCATATACCATGCATCGATATAATTGTCTGTGCCGACACCTGACTCTTGCCCGATATTATTGACAAGATCATAAAGCCAATAAGAATTATTATAATTGATATCCACATAAACACTACTATAATTGCGTGAAACATCTTTAAGAATTGTATGTACTAATCCTGCTCGCTCGCTAACACAATTAATCACATGTAATATTCCTTGCATACGGCTATAACGAGAATCACTAAGTTCATAGCCTTTTATTTCTGCTTTGGCACAAATACCTCCTGCATAACTATTACTATAAATTTGGGCCATATTGCCACAGTTATAGATATGTACGCCAACAGAATATGTAGGCGAATTATTACCATAATAGGTAGATTCACCTATATTGTAAGCTTGCACATGTCCAACGATTCCGCCTGCGCCACCTGCGCTACCATTAGAGGCAGTAATAACACCCTTATTATAGCAATTATTTATTGATTTAACATTGTCAACGGTACTTTCGATGAAATACTGTCCGCATATTCCTCCTACATAATCACCGCCCGTAATAGACGCGGTATTATTATTTCCACTGAATAATCCCCCTTCACTTTTTCCACTTATACCTCCTACATAATCTTCCTGTACTATTAATAGTACCTTGATTGACGCAGTCTTTGATAGTACCCGTAGAGGATGCGGCTATGCCCCCTGCGGAACCATTAGCATTAATAGCCACAGAACTTATACAATTTATAATAGTACCCGTATTAGTTGCTGCAATACCTGCGGTATTGTTCGCACCGGATGAAGTACCAGATACCCTTACATTCTGTATGGTTCCGCTGTTATTGCCAAACAATCCGCCAAAACCAGTGGTGTTATTCATACCGCTAATATTCATTCCGTTACCGTCAAAGTTTCCGGCAAAGGTATTAGAGCCATTCCCGATAGGCGTCCAAGTAAGATTATTAAGACTGATATTTGTCGTCAATTTGAAATACACGCCATTATAGGTAGTACCTGCATTGACATTTTTGGCGATCAGTGCCAGCTGGTCAGCGGCGGTTACCTGAATAGGATTACCGGCAGTACCCATACCGCCGCCGAACTTTGTAGCAATAGTTCCATCCCACACATCGTTATCTATATTTGTAGTTTGGAATGGCATGTCGTCACTATAGGAAGTACCAATCGCATTGACTGCATACGCACGTACATGAATAGTACTCAATTCGGGAAGTCCTGTTATTTTAACGGTAAAGTTATCCTTTGACAACTGATATTTACCCATATTATCCGTTAACGTGGGGTTCGCCGTAGTTGACCAGATAATACCACATTCGGTAACAGGCGAATTACCGTCGCTGACAATACTGGAAGACACTGTTGCCGTTGTTTTTCCGATATTGTCAACAATGACACTTGACAATTGCGGTCGTGTGATAGCCCCTGTTTTGAACTGTGTTGCCGTCGGGCTATAGTTGATACCCATATTATTCACGGCGAACGCGCGCACGTAGTAAGTTGTGTTTTGGTCCAAGTCAGTCAGTTTTTTGCCTAACGCTTTCGAGTTGGGGTCACACTCCACATAAGCATTATCCACCGTAGGCAATTCTACTGCGCCATAACAGAATCCGCAAGATGTAATCTCTGCATTTCCGTTTGAAACGACCGTAGCCGTGAGTTGTACAGATGTAGGTTTGATGTCGGTAACTGACACATCCGACAATGTCGGCAGCGTTACTTCGGCAGTCGTCGTAAACCGTTGGTCACTGCCATAGTAGATATTTCCGTCGGATGTAATAATATAAGCTCTCGCATAATACGCTGTTTGTTTAAGCAAGCCCTCAATACGGCAAGTGAATGTACCACCATTAATAGCCTGACGCGGTGTAGGAGTTTGTCTGTCAGAACGGATCAATGCAGATGCAGGCTGTTGCACAGTGCCTCGTGTTACCAAGGTTGCAGCCCCAATAGGTTTGCTTGTAGGAGTTACACGGGCAGGTTTATTTTGTCCGCCTTCTGTAGCAACGATATAATTCCCATTTTTGTTAGGTTGCGGTGAAGTTCCCCAACAAACGCCTTTTTCTATAATCTCATTTCCGCCGGTATCTGTTATTTCACCACCGACAGTAGCGGCGTTATGAATGATTGCCGTCGGTTCCAAAGTTTTCACCACAGCTAATCCTTTATAGGTAGTGAATGTCAATGTTTCTCCATAAGCCGTGCCTTTGTCATTAGTGGCATACGCCCGATAATAATAAACGGTGTTAGCATCCAAGTTTTCAAAGGCGGATGTGAAAGTGCCAGTTTGTTTTGTTTCACCGAGATCCGTGAATTTGGCAGTTTCGAGTGTAGGTTCGTCCGCAGTAGATAGTACGTGTCCATAATGTGAAACAGCCTCAACATTACCCAAGGAGCCAACTTGTCCAGTAAGAGAGACTGTAGCGGAAGTAATGTCCAGTGCCTGCCCTGTGATTACAGTAGGCATAGTCGGGAGTTGAGCTGTAGTGAATACCTGCACTTCGTCGCTATATGACAACCCGACACTATTTTCAGCATATGCCCTATAAGTATAGAACGTTTCAGATTTGAGATTAGTCACAAAAGACTCAAATGCCATCGGTTTGGTACAGTCTCCCAAATTGGTAAAGTTATTATCCACGGTAGGTATTCCATCCCCTTCTACCCAGCAGAATCCATAGCGTGTAATGGCGGCACTACCCGGTGAAACGACAGTACCGTGCATAATGACACTATTATATTTGACTTCAGTCGGTTTTTCGACTGTAATTGTCGGCTTTTCATTTATGGCGACCGCCATTTTTACAGGAACAGAGACAGTTCCACTATCGACCGTAAATAAAATGGAAGAAGTATAATTCCCCGAAGACAAACCTTCCCGTGAAACGAAGGCATTCAGATATTCAGTATCTGTGACCTCGCCGCTTGTACGCTCTAAAGTCAACCATTTGTTAGCAGATTCTGCTTTATATTTGACTGTACCCTTTTTGCTGACATTAGTAATCATCATCTGTATCGAGTTGGTAAGTGACCCAAAGTCCAATTCAGCAGGTTCGACTTCGATATTAACGCCAATAACGCTGACAGAGACCAAGACAGTCTGACTTCCTCCGTTGGATGAGACGATGACTGAACCGATATATGCGCCACGTTCCAATTTAGTACGATCAACCGTAACGTTAACTGTTTGTGATTTTTTTGTTACAGATCCACCTTTAGGTGAGCAAATGAGCCATGGGACCTCATAGCCAAGCTCCCATATAAGTTCACCTTTGCCTTTGTTGGATATATCAAAAGACAGGGTATTGATTTCTTTACCGAAATCCAAGGCATTAGTGGATATTTGAAGTTCGGGGACAATGGGATCCATCGAAATCTGGATAGAAGCATCCACGCCTGCTTTTACGACCACATTCTGTTCATAATCCTCATAACTATCCTTGCTAAAAGCAACCGTGTAAGTACCGGGTTCCAAATCCGTAAAATTGAAACTACCATTGTCACCAGTCATTTGGCTGACGCCGGTTTGCTTAAGCATTACATTCACTCCAGAGATGGCCTGTTTAGTGTCAGAATCTTTCACGAAACCGGAAATAGAGCCAAACACATTTGGTTCCTCTTTTACACAACCGGAAATAACCGCCAAAATCAGTGAAATCAACAAAACTAATACAGAGATTTTACTTTTCATAATCCTATTACTTAATAATTTGGCGACAAAAGTAGTGTTTTTTTTTCATATATCAAAAAAAAAGTGCGGGTGACCGCACTTTTTTTTAACAGGGCTTGCGGAGAATGCTAATGTGTACCGCGGAATGAATCTGTAGTATGATGTTTGTTTACGGAGTAATATGGGGTTGCCGGGGGACTAAGTGAGTCGTTCGAGTTCGACGGTGAAGTGTCTCATGAGCGGTGCTTCTTTGACAATACGCAGTCCGCGTGTGATGTTATCACGGCGGTCATAGACGTTTTTGAGTGCGGCAGCAATGACATCCATATGGTTGTTAGTATAAACCCGCCTCGGAATACAGAGGCGCACGAAATCAAGTCCTCCAAACCGATTCAGGCGCGTAACGGGGTCACGGTCGGCAAGGATATATCCGATTTCACAAGCACGTATTCCTGCTTCGAGGTAGAGTTCGCAGGTCAGGGTCTGCGCAGGGAATTCCTCTTTAGGGATATTCGAAAGTACTTTGTCGGCATCGACAAAGATAGCGTGACCGCCTGCGGGACGCTGGTAAGGAATGCCATATTCGTCCAGTTTGGCAGCAAGGTATTGTACTTGTCGGATACGGGTATCCAGCATGTCAAACTCGGTATTTTCCATCAGTCCGACAGCGAGTGCCGCCATATCCCGTCCATTCATACCGCCATAGGTTATAAATCCTTCAAACGGGATACAGAACTGTTTGCAGCCTTCATACCAATCTTCACGGTTAGTGGCGATAAATCCGCCCATATTGACGAGTCCGTCTTTTTTGGCGGACATGGTCATCGAGTCCACATAGGAGAACATCTCGCGTGCAATCTGTTTGATGGATTTATCGGCATATCCGGGTTCGCGTGTTTTGATGAAATAGGCATTTTCGGCAAACCGTGCGGAGTCCATATTGACGGGAACGCCATATTTGTGGCAGAGTTCGCACGTTGCTTTAATATTCGCCATGGAAACGGGCTGTCCGCCAACGGTGTTGTTGGTGACGGTGAGAACCATGAACGGCACGTTTCCTTGGTTTTCGCGCAGTACTTTTTCAAGTTTTTCTAGGGACACATTTCCTTTGAACGGAGCCTCAAGTTGTGTGTTTCGTGCTTCGTCACAAGTGACATCAACGGCGAGTGCTTTACGCGCTTCGATATGTCCTTTGGTAGTGTCGAAGTGTGCGTTTCCGGGGATGACCTGTCCCTGTTTGACGAGGTATGAGAAGAGTACATTTTCGGCAGCGCGTCCCTGGTGTGTAGGGATGACATAATTGAATCCGGTGAGTGCGGTGACGACATCTTTGAATTCAAAGAAAGAGCGTGCGCCGGAGTAACTCTCGTCTCCGGTCATGATTGCCGCCCATTGCCTGTCGGACATAGCACCTGTTCCCGAGTCCGTGAGCAGGTCGATATAGACATGCTCGGACTTGAGCATAAAGACATTGTTTTTTGCTTGGCGGAGCCATTGCTCACGCTCTTGACGAGTGGATTTACGGATGGGTTCGACCATTTTGATTTTCCACGATTCTGCAAAAGGAAGTTCCATGGTATAGGGGATTTAGAAGATTTCAGGTTATTTGATTTCGGTGCCGGTGAGGGTATAGGTATTCCCTTCGCGCAGGATGTATGTTTTGCCGTTCATGATAACGACGCGGGTATTGGGATTGGGGTCAGTTTGTATGTTCTGTATAGGAGCAGGTTCGACCGTTGTGATGATCATTTTCTTGGTCATACATGTCCCTGCCCCGTCTTTGTTCTGTTCAGCACAGTCAATGCCATATTCGCATTTATGTCCGACGATGAAGGTGACATCCTGCGTGTTGCCGCTCCAGAAGAGTTTGTATTCCCGGAAGGAATCGGTAGGGTCTTTTCCGAGATAGGGTGTGTCCATTGTACCATTGGACGGTGTGAGTTGTGCGAGTTTATAGTGTCCGTTACCGCCGATAACGAACGTGACGGCGGTAATTTCGGCATTTTTGAGGCTTTCGATACGGAGGGTGTTGTCGGCATAGAGTCGCAGGAGTAATCCGGCTTTGCTATCCTCACCGAATTGCGGTCCGCTTTCGCCAGAGGCTTTATCGGTAGTAAAGCGAAACATGCCGTCGGGTGTCGTGAAATCGGACGAAGGAATTTGTGATTTGTAGTTGGGGAAGACGGTACTCCACTCGTAGTTATGTTCAGTAGCGGCGATGTTGATGGTTGCCAATAAGGCAATGAAGGTTAAAAGGATGTTTCGCATAGTATTATATGGTGTTAGTTGTTGAAATCAGTATTGAACCATGCCAATCCCTTGACTGTCAAAGTGTATTTTTGTCTTGGATGGTGCGGGCTATCAGGATAGAGCATTCGCACAAAACCTAAGTTCATAGCAGGATTGAGCGAGTATTCGACGAAGTTCATTCTATCCTTCAACCCGACAGCAGTCATCATTTGTTTGAGCGACATTTTATCGTGTCCGATAGCCAGAAGCAAGCGTTTGACATTATCGTTATCAATGTCCATCGGTTTTTTTTCTACTGTTTCCGCGGAACTTGCGGGGGTGGTTATCGGGGTAGTTGCGGGGGAAGTTGAAGGGGAAGTTGCGGGGGTAGTTGCGGGGGTAGTTGAAGGGGTAGTTGAAGGGGAGTGCCAGTCCAAGTGCATTTCTCTGTTTCGGAGAACATTATTTTCCCCCAAAAGCAGGTTTCGGAAGAATCGTTCAATAAACGCAGTATCATAACTTATACCATCAACGACACTAATGTAGTTAGCGCGTACAAGTGCATTTCGGAAATACCACGAATGTTCAGCAAACATATCATTAGTGACCACAAATCCAAGGGTACGCAAGTATTTAATCATGAATACAGCAGTAGTTCTTGTATTTCCCTCTCCAAAGGGATGAATTTGCCAGATATTGCTACAGAAGCGCGCCAGATGATTCACAGCCTCGGACAAGTCAACTTTGGAATAGTCAAATTCCTTTTCCTGCGAGAAATCGTACTGCAACGTATCGCGAATCATATCAGCCCCGGCATAGAAGATGGTTTCGCCACGCAATATCCATTCTTTTTTTGTAATATTATAGTCGCGTATTTTACCGGCAAACTTAAAGATACCATAGAAGAGGTATTTATGAATAGCAATCAGTTGTGCAGGATTAAATGAAAATGTTTTTTCAGAGAGGAGTTCTGCAATCCGCTGTGAAACGATGTCCGCTTCCTGTTTGTCATCATAGTCAAGGCTGTTACGGTTTTGTTCAGTTTTATAATATGTTTCGATGAGCAGTTTAGCTTTTTTAAGCGTTATATCCCCTTCAATATGCTGCCGAGCCAAATCCTTGAGGTAGTCGGACGTTTGCAGTCCGTCCACCTGTTGGAGTCCAATAGCGGTGCGCCAGATGAGGGCGCGTTCCTTCTGTTCGGGTTCGCCCTGTCGGATATATTCCTCGAAGTCAGGCTGATATGGCGGTATTTCGTTCACGCTGCAAAGGTAGTATTTTTTTTTGATATGTGCAAAAAAAAGTGCGTGGTATTCCATTTTTGCCTAAATTTGCACAAAAAGTTTGCATAAATGGAATTTTTGTTGTACCTTTGCACGCATAAAGCAAACAAAGCTAATTTATTAACAAACGATTTAAGCTATACGACTATGAAAGCAAGATTATCAACATGGTTAAATACATTGTCGGGTTCGATGGGGGACCGCGTGTATGCGAGTAAATGCCCGAACGAGCCGGGTTGGGTGATACTAAAGAAGAAGCCGGGTCCGCATAACCCTTCAGGGACGCGGAAAGATCGTCGTTGGGTGATGCCGGAAAAGCAAGCGGCGGGAGTGGAACGTATGATGGATATTCAACGCCGTGCGACAGAGGAGTATCACGACCCCGAAAAAAGGGCAATATGGCAGAAGGAGTATGAAGAATGGGTTCGGCGCGAGAAGAAAAACAATAGGACAGGGACAGAACTAAACGGTAAAAAAGTACGGTTTTTATGGGATTATGTACGTATTCGAGTAAAAGAAATGTCATGATATTGTCCGTTTCATGTCAGGTGTATGTCAGGTATCTGTCAGGTTCAGGAACTGATCAGCAACTGATCAGGTACTGATTAGGAACTGATTAGCAACTGATGTAGAGAGTCGGAAGGGAGTCGGAAAAAGGATATGAGAACGAGGGCATAAGAACGTGGATATTAAGATAGAAATATGAGGATAAAAATACGAGGATAAAAATATGAGGATCGGGATATACGGAGGGTCGTTCAATCCAGTGCATTACGGGCATAAGGGATTAGTGAAATGGGTGTTGGAGCATACCGATTTGGATGAGGTATGGATGTTAGTGAGTCCAAAGAACCCGCTGAAGGCAGCGGGAAAGAGAACAGGGGGAGTGACAGACGCGGCAGCGGACATGGCAGCAGAGGGAGTGACAGACGCGGCAGCGGGCATGGCAGCGGGGGGAGTGACAGACGCGGCAGCAGGTATGGCAGCTGGCGGAGCGACGGACGCGGCAGCGGGCATGGCAGCGGGCATGGCAGCAGGTATGGCAGCAGGCGGAGTGATGGGCGCGGCAGCGGGCATGGCAGCGGGTGGAGACAAGAGCGGGAATATGGGGGAAAACAAAGATGGAGAGAAGGGGGATAGATATAATTTGGACACGAATTATGGGGAACGGTTAGCCGCAGCACGAGAGGCGATGAAGGATGTGCGGCATGCGGTGGTGAGCGACTTCGAGCGGAATCTGCCCATACCGAGTTATACGGCGAATACGCTGCGGGAACTAAGCAAGAAATATCCCGAGCATTCGTTCACGCTGATAATCGGAGAAGACAACCGAGAAGTGTTTGACCGCTGGCGCGAATGGGAGTACATATTGGAGAACTACCGCGTGATGGTTTATCCGCGGCGGAAAGCGAACGAGCGGAGCGAGGGAGAAATGCGGAGCGAGGGAGAGATGCGGAGCGAGGAGAAAAAGGATGAGTTGTTCGGGAAGATGGTGTATTTGAGTGATGCGCCGATGTTTGACATCTCGAGTACGGAAATACGGGAATCGGGATGTCGGGAATAAATACGGGAATCGGGATGCCGGGAATAGCAAATAATTAACCAAAATATGTTAGATATGAAGAAATTTTTATTGATGTTAGTGGTAGCGACAGCCGCTGTGACGAGTGTGAAGGCGGGAAACTATGATTTGCCGCCGTATCAGCCTTATTTTGAGGATATTACGTATAATCCGAAGACGCAAGAGCTCCGATTCAACGAGACGTACAAGGCAGATGAGGCCATCAACAGGATGTACATTGTGGAGTTCTACTACCGTACGCCCTCAACCAAAATCATGGGAATAATGGATAGCGGTAATGCGTCGTGGTCGTATGGCGACTCAAACGGCACGACGGTTATATATGACAGCGAAACGGGTAAGCCGGTCAAACAACGTTTCTACGGCGGGAAGCAGACAGGCGGCATCGGCTACCTGAAAATAAGCAAGGGCATAGCCGCGTGTCTCAAAGCGGGCGAGGGACGGTTGTTTATCGCCATTGCCGGACGCGAGTCAGACAGCAAATGGGAAAAGAGCACGGCATACGAGGTTGCGCAAGGCGGCAAGAACGAAAAAGGATGTAACCTGAACAACCATATCGAGTTGGATCTGACGAATTTTGTTCAGCTGGATTTAGAGGCGACGAAAGACGCTTATTACGGTAAGGATTACAATATCAACGTGACGTTCCGGGGCGTGGATGTGACCAACTACAAGCTGCAGAGCAAGTCCCCGAGCAGCAATTCGTGGAATACGATTGAAGGCGGACAGTTTACGCTTGCCGAGGCCCGCACGGGCGTGACCAAGCATTTTACACGTTCATTCCAAAACGATCACCAACCGGCAGAGAGGTACTATCGCGTGGTGGTTGAAGACCCGATTACGCATGAGCATGACACTTCGGATGTACAGACGGTGAAGTTCTACTACAAATGGCAGGACGGTGACCAGTTGAGTTTCTATCAGCCCGGCGAAGCGATCGAGTATGAGAAGCCGGCAGACGAATGCCTTGAGTATCAAGTAGAAAGCAAATGGTTGGTCGGCAAGAAAGAAGAGGGCGACAAAATCATCTTCTATCAGCCGGACTGCAATGCGGAACTGAAGAGAGTGCAGAAGAAATATACGGTGAATTTTCTCAATAGCGATTTCACGTTGCTGAAGAGCGAAAAAGTGCCGTGCGGCGAAGCAGCCACGCCGCCAGCGGGGACACCGAAAATGGGCGATCTGATTTTCAGAGAATGGAGCCGGGACTACACGAATGTTCGCGAAAACATGTCCGTTGTCGCGCGGTACGACATGGGTGATTATTCCTTCGACACCGAGATGACGGAACACAAGAACGAGAATTATCCGTTTGCGGGTTTTGAGGGTAGCAAGGAGCGCGCGATGTTGGATGACCAGTTCGTGTTTGAGACGCGAGTGCAGGCTCCGGCAGAAGGTCAAGTATATTATGAAGTCGCCTATTGGGACCGTGGCGCGGAAAAATGGAGCGATTATACAGGAAAGGTGATAGCAGACTATCCGGCATCAGATGCGGCGGCAAAGAAAGTAAACACCTATACGGCGACCATAGATGCCGGTATTTTAGACTACGGTCACCAAGTACGTCCGTTCGAGACACGCATGTCGGTGCGTTTCGTACTGTCCGTAAGCGGCAACAAGGTTTATTCGGAGCCGTACGAGTTCGACCTCTACTATCCGATGTACATTAGGAGCATGATAGACGATCCGGCAGACCCGCAATTTGCAGCCAGTTTGCAGGCATATAACGAAGAAGGCGACATGAGCGAGGGAACATATTTCCTCATGCCGGTGCGTTATCAGGAGAAGGTGAATGTTCAGATGGGCGATGGTGCCGGCGGGTGTCTGCAATTCAAGCGGAAGGTCAAGGAAAGCGGATTGCTGGACAACGGTGTGGATGAAAACGGCACAGCGTATATAGTATGTCCGGGGGAGCCGGAAACCATCAATGTGACGACAAGCCGCAAAGTGGTGTGGTTCAGCAATACGAAGGAGAAGGAATCCTATGATTTCTCGTCACAAGGACTTGGCAAATACAATGCGTACTATGCGGAAATAGTGAATTGCGGCGGCAGTATCAAGAAGATACCTGCCGACCCTGTATGGGAGGGACGGGTATTCTTAGGATGGAAGAACGAATCCCCGGACGAGTATGCAGATGACGCATATCTGAATGTCCCTGCTGTAGACGACTATAACGTAGAGTTCACCGCACAATGGGAAGACCCGGCAGACCCGGAGTTGCATGATGTGACCTTTATGGGCGGCGTTGACGGGAAGACGGTATTGAAAGAGGAGCAAGTGGTCGAAGGTCAAGACGCCACAGCACCCATAGTTCCATCTATCAGCGGTTATACATTCCTCGGTTGGGACAAGTCGTTCAATGCGGTTATCGAGGACATCGTGGTTACGGCTGTCTATGGAAAAGAAAACACCACGTGGACCATTACGTACAAAGTGGGCAGCGAGGTTGTAGGAACCGAAGAAGTGGCTGACGGTCAGACGGCAGTCGGCATGGAAGTGTCCGCGGCAGGCAAGCAATTTTTAGGCTGGGACGAGGACCTGCGATATGTACACAACAATATAACAACCTACGCGCAGTTTGAAGAGATTGTTTTCACAGTAAGTTTCCGTGTCGATGGTCAGGTAGTGAAGACCGTGGATGCCGTATTCGGCACCTTAGTCCAAGCGATCATGCCGGCGGAGACGCCCAGCAAGGCGCAGACAGAGGCAGCCTATTACACGTTTGAGGGCTGGAGTCCGAGTGTGAGCGAGGTAACGGAGGACCTTGTGTTAGACGCTGTATTCGAGGAGCATGCGCGGACTTACACGGTGACATTTATCGGCTGGAACGGCGAAGCATGGAGTACCCAGAGCATTCCCTACGGGCAGTCTGCAGATGAGCCGGCGACTCCCTACTGTCCGGAAGACTTTGTGTTTACCGGCTGGGACAAGGACTTTGACCATATAACGGGGGATTTGACAGTAACCGCACAGTTCAGCGAAAAGCCTGAAGTGCCGACTTATGTTGTGACATTGGCAGAGATGGAACATGCAGTTGTGGTTGTGATGAACGATGAGCCGATAGACTTGAGCAAGGTGCCGGAGAACACGGTGCTGCAATTAGGGGTAACGGTAGATGAGGGTTATCAGTTTGTCGAATGGATGGACGGTGTGAAAGATGTTCCGCGGGAACTGGTTGTAACGGAAGATGTCATCGTTTCCGTCCTTGTCGAAGAAGCCCCGGATGAAGCGATTGAGCATACGTTAGAGGGAAGCAGTCCGATGAAAGTGCTGCATGAAGGACAACTGTATATCCTGCGTAACGGCAAGCAATATGATGCGACAGGCAAAGAAGTTAACAAGTGATATTGACAGAAAAACGAGGAAAAAAGCGGCGCAGGTCGCTTTTTTTCATTTTTTATTTGCGTATGTCAGTTTTTTGTAGTAATTTTGCGGCAAAATTAAGAGAATGGGCGAGAAAGTCCTTTAAAAGAGAAATTAAACAAACAAAAGATATGACAAGAACAACATTTAATCGCCTCCGTGAGGTAAAGGATGGTCTGCCCCATGGCAGCATGGCTGCAATCGCCGCAGAACTGGGGATTGCAGCAGACGAAGTACGCGCATTTTTTAACGGACAGGGTACAGCCGAAAGCGGTTATCACATCGAGGCCGGTCCAGACGGCGGTATCGTAATGATCAATGACACCCGCATTTTAGAGGTAGCACTCCGAATGCTGTGGGAAGCAAAGAATGGATTATAAGCACCGAATAATCGCAGTTTGCGGCATAGTGATGCTACTATGCAGTGTTAATGCGGCAGGCGAGGAAGGAGAGAAGCGTTGGTTAGACGAGCATCCAAAGCATGTCGGATTAACATGGGAAGCAAGCGCGATTGTCAATGCCAATTACATATGGCGGGGCTTATATGTGGGCGGTCTGAACGTCCAGGCGGATGCGAATGTCGGTTACGGCGGAGCGTTTGTCGATGTATGGTGGAACGTAGGAGCCGATAATTGGAAATTCGGTGGTTTTTTGCCGGAGACAGATATATCAATCGGCTTTGCGAGATGGGGGTTGAAAGTGCTGTATATGCACATGTACTATTTTGACACGTACAGTGACGGCACGCCGACAAAGTTCTTTGATTTCAGTGATCCGAAAGACGGGATAGGCGGAATAACGAGCGAGTTCCGCATCGGGTACAAAGTATCGTCCAAGCTGCCGCTAAGCATAATATGGTGTACGCGGTTTTTTGGCAGGGACGGATATTTTGACAGTGCAGGCGCGAGACACAGAGCATATTCGACTTATATTGAATTGGGCTATGATTTCCGTCTGCCGTGGGAACTGACATTGGAAGCCCGTTTAGGCATGACGCCGTGGAAGAGTTTGTACACCGGGTATGAAGGCGAGTTTGCTGTGGTGAACATCGGATTGACCCTGCACAGGGACTGGAAATTAACCGATTACTGCAGATTGCGCGTATTGGGACAGCTGATGTTAAAACCGTGGCACATTGACAAGAAGAACATCCAATGGAATGCCGGTTACCCCTATGAACAAAGGCTGAATGCCAATTTAGGTTTCGGAGTATTATTTAATTAAAATCACAATTGAAAGTTGAAACAATGAAAAAAGGGTTATTAGCAGTGGTGTTATTAGCGACCGCAATGATTGCTAAAGCGGAAGTGAATTTTGCATACGATGCAGGAGCCGAATTAGTGAGTGCCTACATATGGCGCGGACAATACAACGGCGGTTTGAGTCTTCAGCCGGATTTGGAAATCGGTTTTGACGGAGAACATTCTTCATTCCGTGCAGGCGTATGGGGAAATATCGGTGCGTCGGACTGGGGCTTCCGAAAGGGTCTTCCGATTGATGAAGAAGCCGACTATAATCCCAACACGTATTTTGTTCCCGAGTTGGATGTAATACTATCCTACTCTATTTACGGTGCGAGTGTCGGATTGAACCACTATTATTATTGCGACGGGTCCAACTTTTTCTCATGGCAGAAGATGGAGAAGATCATCGAAGACGGCAACACCAGTGTGACCGAGGTATGGTTAGGGTATAATTTTGCGGAGTGGATCAGCGACAAGCTTGACCTTCATGTCAACTGGAATACAACTGTAGCCGGTAACGATTTTGTATGGGACGATGAAGATAATGCGAAACGTGCGTGGAGCAGTTACCTGGAAGTAGGTGCCGGATTTACGTTTGAGAAGATCGGTTTATCCGCGAGTGCGGAACTCGGCATGTCTCCGTGGGCAAGTGATATATACGGGAATGAGAAATTTGCCGTTATCAATATCGGTGCGCGTGTTGAGAAGGAATTTGATCTGGATGCATGCAGCCTGAGTGTATTTGTACAAGGCAACATCAATCCAGACGGTCTAAACAAGGACAACGCTTACATCAAGGCGTCCGGTGATGACAAGTTATATAACCAGAAGCTGAATGGTGTTATCGGCTTGGGTATCTGGTTTTAATCGTGCAAATAACCAATTAAATCAATATTAACCATTAAAAACATTAAGCGTATGAAAAGAACTCGAACACTGATTGCATTAGGTTTGACGCTTTTAGCCGCCTGCCTGTTGATTTTCCTGCCCGGTTGCAAAGGCAAGAAGTACTACTTCAATGAGGGATTGGTATTCGGAACGTATTACAACATCCGCTACGAGGCGTCCCAAGATTTTGAAAATGAGATAACCGCCGAGTTGGCCCGGATGGATTCGTCCCTGAGCATATTCAACAAGGCGTCCATCATCTCTCGTATCAACCGCAACGATGATGTATTGACAGATTCATTGTTTGAGACTATGTTCAAGACAGCAGTGGAGGTGACCAAGATGAGCGACGGCGCATTCGACATCACCTGCGGTCCGCTGGTAAACATATGGGGATTCGGTCCTGACGGTATCGGTTACAAGCCGACCCAGCACCAGATAGACAGTATTCTGCAATTCGTCGGGTTCCAATATGTCGAACTGGACGAGCAGGAGCACCGTATCATGAAGATGGACACCCGAATCCAGATGGATGCAAGTGCTTTGGCGAAGGGGTACGGATGTGACATCATTGCCGCCCTTCTGCGTGAAAAAGGCTGTGAGAACTACCTTGTAGATATAGGCGGTGAAGTGGTAGCCAAAGGTTTGAATGACAAGGGCGAGAAATGGAAACTCGGAATCACCAAACCGATAGATGACCCGACCGGTGAGATTCAGGAAGTTGAAGACATCATCCAATCCGATGACATTTGCATAGCATCCTCAGGCAACTACCGCCGCTTCTACTATGACGGCGGTGAGCGTCGCAGCCACACAGTAGATCCGCGTAACGGTTACCCTGTGAACCACAATGTATTGAGTGCCACAGTAGTAGCGAAGAGCGGTATTATGGCAGACGCATTGGCAACCGCCTGCATGGTAATGGGTGAAGAAAAAGCAATGGAAATGATTGAAGCAACAGACGATTGCGCCTGCCACCTTATCCTATCAGAAGGGGACGGCACCCGTGTAGTTGTTTCATCACGGTGGAATTATTAAAAAGATACTTGACAATACGTTGAAACGCCAACTATTGATATTAGGAACACTGCTGGTACTTCTCACAAGTTGCGGGGAGTACCAACAGGTTCTCAAATCCCGTGATCCGGATTATAAGTTCCAAAAGGCGTTGGAATATTTCAATCTGAAGGAATACGGCAAGGCACAGACCTTATTTGATGATGTCGCATCGTATTACAAAGGAACGGAACGCAGTGAAGATGTGCTGTGCTATTTAGCACGCACCAATATGGGGCAAAAGTCTTACACAAATGCCGCAGACTATTATGCCGCATACATACGTAACTATCCCAAGGGGAAGTACATAATCGAGGCACGCTTTCAGATGGGTCACTGCTATTATCTTGACTCACCGGATGCCCGTCTTGATCAGGAAATAACGAGAAAAGCGATTGATGCCTTTACGCAATTTGTCGAACTGTACCCCGCCAGTCCGTATGCCGAGCAGGCTTACACGGAGATGGGGGAGATGTATGACAAGTTAGCATACAAGGAGTACCTAAGCGCGAAACTATACTACAACCTCGGCACCTACCTTGGCAACAACTATGAAAGTTGCGAGATTATTGCAAAGAACGCATTAAAAGATTATCCGAGCAACAGTTATCAAGAGGAGTTAAGTTGGCTGGTATTTACAGCCAAATACCAACAGATGGTCAACTCCTTCGAAGAGAAGAAAATTGACCGTGCGAGAGACACCCAAGATGAATATTACAGTTTCATCACGGAGTTTCCGAACTCAAAGCACCGCAAGGATGCAGACAAATTATTCAAAGAAATCGGCAAGGTTTTACATGATTAAGTCATTGTCAAAACCACAATAATACAGTAAATGAACAAATCGTAAATAAATTTATGGATTACAAAAAAACAAAAGCCCCGAAGACAACTATCACCCGTGATTTGAACCAACTGACGGAGAAAGTAGGCAACGTGTATGAAACAGTTGCCATTATCGGAAAACGTTCCAATCAAATTGCCAGTTCCCTGAAGAAGGAGTTGGACACGAAACTACAAGATTTCGCGATGCCGCAAGACACACTGGACGACACCTTTGAGAACCGCGAACAGATTGAGATTTCGCGCAGCTATGAGATTCTTCCCAAGCCGACATTGATTGCCACGCAGGAGCTTCTTGATGACGAATTGGTATTCCGCATCGGAAGCAAGGATGACCAATTGAAGTAATGCTGGAAGGCAAGCACATATTAGTCGGTATAAGCGGCGGCATAGCCGCATACAAGATACCAGACCTTATTCGCCGATTACGGAAAGAAGGAGCCGAAGTGAAAGTGACGACCACCAAGCACGCCTTGGAGTTCGTCACTGAACTTACGTTACAGACGCTAAGCGGGAATAAAGTTTACACCGATGTGTTTGCCGCCATCAACGAGCATTCCACGGAGCATATATCCCTACCCGACTGGGCAGACGCTATGATTATCGCCCCCGCGACCGCTAATGTGCTTGGCAAGATGGCGCATTCAATAGCAGATGACGCATTAACGACCACTTTCTCAGCCATGCGGAAGCCCGTTGTCATTGCGCCTGCGATGAATGACAAGATGTACGCCAATGCTGCGACACAAGCCTCTATCGCCACGTTGGCAGCATGGGCAAACATCACGATGCTGGATTGTGCGTCAGGAGAATTAGCCTGCGGGACAACCGGGAAAGGACGAATGCAAGAAACAGATGCCATTCTTGAGGCAGTGCGTTACGCATTGACCACAAAAGACATGGCAGGGATGGATGTACTCATTACAGCAGGTCCGACACAAGAACATTTTGATCCTGTGCGATATATCAGCAACCACTCTACCGGCAAAATGGGAACAGCAATAGCCCATGAGTGTCTAAGACGCGGTGCCAAAGTGACTTATGTCTGCGGTCCGGTTTGCTCCATGCCCCAAATGCCCATACTATGGACAGATCAGGCAGAGACAGCACAATTAACCATTGTGTCCGTAACCTCTGCAAAGGAAATGGAAGAAGCTGTTTTAAGCGTGTCCGGGAAAGCACACCTTATTATATTATGTGCTGCAGTAGCAGATTTCACCCCGCTACATTACACAGACGAAAAGATAAAAAAAGCAGCCGGTCAAACGACCCAGATACTGGAACTGAAACTGACAACAGACATTGCGGCAACACTTGGAGAACAAAAGAAAGAAGGACAAGTGATTGTCGGATTCGCGCTTGAGACCACCCATGAGCAATCCAATGCACAGCACAAGCTTGAGTCGAAGAATTTGGACTATATTGTTTTGAACTCACTGCGTGATGCCGGTGCAGGCTTCGGTTATGACACCAACAAAGTGACCATTTACGGTGCCGATGGCACAAAAAAAGACATTCCCCTTCTTTCGAAAGAGAATGTCGCACGGGAAATTATTTCCGTTATTCTCTGATTAATCAGTCATTACCTTTAATCAAACGATTCAAGAAACCACGCCGAGGTTTTTCTTCGTTGTTGGTTTGTGCTGCCGTTTCCGGTTCTTTTGTCTCCGATTCATCTTCTTTCGGAGTCCACTCCTCACGATCCTCAATAGCACCGACTTGCGCTTTGACAAAGTTCATGACATCCTCAAGTCCTTCGGTGAAATGTCTGAAATCCTCTTTGTAAAGGAACACTTTGTGTTTCTCGAATTGAGGGGCTTCATCTTCAGCACCTGATTTTTTCTTACTCTCCGTAATACAGAGATACAAATCCTCATTACGCGCTTTCTTTACATCCAAGTAGTAAATGCGCTTCCCTGCTTTGACCGCCCGTGAATACACGATTTCGGGTTCGCGTCGGTCTTCAAATCTGCGTTCTTCCATCTTAAAAAAGTATATTGTTTTCAAAAATATGTGCAAAAGTACTACTTTTTTTGCATATATCAAAATATTTTTATAATTTTGCGCGATATTTCGGTAGTAAGCCGAACAAGAACGAAAGTCAAACAAGACCATAATGATAAACAGGACACTGGTTCGAACCCGCGTAGTACAGACGCTTTATGCGTACTACCAATGCGGCGACAAAACGCCTTTAACGGCACAAAAGGAATTATTACGTAGTTTTTCTGACACGTACAGTTTGTATTTCATGTTGCTTGCATTTGTGAATGAGCTAACCGATTATGCGAATAATCAGATTAGCGAAAACATAGCCCGTTCGCGTGCTACTCACACAAATTACAAGCCCAACCGCAGGTTTGTAGAGAATGCGTTTGCAAAGCAATTGTTTGACAACCGAATGCTGCGTCATTATACGGATGACCAGCATTTAAGTTGGGAAGCAGGGAATACAGTATTCAGCAGCATCTATGCCCAATTACAGGAAGCCCCGTATTACAAGCAATACATGTCTCTTTCGACCGTGACATACAACGATGAAAAGCAAGTATGGCGAAAGATTATGTCGGAGTTACTCCCCTCAAATGATGATATGATTTCCGCATTAGAGGAATTAGAAGTCGCTCTTGACCACCAGAATTGGGTGGTTGATTTAGATATAGTTTTGTCCTATGTAGTAAAGACTATCCGGCAATTCCGCGAGGAGAACGGTGCAGATCAGCAGTTGCTGCAAATGTTCGACAACGAAGACGAATTAAAATTTGCGCAAGAACTTTTACGTCAGACCATTGCACACCGCGATGAATCGCTTGACATGGTGAACAGCCACCTTAAGAACTGGAACGCTGACCGCATAGCGTATATGGATACCATTATTTTGCAAACGGCATTGGCGGAATTACTGTATTTTCCCGAAATTGCGCTGGAAGTTACCCTGAATGAATATATTGAGATTGCCAAAGAGTATTCGGGGGACAAAAGCTATCTATTTGTCAATGGTATATTGAATGAAATATTGCTGGAACTGAAACGAAGCGGAAAATTATTAAAAGCATTAACTCTTAAATAACAACAAATATGTTCAATCTTATTCTTTTACAAGAGCCTGCACAGCAAGGCAACACATGGGGTTTCTGGATTATGATGCTCCTTGTTTTCGTGGTATTTTATTTCTTCATGATTCGTCCACAGACCAAGAAGCAAAAAGAATTGCAAAAGCAACGCGATGCAATGAAAAAAGGCGACAAAGTAGTAACGGCCGGCGGTATTTACGGTGAAATCAAGGAAGTTCAGGACACTGCACTTCTAATAACCGTTGCCAAAGATGTGACAATCAAGGTGGATAAGAACAGTGTCTATGTAACAGCAGACGATGCCCAACAAGCTCCGAAAGAAGACAAATAATGGGGGTCACGTGGCTTGATGATATTAAACATTATTTTAAGCAACGACTAACGTTACAGGAGTCGCTGGTTTTTTTGTTCTTTTTGGCTCTTGCCAGTTTGATTTGGTACGGACATGCCATGAACTCAGTCCGTAATGCGATGTTAGGCGTATCCGTAAGCTATAAAGGGATACCAGACAACATCGTATTCAGTGACACGTTACCGGATGTGATATACGTAGAGGTACGCGATGCCGGCAAACGGTTAAAGAGTTACGGCAACCATTTGGAAGTGTCTTTTGATTTGAGCAACCAAATCATAGGACACCAAGGAGAAGTGAATATTACAACCGATTTGATTCGTAATAGCATTACCACGATTCTGCAAGGTACAACCAAGTTACAAAACATCCAACCGGAGCAGATTTCGGGTAATTATTACCGGCAACAAAGCAAAGAGGTTCCAATCCGGCTGGTTGCATCACCTTCCCCCGCTGCCCAATACCAGTTAGTAGGCGATCCCAAAATCACCCCGTCAAAGATTACCATTTACGGACAAAAAGCTCAATTGGACAGTATTCATTTCATCGCCACGATTCCTCTTACAGTTTCAGAAATCAAAGACACTCTACAGGTTACAGCGACATTATCATCGCCTGCCGGTATCCGGTTGGCGGACAATCACATCACTGTTACGTACATTGCCGAACAATTTACAGAGAAAGTTCTGACCATGCCGATTACCGCCCATGGGGTTCCTGCCGCGACTCATCTGCGTTTATTTCCGTCAGAGGCGGCAGTGCATCTACGTGTCGGAGTATCCCATTTCAACGAGGTAAGCGAGCGTGATGTCCATTTATACTGTGAGTACCCTCATGCCCCAGTAGAGAAACTACCTGTAATCATCCAATGTACCAATCCGTATGTGACTTTTAGCCGCTGTACGCCGGCAAGTGTAGAATTTTTAATTGAAAAATAAGATGCGTAAGATTCAAATGGTTGATTTGCAGACGCAATATCAGCACATCAAATCAGAAATAGACCGCGGTATAGCAGAAGTGATTGAATCAACCGCTTTTATCAAGGGTCCCAAGGTTGCAGAATTCCAACAACATTTAGAGCAATACACCGGTGCGAAACATGTGATTCCTGTCGGCAACGGAACGGATGCCCTTCAAATAGCATTAATGTCACTTGGTTTGAAACCGGGTGATGAAGTTATCACTCCTACTTTTACATTTATAGCGACAGCAGAAGTTGTTGCACTGTTAGGACTGACTCCTGTGGTGGTTGATGTAGATTGGGAAACGATGAATATCTCCGTAGATGGTATTCGCAAGGCAATTACCCCAAAAACAAAAGCCATTGTACCGGTTCATTTATTCGGTCAGTGCGCCAATATGGAAGCCATCATGTCACTGGCACACGAACATCAGCTGTATGTTGTCGAAGACGCATGTCAGGCGATTGGTGCCAAGTACACCTTTGCAGACGGCAGCGTCAAGCAGGCAGGCACAATAGGCAATATAGGATGTACAAGTTTCTTTCCGTCAAAGAACCTTGGTTGCTATGGTGACGGCGGTGCCATTTTCACCAATGATGACACATTAGCCGAACGCATGAAAGCAGTAGCCAACCACGGTTGTTTTGTACGTTATCATCACGATTTTGTAGGAGTCAATTCCCGTCTGGACAGTATCCAAGCCGCCATACTGGATGCCAAACTGCCGCACCTGAACGAGTATATTGCAGCCCGGCAACATGCAGCAGCATACTATGACAAAGCCTTTGCAGGCAATCCGCACATATTGATTCCCGGACATGAAGCAAACAGCACTCATGTCTATCACCAATATACTTTGCGCCTGCAAGATGTCAACCGTGACGAAGTCAAGGCGGAACTTGCAAACCGCAATATTCCTGCCATGATATACTACCCTATTCCACTGCATTTGCAAAAAGCATATCAAGACCCGAGGTATAAGAAAGGAGACTTCCCCGTGGCAGAACGTCTGATGAACTGCGTTTTATCATTACCTATGCACACGGAGTTGGATAACGAGCAGTTGGAATACATTACCCAAAATGTAATTGAAACAGTCAACCGTTAAACATCACGTAAATGTCTTCCCTTAGTCTGACACAACAGCAACGATTGCAGACAAAACTTGCACCGGCTCAAATCCAGCTTATCCGAATGCTGGAGATTCCGTCCTATGAGTTACAGCAGCGTGTAAATGAAGAATTACAGGAAAATCCCGCACTTGAAGAGGGTCGCGACCCCGATGAGCTTCAGCAGGATGAAGGCTATGCAGAAGAGTATTCGGAAGAGGAAGAATATGCCAACCCTCTTCAGACCGAGGATTTCAACTATGATGACTATGTTTCCGATGACGAGACCCCAGACTATATGTTGCGCACCAACAACGGTCCTATCGAAACGGAATCAGAGGAAATGTATTTCACGGGCAGCACCTCATTTACGGAATACCTCAAATCACAGATTTATCTTACAAAGATGACAAAACCCCAGCGTCACATTGCCAAATGGGTGCTTGGCAATATTGACGATGACGGTTTTTTACGCCGCACAACGGAACAGTTAGTGGATGATTTGGCTTTTCAGGAAGGGCTAATTGTGTCAGATGAAGAAATGGCAGACATCGTCCGTCAAATCAAAGAATTTGACCCGCCCGGAGTTGCCGCATACGACTTGCAGGAGTGTCTGCTTACCCAACTAAAGATGAAGCCTCAGACCCCAACAGTGCAAATGGCTATCACATTGTTAACCAAGCATTTTGATGATTTTGCCCAACGCCGTTTTGACCGTTTGATGAGTCAATATGACTGGAAAGACAGTGATCTAAACGCTGCCATTGAGGAAATTGTACATCTGAACCAAAAACCATCCAATGCCTTCAACGGCAACATTTACGAGTCCCGCCAGACAACGATTATTCCTGATTTCTACGTTGAAAACCGAGACGGAGAATTGATTATTTCACTTAACAACGGCGATGTACCAGACCTGCATGTAAGTAAGGAATACACGCAGATGCTTCATGATTATTCGGCACAACCTAAAACAGGAAAAGAGCAGAAGGAAGCCGTACAATTCATACGGAACAAGATTGAGTCTGCCAATGGTTTCATAACAGCTCTGCAACAACGAAATGACACATTGTCCCGGACGATGAAAGCGATTGTCCAAAAGCAGCGTGACTTTTTCATGGAAGGAGACGAGATGGCACTCAAGCCAATGACAATGCTCGATATTGCAGAACTAACGGGATACGATGTATCCACCATTTCCCGTGTGTGCAACTCCAAGTATGTGCAAACAGAATTCGGAATATTTCCGCTCAAATACTTTTTCTCCGAAGCCATAATGAGGGAGAGGAAGTGTCAACCCACGAAATCAAACAATTATTGTCAGAACTGATTGATAACGAGGACAAACAATCGCCTCTGACCGATGCAGAATTAGTTGATCTTCTAACCAAGCACGGATACAAGGTAGCACGCAGAACGGTAACCAAATACCGTGAACAATTAGGTCATCCCGTTGCGCGTCTGCGTCGCGGATTAGCATAATGAAAAAGCGTCTGCCGGACATATTGTGCAAAATTACAGGAGCGATTTTACACCCCTTGCTAATGCCGACTTACGGGATTCTATTGTTTTGTGCCGTTTTGGGACAAGCCATGCCTCTTCCAACCGCCTATTGGCTGATTGCAGTATTGGGAACATTCACCCTGACTGCGGTTATACCGATGTCCCTGATAATCATACGCTTATTCGCAGGAACGATTTCCGATATAGAAATCAGAAATGCGTCAGAGCGCACGCCGATATACATCTACTCGATTGTCTGCTATATCTTCTGGGGATATTTTTTACTCAAAATCCTGCATGCTCCAATAGTGCTTTTCCTGATTGCAACAGGTGCTACCATGTCGTTAATCGGTGTTACCGCCATCAATCGCCGTTGGAAGATTTCCGCCCACCTGACCGGAATAGGCGGACTTATCGGCGGCATTTGCGCGTATTGTCTGAATCAATATCTTGCCCTGCCGTTGGGTTTAATAGCCGTTCTGTTAAGTTTGGCATTGATTTTGATGTATAGCCGCATATACATGAAAGCTCACACGCCTCACCAAGTCGTTGCGGGATTATTATGGGGACTAACAATGACTTCATTGCCCACGCTCATATACAATCTGATATAAGATGCTGAAACTGCTAATTATATATTTTTCCATACTTTCATGTTCCCCGGGAGATGAATTATATGCCCGATACGGGCATACGGCTCTTCGAATGCAGGACACGGAAAACAATATTGACGCTGTATTTAATTACGGTGTATTCAGTTTTGAAACCGATAATTTCTACTATAAGTTTGTCAAGGGTGAAACCTACTATCAATTAGGCATTGAGCCGACCCGTTACTTTTTGATGGACTATGATGCAGAGAAACGCCCGGTGTATGAGCAACGCCTTAACCTGACGGAAGAGCAATCCCAAGCATTGGCAAAAGCGTTAGCGATCAACTACAGGCCATCCAACCGGCATTACCTGTACAATTTTGTTTTTGACAACTGCGCCACACGTCCATATAATTTGATCAAATCCGTTTTAGGTGATACCATCATTTCAAGTTACAACGAATGGGAAGGCTGTACTTATCGCGAGTTTTTACAGCATTTTACGGGGCGCGGAACTTGGGAAGACTTTGGTATCAACATGATTTTCGGTCATCGCGCAGATATACGGATGCATGGCGAAGAGCGACTTTTCCTGCCGGAGGCCTTGATGTTTCATCTTCAGTCAGCCCGGTTGCCGGACGGCACCCCCGTTGTAGAACCGACGCAAATTGCCCCCTTCACCATTGCCCATACGCCGTGGTACAAAACATGGTATTTCGGGGTAGTGCTATTTGTGCTTTTCATGTTAATCGTCAATTTATCCGATCTACGCCGCAATAAATGGTCATGGTGGGCGGACGCACCGTTTATATTGCTCTATCTCTGCTTTTTCGCCATTGCAATATTTCTGACTTTCTTCTCCATTCACCCGTTAGTCGGTTTTAACTGGCGATTATTCCTATTCCCCATCATACACTTATGCGTAAGACTTATTTACATTTTGCGATAATCATAGTCCTTTGCGTTATCAGTTCCTTTCTGCATGCTGCCCAACGACTGACTGTGGTAGTTGTTGTGGACGGGTTAAGGCAAGATAATCTGGACATGCTGCGTCCTTACTGGCAGCAGGGCGGTTTGCGTACATTAAGCGAAGAGGCATTCCAGACAACGATTGATTTTCCGCACTTGGTTTATGGCGGCAATGAAACGACAGCGACCATGATGACCGGTGTTTGTCCTTCGCAACACGGTTATGCAATGGATAATTACTTCTCCCGCTCCGACCGGCATATACACCCGCTGTTGGAAGACCCCAAGCAAACGGGCATAGGTACAGAACTGACATTGTCCCCAAAAGCACTGTATTCACCGACAATAGGCGACCTTCTCCGAATGCAATATGGCGACAAAGCAAAGATTTATGCAATCGGTCTAAATCCCGCGACCACTATTGTGCTGGCAGGCCACAGTGCCAATGCCTGCTGTTGGCTGGACGGAGAAAAAGGGACTTGGGTAACGACTTCCTACTACTCGCAGGGGCTGCCTTCTGTGGCGGACGACATGAATATCGCCGAGCGGCTGCCCCTGTTGCTCGACAGGCAATGGACCCCCAGATTAAGCATCACCTCATACATGAAGCCGACAGACTTGGAAATCCGCAAGTCCTTCTCATATAACAGCCGTGACGTGTTATTGAATGCACCGGTAGCGAACACCCTTGTTATCGAACTGGCTTTGGCTTTGCAGAAATCAGAGCAGTTAGGGGCGGACATGAATCCGGATATTCTCCTGCTTCAACTAAACACCATTACCCCGAATGCCCATGCCGACCGCATTCAGTCTGCCGAGCAGGAAGACATGTACCTATGTCTCAATCAGGATTTAGGTTATCTGATTGAGCAATTGCAAAAGCGCGTCGGACAACAGAATGTTGACTTTCTGGTACTCGGTCGTCCCGTTTTGGGCATAGGTAAAGAGACCATGTCTACGGCGGGAATTAACGTGCAATCCTTTAATGTCAGCCGCGCCGCCGCCCTTGTTTCCACTTACCTGATGGCATTATACGGCCATGAGCGTTGGGTAGATGGCGGTTATGGCAATGCGATTTATCTCAACCGCACGCTGATTGAACAAAAAAAGATTTCCTTGCAGACCATACAGCGACAGGTAGCCAACTTCATGATGGATTTTGAGGGCATTCAGACTGCTTTTCCTCAAAACGAAGCATTACTCTACCCCGCATTGGCAGCATCCATTAACAAACGACAATCCGGCGATGTGGTTTTCACATTGCTACCCGGATGGCAACTGATGGAAAACGACAAAACCGTCATCGACAATGTGCTTGAACATAATCCGACAGCACCTTTGCTTTATCGGTCAGGAGCTTTCCGCCAGTTCCCTGACGGAAAAATCTCCGCTACCGATATTACGAAAACAATCTTGGGCTTTTGAAAGCTTTTATATACCAAAGGTTATTTTACCTCTTGGCCCTGGACGGTGTATGTTTTTTCCTTGCGGATGATAAGGAATTGCCCGTTGCGGAAGAACTTCTGCGCATTTGACTGAACGGCGGAATTATCCAGTGCCGTGTGAACGGGTTCAGCCTCATTTACATGCACCTTATAATAAACGACGCTGTCGCAATTATTCACGTTGAGCAAGGAATCCACAAAGACGGTATCTCCGGCTTGTCCGAGAACGTATGCCGTCTCATGCCAAGTAACGGACTCGCCCGCCGTTATGGTGTCAAACAACTCCGTGTTGTTTTTGTCAAGGACAGCGACATTAACGGTAATGAGGGTGTCGCGCACTTCTCCGACGGCATTGAGTTTGTATTCATCAGCAAGTTTATACCACCTGTCGCGATATTCGACAGAGTCTCCTGCGCAGAATTGCAAGTCTGCTTGTACCTCGAATACATCCATTTTATTAACGGTCAGGTTGAGTGTCACCACAGAATCACAGCCTACTGCATTGACAGTAGTGAATGTTTCTTCGTGATGCCCAACGGTATAAACAGACAGGTCATAGCCGTTCCATGTTTTTTGTTCACCGTAAACGACAGACATATTTTCTTCGGATACGGAAGGCTGATTGACGATTACGGTGAGCGTTACAACCGAATCACCGCCGGTTCTGTTCACCAATGTAAAGTTCTTGACAATAGATTCGGTAAATGTTTGTTGTTGATAATCAACCTTTTCTCCGGCACAAATAACATGCTCCTCTGCCCCGGTGTTGTGAATCGGGTTAACGGTTACCTTAGCAGAACGGACAAACGTGTAATAGTCATCCGTAGCAGCAGCCGTTGCAGTCAATGTAGTCTCGCCTTTATATACAGGCATTCCTTCGGCATTGATGATACTCTTGTCGGCAGCGGCATAAGTGATACTACGACCGCTCACAGTAGCAGCCGGAGAACCAAGAGCCTCAAGGGCGGTGAACTCCAACACGTTGAATGTAACAGGGTCAATTGCCTTTAGAGCCGGAGCGGAAGTAGCCGTTTGCAAAGCCTCAACAGTCATTGCTTTTTCAATGGCTTCTTTCGCGGCGGCAATACCCGCTGTAACTTCTGTGAAATCTTCGCCTTTGTCCTCAACTTCTTCCACAGCGTTAATTGCCGCCTTGGCAGCCGCATAGGCTGCAGCAACGTCATCCGCGTTGTTATACAGATTATTCAGCTCAACGTGAACCGCCTGAACCGCCGCTTTGGAATGTTCCGCATTCTTGACGTTGAATGTATAACCCCGTGCCTTAGTCATTGCGTCATAATAAGCCGCGGGGACAAGTCCTTCGTACTTCGTATAATCAGCTGTCTGCTCAACACGTCTGTCATAGTTGTAAATCGCCCAGTGACGATCATACTGCGCGGGGGAAACCACATACCAGTGGAACTTGGCGTCATCCAAATCCGGATTGAGACAGGTTGCCTTATATTCACTGTTCTCATAACGCAAATAGGCTTTCTGCGCCCAAATAAACGTGTACGAACCATACACCAACCAATAACCGGATTTCCCTTCCCAAATCATGGTACTTCCATCCGTATTCGTTCCGCCTACAGGACCACAAGTCTTGGTTTCGTAGGAGCAAAGATAATTGCTGCCGCTATACGTCCTGTTATTGGTCTGGTTTATTGTGAACAGCAGCCCGGATTCGGTGTTATAGTTATTCTGATTAACCGATTTTACTTTGGAATTCCCGCCCTGCATAAAACCCTTACCGTTGACCGAATAAATGTAATACTGACCGCCGTTCGTAATCGACGGCACATCATTGTACCATGCCTGCTCCGTTGCTGCAAACATACTTACCGTGGCAAAAAACGCCACAAACAAAATGTAAATCCTCTTCATCTTCTTTTAACCTTAATTAAATTTGCCTGCAAAGATACTGCTAAATCCACAGTCACGCAAACAAAACAAACCTTTTCCCAACAAACGAGTAACAAATCTTAACAAACGGATTACTTCAAATCCGAATCCGCAGTTTATTATTCGATTCTTGTCCCTTGGGCGTTATATGTCTTTCTTTTGCAGTCACACACCTCTCTGTCTATCCGCCTCAACAGCGAGATACATGTGCTGCCGTTTTTCGCGCAGTATCTGCAGCAAGGGTATTATCCTTTTTACTGGGATGCGCAATCTACCTATCAGGCACGTTTGCAGCAAGCCATCTCTACCAACACTCGGCACTGATACGCAAACTCTATCCGGAGCAAAGCGGCATCCAGTCCCTCGCAAAACCCGAGAAGATACTCTTAGAGAACACCAACCTGATATATGCGCTATCGCCCACCATCGAGAGAGGAACCGTCCGGGTGACTTTCTTCTGTAACCAGATGGCTCTTCAGCATACACTCACAATGCCGAACAAGGGAGATGTGCTGGTAGATGAGAAATATCTCTTTGAGGTGGGTGGGCATACCAAGGGCTACAAACAAATCAAGGGGATAACCGATAGCTGGATTGTCGCCGATGACATAGAAACCGGATTCGGTAACAACATTCCGCTCTGGTTGTTCGGAATGATGTATTGATTTTTCCCTACATTATGTCAAAGACCGTTGCGGGTGCTTTGCACCCGCTTTTTGGGTACACCCGTATGTACAACCTGCCCGCCCATTATAGGCGAGAACCTGATTTACATATACACGGGAAATTCATTGTTGCCGTCCGGACTGTGAAAGATCACAACATGTACATCTGCCGGTTATCACGAAATGTATCCCAAATCGCATACGAGTACGATTTTCTGAATATTCGGTAAATATTCAACGAGTATTCATAGGTTATTTATCTATGCCTTATGACCTATGGATAAGCTTTGGGGGACTTGTGCTTGACTTATGGGCCACCTTTGGGCGACCTTTGGGCGACCTTTGGGCGACCTTTGGGAAGAAGTCGGAAAGAGAGGGGGTGTTTTTGATTATTTTTTCGTACTGACGGGATGGCGTACTGACGTACTGATTTTTCGGGATGACGGGAGGATGATTATTTTTCGTACTGACGTACTGACGGGATGACGTACTGATTTTTCGGGCTAGCGGGATAGTGATTATTTTTCGTACTGACGTACTGACGGGATGACGTACTGATTTTTCGGGATGGCGGGAGGACGGACTGATTTTTCGGGATGGCGGGAGGATGAAGTTTTTATCAAAAAAAATGCCCGAACGCTTGCACATGTGCAATTTTTGTTGTAATTTTGTGCGTTTTTTTGGTTTGGATAATTGAAAATATAGATTTATATGGAGTCAAAGTACAACCCGACTGAAATAGAAACCAAATGGTATCAGTATTGGTTAAACAACAAGTTCTTTCACAGTACGGTGAACGAAGCAGAGCCGTACACCGTCGTTATTCCGCCACCCAATGTAACCGGCGTGTTACACATGGGACATGTTCTCAACGAGACTATTCAGGACGTTCTTGTCCGCCGCGCGCGATTGGAAGGCAAAAACGCATGCTGGGTTCCCGGCACAGATCATGCGTCTATCGCCACGGAAGCCAAAGTAATCAAACGCCTCAAAGAACAGGGCATCAACAAAAGTGACCTGACTCGCGAAGAGTTTCTCAAACACGCATGGGATTGGACAGACGAACACGGCGGAATAATCCTCAAACAACTACGCAAACTCGGCTGCTCCTGCGACTGGGACCGTACTGCGTTCACAATGGACGAAACACGCAGCAAAGCCGTCATCAAAGTGTTCTGCGACCTGTACAATAAAGGCCTGATCTACCGCGGACTGCGTATGGTCAACTGGGATCCCGAACGCCAGACCGCCCTTTCGGACGAAGAGGTTATTTACCACGACGAACACTCAAAGTTCTATTATTTACGCTATGCCGTAGTCGAAAACCCCGGCAAATACGCCATCGTTGCCACCACGCGACCCGAAACAATTTTCGGCGATATTGCAGTGTGCATCAATCCCAAAGAGGAGAAAAACCAATGGCTCAAAGGCAAACATGTGGTCGTTCCAGGCGTCGGTCGTGTTATCCCGATTATCGAAGACCGCTATGTCGAAATCGGCTTCGGTACCGGATGCCTCAAAGTCACTCCGGCACATGATGCCAACGACTATATGCTCGGGCAAAAGCACAACCTTCGCACCATAGATATCCTCACCGCCGACGCACGGTTGAATATGGACACAATGGAAGATGAACTCCAAGACAATGTCCGCAAATATCACAGGATGGACAGATTCGAATGCCGCAAGCAGATCGTGGAAGATTTGCAGGCTCTCGGATTGGTGGAGAAAGTGGAAGATTATGACAACAAAGTCGGTTACAGCGAGCGGACTAATGTCCCTATCGAACCGCGACTCAGCCTCCAATGGTTCATCCGCATGCAGCACTTCGCTCATATCGCATTGACGCCTGTAATGAATGACGACATAGAGTTCTACCCCGCCAAATACAAAAACACCTACCGCAACTGGCTGGAAAACATCAAAGACTGGTGCATCAGCCGACAACTATGGTGGGGACACCGCATTCCTGCTTATTACAATGCAGAATTATTAAAGGAAACAGGGCTGGAGAACTATCCGGCTGACAAAATCATTGTCTCCGAAACAGCCCCGGAAGGCAATTATGTCCAAGACGAAGGCGCACTGGACACTTGGTTCAGTTCCTGGCTCTGGCCAATCAGCCTCTTCGACGGCATTGAACATCCTGACAACAAAGAGATTCAATACTATTATCCGACTGCCGACCTCGTAACAGGACCCGACATAATCTTCTTCTGGGTGGCACGAATGATTATGGCAGGCTATGAGTACATGGGCAAAATGCCGTTCAAACATGTCTATTTCACCGGCATTGTCCGTGACAAATTAGGCCGTAAAATGTCAAAGTCCTTAGGCAACAGCCCCGATCCGCTCGACTTGATTGAACGATACGGTGCAGACGGCGTACGAATGGGCATATTGCTCAGCGCACCTGCCGGAAACGATATACTATACGATGATGTCCTGTGCGAGCAGGGCCGTAATTTCTGCAACAAGATTTGGAACTGCTTCCGAATGGTAAAAGGGCTTGAGGTACAGGATTTCGCACAACCCGAAACCAATAAGACTGCAACCGAATGGTTTACCGACAAACTGCAGGAACAAAGTGCCGAAGTCGCGGATTTGCTGCACAAATACCGTCTGAGCGAAGCACTGATGGCGGTTTACAAACTCTATACCGATCAGTTCTCCGGCTGGTATCTCGAGATGATCAAACCGGCTTACCAACAGCCTATTGACCGCACCACTTATGAGCAGACACTAAGTTTCTTTGACCAACTGCTCCGACTGCTGCACCCGTTCATGCCGTTCATCACCGAGGAATTATGGCAGAACCTTGAGGAACGCCGCCCCGGCGAGTCGATCATGACTTCGCGCCTTGGCTCCTCAAGCGAAACGTATGACAAAGCCATTCTTGAAACGATAGACGAAGTCAAAGAGATTGTTGCAGGTGTACGCAATGTTCGTGCATCAAAGAACATTGCGCAGAAAGAGAAACTGACGCTCCTGTCCCCAAAAAGTCTGGACGCACTCGTCGGGAAACTTGCCAACTGCCAAATCGCTGATGCCGCCACGGCACCGCAGAACGCACAACTGTCCACCTTCATCGTCGGCACTACCGAATACAGCATTGTGTTGGACGGCTTTGTGAATACGGAAGAAGAACTGCGGAAATTGGAAGCAGAACTGCAACACCAACAGGGCTTCTTGCGCGGAGTAATGGCAAAATTAGGCAACGAACGTTTTGTTCAGAACGCAAAACCCGAAGTCGTAGCTTTGGAGCGTAAAAAGAAGGCTGACGCAGAACAGCGTATTGCAGCATTGCAGGCTGCCATCGCTGCCCTCAAATAAACAAAATCGGACAACGGAATGCCTACTGTCAACATCTTGGGACCCTGTGCCGCGGAGAGTGAAGAGCAGACTATGCGAATTGCCCGCCGGTTAGCAACGGCTTTGTCCGGACGGAAGTTTATCTTCCGCGCAGGCATATGGAAGCCGCGAACCGCCCCCGAGACGTTTCAAGGTGTCGGAGACATCGGTTTGCAGTGGCTGTTGCGCGTCCGCAACGAACTGCAAATCCCCGTTGCAACCGAAGTCAGCACCCCAGGACAGGTCAGTCTCGCGCTGGATGCAGGGATTGATTATATTTGGCTTGGCGCACGCACTACTGCCAACCCCATCTTGGTACAGGCACTTGCCGATGCCGTGGCTGCGTACGCAGATTCAGAGAACTGCCGACAAGTCACCCTTTTAGTCAAGAACCCCGTCAATGAAGACGCGGATTTATGGTTGGGCAATCTCCGCCGGCTTAGCAACGCCATAGACAAAAGTACACACAACATCCGCCTAATGGCCATCCATCGCGGCTGCAACCACCGCCCCTGTTGGGAAATGGCGTATCGGCTTCGACAGAAAATGCCGGACATTCCTCTTCTGCTGGATCCAAGCCACATGAGCGGCAACGCCGACAAAGTGCCGCTGCTCTGTTCCATCGCAAACGAACTGGCATATGACGGCTTGATGATTGAGATACATGACCGCCCCCAAGAGGCACTCTCTGACGCCAAACAGCAAATCGCACCGGAAACAGTAGCGGACATTCTTCAATCTATGACATCCGCAACAGAGTCTCCGACCGACCTCACATGGTTGCGCAGAATGATGGACGAAGTGGATGACGACTTGTGGGAGATGATTGCCAAGCGAATGAAGGTTAGCCGACAAATCGGTGACTATAAGCGGGCGAACGATATCGAGGTTATACAGCCCTCCCGATTTGACGAGATACTGCAGCGGCGACTTCGCTGGGCAAGCGGACAAAATATATCCGCAGACACCGTGCAAGCCGTCATGACAGCCCTTCATGAAGAAAGCATCCGTGTCCAAAAATAATTAAAAGTGCGGGAAACTGCACTTTTTATTTGCATATATGCCAAATATATTGTACTTTTGCACGCTATTTTGAAAATCATGAGAAACAAATCATTTATCTTACTCACATTCGCGGTTTGTACTGCACTGAGTGTATTTGCAGAAATTCCGTCACATTACTATGACGGAGTAGAGTCAAAGAAAGGTTCTGACAATATTCTAAACGCCTTGAATGCCCGCATTACAAATCATACGGTCATTGGTTATGATGGTTTGGAGCCATACTATTTTCGCACGGACTTCCGTGCCGATACATTATGGGACATGTATTCCACTTGCCGTTTCACGATGGCAGACGCAAACAAAGCTCAGAAAGCCCTCTGCGACGGTTGGAACAAAGAGCATGTGGTTTGCCAGTCATGGTTAGGTAGCGGTCCAATGGTCTCCGACCTTTTTAACGTGTATCCGACTGATGCACGCGTCAATAATTTGCGGAGCAATTACCCTTATGGTGTGGTAGGGACGAACAAAGGTTTCTCCAAAGATCCTAACAGACATGCGCTCGGCAAATTAGGTAGCAGTGCCATCAGTGGTGCCGGAAGTGATGTAGTTTATGAGCCGGACGACCAGTACAAGGGTGATTTCGCACGCACCTATTTTTATATGGTGGCGCGCTATCGTCAAAACACGCTTAATTCCGGCAATGGTAGTGCTATGTTCACCAGTAATCCGACCAATCTGACCGCCTATAGTCTGTCTTTCCTGCTCAAGTGGCACCGCGAGGATCCTGTATCCGAGAAGGAGATAGCGCGAAATGATTCAGTCTATGCTATTCAGCACAACCGCAATCCGTTCATTGACTATCCCTATTTAGTGGAATATATTTGGGGAGACTTGACAACGACAGCGGTGGACTTTACCGAACTTATTTCATCGCAAGACCCTGATTTTATTCCGGGTGTGAGCGATGGTCATGTCGAGTCAACAGATCCGCTACTTATCTGCTCCGCAAAGGCATTAACCTTCCCCACCATTTTGGAAGGAGAAGAAGCGCAGTTGGATTTGCCAATCCAAGGCGCGCGGCTCGCACATGATGTATCTGTTTCTATTTCCGGCGCAGATGCAGCGATGTTCAGTGTCAGTCCTACATCGGTAAGTCTTGCAGATATGCAGAAAAACAGCAAGCAGACATTAATAGTTACTTATAAGCCGACCACCAACGCCGTTCACAAAGCGACATTGACTATTTCTTCCGAGGGAGCCAATCCACTCTCCGTTGCTTTATCCGGAGCATGTGCTGTCGAATGTGACCTTATGTGGATCGTTAACTGCGAAGAATACAATGAGGGTAATCCGGACGTTCATCTGGCAGTCGGCAGCGCAATCACCAACCTGCCGGACGCTCCGCGTTCCTGCTCCGAGACAAGCAAGCAGTTTGTCGGCTGGAGCCGGCAACAAATAGCAGGCACTACGGATGAAATGCCGGAAGACCTGTTCTCCGACGCTTCCGAGGCTCCGGCAGTAAATGGCAACATGACCTTCTACGCCGTCTTCGCACGCCTTACCGAGCAAGGTTCGGACACACCGGAAAACATCACTTGGACTATCAATAACGCTGCAGGCTGGACGGCTATCGGTATGTCCGACAAAGGTAGTTACCATGTCTTTGTATCAGGTGCGTCGATCACATCGCCCGAAATCAATTTGGCGACCTTAGAGTCCGTCACTCTTAATGCACGCACTTTCGGTGGCACACAGTACAATATCATTGACATAAAAGCGAACGGAAAAGTCATCGGTTCAATTGATGCCAAGAATAACACCCTTAAAGATGTGATTTGGACAAATGACCAAGATCTCACAGGCAAAGGGCAACTTGTATTCAGCAGTTCTACATCTACGGACAAATACGGTCCTGCAGTAGCAAGTATCACCATCAAGTCCGCCGGAATGAAGTACACCTATGACCAATACTTGACTTCCTGCAACGGAGAATGTGAAGACAAGCCGATTGATCAGGCTGTTGAAAACAATAGTATAAAGGCGGCTGCACAGAAAGTACTGATAAACGGACAATTGTTCATCAAGTCCGGCGAGTCTATGTACAATATATTCGGACAACGCGTACAATGAACAGGCTGTTGAATTATATAATCGCCTTGCTTGTCCCCTCACTTGCGAGCTGCAGCATGAACAGCAAAGTGCAGGATGTTCCGGAGGAGATTTATGCCTGTCCTATGCCCGGTGATTGGCAGGACGAAGAACCGGAAGAACCTGATACGCTTGTTATAGAAACACAAAAAAACGATAAATAAAAAACAAAAAACATGGAAGAAAAACTGAACCTGTTGGCTGATTTTCCTGCTGTCTCTACCAAAGAGTGGAAAGAGAAAATCGTGACCGACCTCAAGGGCGCCGACTTCGAGAAAAAACTCGTTTGGCGCACACCGGAAGGGTTTAACGTACAACCCTTCTATCGTCAGGAAGACCTCCGCGGTTTGAAAACGACCGTTTCCGCCCCCGGACAATTCCCTTACGTTCGCGGAACCCGCACCACTAACGAGTGGGCTATCCGACAAAACATCTGCGCCTGCGACAACGCCCGCAAAGCAAACAAACTGGCACTCGATGTCCTCAACAAAGGCATCACTTCGCTCGGTTTCTGTCTTAACGCAGAAAAAGTCAACTACCGTTTCATCAAGAACCTTCTTCAGGATATTGATGCACGCGCTATTAACATTAACTTCAGCATTTGCGCATGTCATGCACCGGAGTTGGCTAAGATTCTCGTCCGTTATTACGGTCGTTGCGGATATGATTTCAAATCCGTTTACGGCACCATCAACGTGGATCCGATCAAGAACATGCTTATCAAGGGCAAAGCTCTCTCCCGCGAACAAGTTGCCGAGAAATTAGTAGCAACCGTTAATGCCGCCAAGAGTCTGGTTAACTACCGCGTTGTCGGCGTTAATTCAGTTATTCTGAACAACTCGGGTGCTTATTGCGCTCAAGAGCTGGCTTATGCACTTGCCTGGGGTGCCGAGTACATGACGATGATGACCGAGGCGGGCATCCCGAACTACCGCGCCGCCAATGCTATCCGTTTCAACATGGGTATCGGCGGTAACTATTTCATGGAGATTGCCAAGTTCCGCGCAGGCCGTCTGCTGTGGGCGAAGATCGTCGAGGCGTACAAAGACCCGATTTTCACCACCGCCCTCCGCAATGCCGCTAAGATGAACGTCTCCGCCGAGACCAGCCGTTTCAACATGACTATCTTCGACGCGTATGTGAACCTGCTGCGTTCGCAGACCGAGACGATGTCCGCAGCCCTCGCAGGGGTCGA
>CAJOKE010000028.1 GCA_905235225.1 Paludibacteraceae bacterium
GGATTTCTTTTATACAAAAGATTTCAAAAACGAATAGAGCTGATTGGCTCGTGTGCTTTTACAGTCAATGTGTCAACCCCATATTTAGGTGGTTATAGCACTGAGGTCCCACCCCTTCCCATTCCGAACAGGGTCGTTAAGCTCAGCAACGCCGATGGTACTGCGTGTTGTGGGAGAGTAGGTAGCCGCCATTTTCAGAACCCTTCATCAATCCGATGAGGGGTTCTTTGTTGGTGTGCGATGCTACCTACTATAATATATGTTTAGACTGCTGTTTGGCTTATATTAATAGATAAATACCCTAAAAGGGTCTATACTCTTGCATATGTCAAAAAAAAGCAGTACATTTGCAAAATTTTATTTACATACTGCATTTATAGGCAATAATGCTTATGCACCATACATACGATGCTAATAGCATACGAATCACCCCTGCTGTCATACGGGGGGATTCGCATACTTCGCCTCCGCAGTCATGTTGTAAGCACCCCACAGACCAACGCAACGCTATCACAGGCGGTGCCCGCAATTTGCGGGTGCCGCTTGCGTGTATATATTGATAATTTTTGACTACCTAAATAATGAAGAAAATCTACACTCAGCCACGCGCAGAAACCGTGGCAACCACTCTGCAGCAGATGCTCTGCGCCAGCGGAGGTATCAAAGCGCAAATCTCCGGTTACAAACAAAACACCGGCGGCGGATTTATCCAATCCGTCATCATGGGCATCGTCTGCTCGTCGCTGCTTTTCCTCGGCACGGCGTGCAGCACCACTAATAACCCCGACCAACCTAAACAGCAGGCGGAACTCAAACCCCGCACGCTTATTGTGACACAGCAAGCCGTCAGCAAGGTCACACCTGAATCAGCCGTCAGACGTCTCCCGCAGGCTTCCATCACAGAAAACGGGGATGTGCTGGATGCTATATGGAGTGTAAATGACGAGATTTCTTTTCGCAACATAAGTCACGAGACCTATACACCCTCCGGAACAACAGACGAGGTTCCGCTCGACGGCGTATTGCTGGCGGATAGGGCGGCGCGCATCGCTTCCTTCGAGAGTAACGACAAGGTGTGGTGTGACTTGGGTGACCAACTGTTGCTTGTCTATCCGAAGGCTACTGACCCTGCTATTACTGTCAGTGGCAATCCGCTTCAAGCTACATACTCTATTTCCCTTACCGGGCAGGACGGCACGCTGGCGACCATCGCCAATACGTATCACCACAGCTACGGTATCGCCACGATAACCGAGGTCACACCCACAGTGGCTAATGCGGTGGTGGCTGAGATGCAGAACCTGCTGACGGTCTGCAAGTTCTCTTTTGTGGACAAGGACTACCCCGGGACTCCGCTCCCTGTCACATCGCTGACCATCAGCTACGGCGACGGCACGTATGCCGGCACGTACCCGGAGACGGCGACCGTAACTGTCACGCAAGGCACGCCCTGTACGGCTGCAGTGACACCGGTTCAAAAAAGCGCCATAGCAGGCGGCTACCCGCTCTCCATCTCCCCCTCTGGCAACCCGAAGGAGGTCTATGTAGCACTCTTCCCCGAAGCAGACGCCACTAAGTATTCCTTCAGCCTCGAAAGCGGCTCGGAAACCTACACCGGCACTGCTACGGCTCGGCTCGTTGCGGGCGAGTACGTAGTCGCTCCCAACCTGAAACTAACAAAAGTGAATCCCTAAAATAGCTATACAATGAAACGATTATCTACTCTTCTTCTTGCACTGGTATGTGCAGCTGGAACCATGTATGCCGGTTACAACTATAAACCGAACAATAAGTATTGTAAGTGGGGTGACAACTTCAAGTTCGACCATGCCTTTCGGTTTTACAACGCGGGTGCTCACAACAACGAGTATGGCGATGGCAATGTGGATTTCCAACAGGTGCAGGGCGTCATCGCCTTCAGTTACATGGCATGGGCTGAGTTCTCCCTGCCCAGCGGCGATAACTATCTTGCCGAAAGGGTGGAGGTATATCTTACATCCAACGACCCGCACCAGCGTGAAATGCCCATAGTCAATCTTTACATGAAGGATGCACGAGAAAGGTACAAACAATGGGAAAATACCTTCAAGTATGAGTGTTATTTCGACAAAGTAGAGGGGAAACACGAATGTACCGCCTATTACGTGCAGAAACGTCAGGTGGAAGGTGGCGATTACCAATATGCCTATTTCAACATCGTGTATAGCGAAGAAGTCTATAACTACATCCACAACAATAAGAACAACGGTCTGGGTCTTCACCTGCTAGTTAGTTGGGATGGCAATGAATATAATAACTGGTACACGTTCGAGCAGGGCGAGTTGAATGATATCATGGAGCCGGTATCCGATCCGGTGGCAGAGAATTTCCAATGGACGAAAAATGCAGCGGGTAAGACCGCCCTTCGTTTTACGGCAGACGGTTTACATGAAGGTGTTTATCACGAGCGTGCGGCAGGCAGTGCGGTAGGTGGAACAGTCCCCGATACTGAAACTACGATTTCATCCTCCTACTACCTCAACCGCGAGCGCGACGACGTATCCTTGCTCACATGGGAGCAGCTCAATCAGATGGGGCAAGACGTTCCGCCGTATGCAATCGAAGTGTCGCGTCAGCCGGTTTCCTCCATCAAGAGCTCTTATTACGACAGCAACAACGGAGGTCCGAAGTCTCCGTTTGCCGGCCCCATGTCCAATTGGAAGAGGATAGCCGTCCCGCCACTCTATCTGCCGGAGGGGATAAGGCTCTCGCATACGGGCGGAGATACGCTATATGCAGAGTTTACAATCCCGAAGAAACCCTACGATATGCCGGAAGACGAGTCTGATATTATCATCGAATATGCCACGAACCCGTCCTTCTCATCATATGAGACGGTGCGCGTGCCTTTCAATCTCTCCAACCGCCATGCCCCGACGTCCTACCGCGTAGAGTTGCCGTTGCCCCAACGTATGCTCAACCAAGGGCGTCAGACTTTCTACGTGCGTTTCAGTCGTGATTTAGTGGATCACGCCAACACCTGCTCCAACGCATCCATACTTATCAATACCAACCTTAGGAAATTGTCGGGAGTGAATGCGCATGATGAAGGCGGTAAGATACAGGTCAGTTGGACGCACGAGGGCGACGACAAGGGCATTTGGACAGGAGATATGTACTATCGGGTACAGTACATAGCGAATGGTGCTACCTATACGCAGGACTTCGCCGATCGCAACCTCACTTCTGTTTTTGTGACAGAAGGTATTCCGACCTGTCTGCCAATCGCATATACGGTACAGATCCGTACGGATGCGAAGATTATTAGTTCCTTCAAGAGTAATTTAGAGACTCTGTCTCCCACCCGCGCTGCGGTCATCACTTCTCTGACCGCTACCAAAGGAGAGTCCAACAACCGTGTACGCCTGCAATGGACCGTCCCAAAGGACAAGAACGGCTTCTCCTATTTTACTATCACGCGTGCCCTGCGCGGCGACACTGTAGGTACTATCCTTGTGCCGCAAATGCCGCTTAACCCTGCGCTGACGACCTTCACCTACGAGGATAACTCCATGGAACTCGGTACGTACTATAACTATACCGTAACAGGTTACCGCGAGTGTAACGGCGAGGTGGTTCCAATGAGTACGCTCACCACGACCGGATTCGCCCTGCCATACGGCGTTATAACCGGACAAATCACCTACGACGGACGCCAAGGTGTACCGGGCGTACTCGTTACCGCTATCACCGAAGACGAAGTCCCGGTGCCCAAGAGACTGAAGATGGATACGGTAATGAGAGATACCATCACTAACTTCCGCACGCTGAAGCCCACAGGTCGCAACTCTGTTCGAGGACCATTATATCAAAGCGACTATGGAAGTGTCATGTTTTGGCTGCGTGTCTCTGAAAGGAATACGTGGACTACTCCATTATGCGTTTTACCGTCTGACTTACAAGTTTGCTTGAGCATTGAGGGTAATGTCTATGTTCCCGGACGTAGTCAAAGAGATGGAGTTTCAACAGAGCCTCTTGCTCTGAACGAGTGGCACCATATTGCGGTATGCTATACAGAGACCTCTTTTACCTTATATCTGAATGGGAAGGAGATTGGTTCCAATATAAGATGGCGCATGCCAACGATGCGTTTTTATATAGGTGAGAATAACTCCCCAAGTACTTATGAGATGGCAGATTTCCGGCTGTACAATTACAGCATGGACTCTACGGAGATACGCAATACTGCTCTCATTATTCCGCTCAAAGGGGATGAGCGAGGTCTGGAACTCTATTACTCCGCTTGCGAGCAAGGCAATGAAGTACACGACCTCTCCGGTCACGGCAGGCACTTAGAACTCAATGGCATGAATTTCGGAAACTATGCTTCTATCGATTCGATACCTGCCGTCGAGCTGCGTCTGGTGGACGACTCCACGCGCATCAACTACACCACTTATACCAAATCCGACGGTACGTATGTCATCACCGGCATTCCCTATCGTGAGGCGGGTACGTACTACAAGGTCATACCTACACTCGGCACACATGAGTTCGCGCCGGCGAACCGGCCGCTTTATTTCAACCACAACACGAATACGCATAACAACGTCAATTCCGCGGGCAAGACCGTTAAATCGACTATTGCCGCTCCCGAACCAGCCCGTTTGAAATATGATACGGATGAGGATGTAAGCATGGTTATCAACGAGTATGAGGTGGATACTACCTATTTTGCAAAGTATGGCGAAATCATCGTACAAGCGATGACGGATACAACCGGCGTTGCCCTTATTTTTGCCACCTTAAGCAATGAATTGGCAGCGGGCGAATATCCGATAAACGAAAGCTATGAAGCTCCTTCCGTCAATGCGAGTCTCGGATACAGCGAAGAATACGGTGATATACCTTCCTATGCAATGACAATAGCCGGGGAAAAGATAGACAAGACGTGGTATATGGTAGGCGGCAAGGTGACGGTGAATGAAGACAAGTCGATAGATATAGCTGCGGTCAATTCGTATGAGCGTAAGATAGTAATCAAATTAATCGCTCCGAAGGAAACACCGGCAACCGAACCTACGGATCCGGAAAATCCCGATAAACCGGATGATCCGGAAAACCCCAATGAGTCCAATGAGAATATTGAGTTCGAATCCGAACTGAACCCGACGAAGCACATAGTGAACGGTCATATCCTTATCAAAATAAACGGTAGGACATACGATATGCTCGGAAACCGGCTTGACTGATCGGGACAGGCAAAGGAATTCGAATGAAATGTAAACCAACGAAGCTCTGCAGGAAACGGCAGGGCTTCTTTTTTTTAAGGCAGGCGGTGGACAGGGTCGAGTTATCGGGGAGTTTGCGTCGGCTTTATTGTATGGTTATTGTATGGTAATAGTATGGTAATAGTATGGTTAGGGCAGCGGAAAAAATAAGAAAAACAATGCAAAGAAAAAAGAAAAGCTATGTAAAAAAACAGGAAAAACAAAGCAAAGAAATAAAATTCCCAATGTGAAAAAATGGAAGTGACTGATTTTCAGTGGGATTAGGTTAGTGATTTCCCAATGTAAAAATTTGCGTAATTGGAAAAAAAGCAGTACCTTTGCACCAATTTATTTAACGACGGGTGGCGTGATAACGAAATATATACATATGATTGTGGCGGTGGTGACGGTAACTGCTGCGGTGGTGTTGAGCGGATGCCGCCGTGAGGACGCTTCAGAAGCCATTCGGTCCGCGTATGAGGACGGTAAGCAGTTGCGCGCGGAGAAACGGTATGAGGCAGCGATGCAGCGTCTGACCGAGGCGACACATTATCCCGCGGGTGCAGATGATGCGGAGGTGTTGGGGCGTGTCTATTCGAACATCGCGGGCATATGCCAGTCGGAGGGTTCGTTTGATTTGGCGTATGACATGCATGTTGTTTCGGCGGACTGGTTCCGCAGGGCAGGGTGTGTGACCAATTACTATTATGCCATCAACAATATGGCATTGCAGCGGACGCGGCAGTTATATGACTCGGCAGAAGAAGACAAAGCGTCCATAGAGGCAGATATATGCCGGTTGCTGCGGCAGATAGAAGAGTCGAGCCGTGACAGCGGTGTGATAGTGAAAGTGACGGAAACAAAAGCCCTTGCCAACTATTATGCGGGCAGGTATGATTCGGCGTTGTATTATGTGAACCGGTGTCAGGCACAAGGTTATAATGAACCTGCGGGGTATATGATCAAAGCGCAGTCGTTTTCGGAAATGGGTCAGTCCGATTCGGCACGGTATTATGGCCGTTTGCTGACGAATATGCCGTTATCATCAGATGACCAGAACAGTATATGCTATATCATGCTGCATAATGATTCATCCGGAACGGTGGAAGACATGCGACGTTTAGGGAAGATACGCGGTGAAGTGCTTCAGGAGCGTGTAGAAGAACAAAAGTCGCTGTCGCGCGCGGTAGAGTTGTTAGAGTATGATTTAGCCAATGCCCCAGCCATCCGTGACCGGCGGTTGCAACGTATGGCGGGTTTGTCAGCCGGAGTGTTAGCGGTTGCGGTAATTGCAGTAGTGGTGCTGCTTCGTTGTCGCAGGCGGCATACTGCGCAGTACAGGCAGGTTGAGGATTATTGTGAGCTGCTGGCAGCCATGCCGGACAGACAGTTGCAGTCAACGATGTACTGGTCGGATTACGGGGCATTCTGTGGCTTTGTGGACAGCCATTTCAATATGCTTGCTCAAAAGTTGGAAGCCCATACGCCGGAACTGAAAGACAGAGAGATACAGTTGTGCGTGTTAGTGCTGATCGGCATGAATAACGGGCGTATCGCCAAAATGATGAATTATTCCGAGTCAGGAATAGGGAAGTTCAAATATTTGGTTGCGAAGAAGTTCGGAACAAGTACCAAGCAACTTCCAGACCGTCTAAAGGAACTGGTATGTGCAGGATGAAGAGCAGATGGGTTATATTGATTATTGTTGCCGTGGTTATCGGTTTAGCAGGGTGTGCAGAACATAAAGATATAGATCCTTTTCATGACGGGGAATTGGACAAACCGTCTCCGATAACGCCGATAGATCCGAACAATCTGTATCAGAAACCCGGTGAGTCTGCTCCGCCAACTGAACCGCAACAAGCCGTTTATCCCTATGGTGTATGGCAGCGGGAAAAAGAAAAAGAAGCGGAACGGAATTAATACAATTTCATAAAGCGGTAGGTGTTTCCTACCGTTTTTAAGTATTTGTCAAATGCTTCGCGGGAAATGACAACTGTTCCCCGGCAGTCGTTAGGATGGAAACTGAGTGAGTCGGCGTCAAGGAGATTTTCGTCAAGAAACAAGAGGACGTGGTTGTCGGTGTCGTTAATCAATCCGAAGGGTGAAACACTTCCCGGCTCCAATCCCAAATACCGCTCCATGCGTTTGGGTGAAGCGAAACTGAGTTTTCCGGGTGAGTTATGTCCGGCAGCAACGAGTTCCGCTTTGAGTCTTTGCTCCAAGTCATGTATGTCCAAATCGTGGTCACAGTTGAAGCAAATGAGGTAGTGCTGATTGCCTTTGTGGTTTCGCATGAAGATATTCTTGCAATGGACGGAGCCGTCGTTTTTCCACCAACGTTTGGCTTCTTCGATAGTTTTCCCTTCGGGGTGATGGTACACCGAGTAGGGGATTTGGTGGTTGTCCAAGTAATCGAGTACAATCGTTTCGCGTGTCATAGGGTTATGTTATAAAGTGCCGAAAAGCAGGCAAACGAGTCCCAGTGTTACGCCGAGCAGGCATAAGACTTTGGCGCGAATATGCTTTTCGCGGAGGATGATGATACCATATAAAAAAGGAATGATAGTCCCTGCCCTGCGCACGGTAGAGACGACGGCAATGAGGCTGCTGGGGTCACTGAGTGCCTTGAGGTACACATAGTCGCTGAGAATGAGGAAAATGGATATTCCAACGATTTCCCACCGCCAGTGAAAAGAAACGGGATGTCTGTCATTCTTTGCGTTAACGATGAATCTGTTTATTATCCAAACGAGTGCCATCAAGAGAGCCTGGTAGAGGGTATAATAAACCTGCACGGCATTGCGGTCAAGCGAGCGCATGATATACTTGTCATATAATCCGCATGCTGCACCCAACAGGATGGCGAGAATGAGGAAAATATAGTAGGGAGCATTGTCGCTTTGTTCAGTTTTGTCGTGGCGAACAGAGAAAGAGAAGGCAAAAATACTGCCGAGCGTGACCGCTATACCGAGCCATTGCCAAAGATTAAGCGATTCATTGAAGATTAGCAAAGCACCCAAGAGTGTCCACATGGGTCTTGACGCCTGCATGGGTGAAACGATGGAAAGCGGAATATACTTGATAGCAATGTATCCGCAGAGCCATGACGAGAGAACCAAGAGTGACTTGATGAAGATCATGCCATGCGTGCGTGCGTCAATGTGCGGTACCACGCCAGTCAAGAGGGACGGGGCGAGCAGAAGGGCGGAGATGATGACACTGCACGCCAAGACGCCAACGACCGAGTTGCCGCTGAGACTCCGTTTCTTGCAAACATCATAAACGCCCAAGAAAAGGGCTGACAAAACTGCATACAGGCACCACATGCTATTGTTTCATTTTACGGGGATAATACCACAACTGCCAACTATTGAAGAGGTTTGTCCAAATGGAATAGAAAGCAAGTACAACCGAAGTGAGCGGATGCAGGTACAGACCAGCCATCCATATTCCGATAGCGGAGTTTTTCTGCGCCATAAGTTGTCCGCCTGCTATCGTATCTCCGAAATGATGTCCGAGGAATTTGCCAAAAGCAAACTGGAAGATACAAAGCACAAGGGAAATGACCGCGAGCCAGAGGATAATGAGTTCGTTTCCCTGGTGCTGCAAGGCGATGTAATCCATTGTTTTGCCCAAAGTGAGGAGGAGTGCCAATGCCCACAGGTAGAAGGAAATCCCTTTGAAGCGTGCAAGGGTGTCATTGACTTTTGGCAGAAAAGCCTGAAGGAGCAACGCAATAATATAAGGTAGCGCAAGGACGGTGGAAATCTTCCTGAGTATGAGCAGGAACGATGTCCAGAAAGGCATGTCCTGCTGCACTCCGATGACAGAGAAGACGGCAGGTGCAACCAGTGCCACCAAAAGATTGCCGACTACAGTGTAGGAAACGACCGTTTCGCGTTTGGCACCGAGTTCGCATGAAACAACGCTGACGCTTGCCGCCACCGGACAAAGAATGCCGATAAGTACTCCCTCGGCAAGAATAGGGTTGGATGAGAGGCGCAGTATCAGGTAATAGCCTGCGAGGCTGAAGATGATTTGATATGCGGCGATACAAAGTTCCAAGGGCGAGGGGCGCAAGCGAGTCAGCCTGACCGAGCAGAAGGTGAGCAGCAGAATAGCAAAGATAATCACCGGTGTGATTCCGCTGACCAGTCCGAGCCAGCGATGGAAGCCGATTCCCAAGATGATGGCGGTAGGCAGGACGTATGGTTTAATCTTCTTCTGCATGGGCAGTGTGGCGGATAATATAATAGGGAATATCGAGTGCCTGTATTTCGGCTTCGTATCGTTGGAAGAGTTCAAGACGTATGTCCGGATTTTCGCGGACAGGGTCGGGAATCCATTCCAAGTCGGGATAGGTGAGCAGATAGACAGTCATCGGATAACGTTGCAGGGCATCGGACAGGTAGTCGGGACAAATGCCGTATTTATGTTCAAACCAAACCTTAGTGATAATAAGTTCCGTATCAAAGAAAACCGGTGCAGTAGCCGATTCGGTGTCAGAGCATAATGCGTCAAGGTGTGCGATTTGGTGGTGTGTGATGGCGTGTACATCGTCGATAGTGTAAGGACGATGAAGGTTCTCCATATACTCCCGTGCAAATTCGGGAACGAAGACACCGTTGTAGCGTGCAGCAAGGTATCGTGCCAATGTTGTTTTGCCGGAAGATTCAGGACCTATGATGCCGATGAATGGTCTCATTATCACAATTAGCGGGTGAGCATGAGTTTGATGTTAATACCGACATTGTCCGCCTTAACCGGATAGGATGACGAAATAAGCGGAGTCGTTCCCTGATGGTCGTAGAAGATTTGCAGGTTGACTTTCTGTGAAAGGACATAGTCGGCGGCAATCTTGATAGAGAAAACTTTATTGCCGGAAGATGCTTGCGTCAGTCCTTCTTCGACTTTTCGCAGGAGCGTCTTGATATTCTTGTAACTGAGGTCAACGGTCAGTTTGAGGTCATTGGACACTTTTTTCTGGACACCGGCTTTGTTTTTGGTCATGAAATTGAGGTTTTTGATTGTATATCCTCCACCAATCACAAACTCGTCAGTGTGTCCTTCAGTGAGTTGGACGGATGTGACATTGAGTGCCAGATTGCGCTGCTTCCTGTATTCAAACTTGGCAGTCAGGGAGTTTTTCATCGCGATATTAAGTCCGATAAGCGGTGAGAACGCCTCGGTAATGCTGACGGACGAAATGTCGTAGGCACTTGACGGAATGGGATTGTCGGTAGTGACATCGCGGATGAAACCTATCATTTTATTGTCTCCTTCGGCAGGAACCCAAGTGGAGAAGCTACTATAGGAACCGATGGAGTACTTACATGTATAAGCGTGCGTGAGCGTGACAGAACGGAAATGGTCCTTGAACCACGGCAGCCGTCCTATTCCGTCGTATGTGACACTCCAGTTCGGGAGAATGCTAAGGAATCCGAGGAAGGGATTGAGGCTGACCCTCTCTGCGCTTCTGCCGGTATATGCGGCAAGGAAGGCAGGCACAAGGACATCGGCGGAAGTGGATGATACACGTCCGTTTTTGGGATCATAGCGACCGTCCTTGGAATAGATATGTCCCTGCATGAATCCGGTTGTCGGGTAGCGAATGCCGTCATACTGCTGCTGAACCCGTCCGGTCAGTATTTCCCTGTTTTGCAGGAACTGGTCAAATGCGGAGTTGGCGAAGTTCTCGTCCTGGTTGCCAACGCGGGAGAAAATCGTACCGATTGCCACTTGGGTAATATTGAATGAGCCTGTAAGGTTTTCCTGCAGGCGGTCATAAGAGTAAATGATAGAGGTCGAGTTGGCATAGTACCGTTTGCCGTTCAACTGAATCTTGAGTCCCGGCAGGGGTTCGAGGTTGACTTTGATGTCAAAATCTTCAGTGCGTGCGCGTGTAGCGGGTTGTACGACCGTTGTGTCGCCACTCAGCCAGTTGTGCTGTTTGGCTTTCTCCATAAAGTCGGAAGGAATAAATCCGAAGGCGAAGTTCCATCCGGGTGCATAAACGCCATCCTCTCGTACCTGTCCCATGAAACCAATCTGAGGGTTAAATCCCGGAACGGTCATGGAGTTGGTGCGGCGATAAGTAACCTGTACGCGGCGGAACATAGTTCCGACATAGGCAAACATGTCTCCGGTCACTTGCGCCGGTGTCCGTGTATTCGGGTCCTTGGTGCTGACGGTGACAGTCATCGCCGCGCAGTCGGCTTTAGGTGTGATAGACACCTTGTTATTGTCCACAAGCTTGAAGGACAATGGTACCCTGCGGCCGGCGGAGTCGGTAGCGGTAATGACAATGAGGTCAGATCCGAGCCGGTGGGTGATTTCCTGCGGGACACCTTTTTCCGCCTTGACGGTGGAAGTGAATGTCTTTGGCTTGAAGGGGCGTGACCGACGGTTGCCATAACGCTGGGTCATGCTCTTCCAGTACTTAGACTTATTATATAAGGTCTCGAAGTTGATCCCCCCATCAATCTGCCAGGACTGCACAGAGGAGATGGTGTTACCGAGTTTTTTGTCAGATGATTGTGCGGATTGTGTTCTCGCCCAATTATAGTTGGCGTTGTAGGAAGCGTTAGCCGTCAATGCTTCGAGGTACGGAATGCGATTGAAGGGGACGTTCCATGAGGCGGTAAACACTTGCTGGTAAGTATATGGTGTTCCCCACTTGGCAAGGCTGCGCTGAATGGTATCCTTCCATGCTTCATAGTAGTCGTTGGTGAAGTGGTAGTCTTCAATGATTTCCTTGGCATATTTACCCTCATCGACAGTGGAGTTCATAGCCGTTTGGAAGGAGAACTTCATATTCTTTGTCAAGTCATACTTGAAGTCAAAGTTACGATCCCAAGTGAAGTCCTTGGAGTGTGTGATGTCCATTTGGGCAGTCGGGTCCGCATTGAAATCGCGCAGTTTCATGTGCGAATAGGTTCTGTGCATGTTGGTGTTGAATCCCCAAGACTGCGGCAGGTAGTAGAAGTTCAGTTCTTTGAGAGCTTTTATCTTTGCGACTTTCTGGTTGTTTTTGAACGGTTCCCACGGTTTGGGGTTAAAGGAGTATGCGTATTGGAACGACCCTTTGTGGTCTGTTGTGATGTTTTTCTCCATGTCCGGCGAATGTTCGTTCTGCTTCATGTACGAAGCGGAGATGGAGAAGTTGGCAGGGTCGTAGAACATATCGCGTTTTTTGGACTTGATATTGACCTTCATGTTGGTGACCGAGAAATTGGTAGATTGCTGTACGGTATTTGCCATCTCCTTAACCGAGTCGCGCTCCACTTTGGTTTCATAGGTATCAAGGGTCTCGCTGAGTTTGATATCCGTGTCGAACGGATCATAGTCCGGCGAGGTTGTATGCTGCGAGTATGCAACATAGACAGGGATTTGCAGTTTGGCTTTTTCAGGGAACAAACGTCCGACTTCCATAGCCGCAGAAACGGAGATTTGGTAGGTGTTATCCATGTTGCGGTCAAGGATATTGGACTCAATACTACCGTATCCGGCTGTTTCCAGTTGTCCGGCGACGTTGAGTTGTGCGATGTCGCTGATACCTAACGAAGCGTTAGCCATTGCGGCCACACCGCCTTGCTCGTTAAACTCGCTGAGGCGCATTTCGTTCACCCATATTTCTCCGCCGGTCATTTCGACACCGTTGTTGCGGATACCGATCATAATGCACTCAACTTCCTGCAAAGTAGGATTGCCGAGAACAGTAATCTTATTCTGAGGATTGCCGTTAGCGTCATCATAAATAATATACGGGATATTATTTCCTACATTGGTGTTGCCCGCGCGTTTTGCTTTGTTGCGCTCCGTTTTGGCATTGGTGAAGACGGTGAACGGGAAGTCGAAGTAGTTGGCTCTGGGCCAAACTCTGTACCGATCGTTGTCGTTATCGTTGTTGTAAATACCCGGTTCGGTCAATTGCAGCGGGATTTCGTATTCGTAGTAGTTGTTTTTGAGGTCAGTTCCCAAGCGGACAAAGCAACTGAGGTCGCCGTCTTTGAGGTTCTGTGCTTCCTCTAACTGCTCAGCGTGAACGAACATCTGGAGCCGTTTGTAGTTGCGCATGTCATATGCGGTGTTTTTATACACGGCGCGTGCGTCTTTTGGTGAGAGGTTGTGGACGCGCATGACCATAGCCTGCTCATTGAGCGGAACGAGTTGTGCCTGTCCCGGGTCTGTCTGGCGGGTAACGCCCGGCGGCAGCACATAGTTGACGGGCGTCTTGTTGCTGTTTTCCTCAATGTTCACAGCCTGCACGTCCATGGATGCGCCGGTATTGACTGTTGTACCCAGCGGGTAAAGGTCTTTGGTATATGAACGCCATTCACCGCGAACAAGCGAAAGCGTGGCAAAACGCAAGTGCATTTCGTGTTGGCAGCCGGTGAGGTACATACGCATGAACCTGATAGACTTGAAGTTACGGATGTTACCGATAGTACGTACATTCGAACTGTCCCCACGGAGCGGAATTTTGAACTGATACCATGTAACATCAGCCGTTTCGCCGTTTCGCAGGTGTACTTTGGCAACTTTCTTCTCTGCGATATGCTGTTTGCCGACTTCCATCATGTCGGGACGGAGAATGACTTTGTATTGGTAGTACCGCTCGATTTCGTTGAGGGTGTTGTCGTTGTTGATATCCTCAATATCCGGCGTTAGGGTGGAGGCTGTTCCGTATGTTTCGGTTTGACTCTCCGAGTCGGGTGAGTTGCCTTCGGTACCGTTGAATCGTTTATATCGTTGCAGAATCGGTATTTGTGCATTATCATAGTCTGTACCGCGATAGTAATGGTAGTTATCTCCGGCAGGGTCGTTGAATGGGGAGAATGGGTCGTTTTCCCATTCGCGCAGTACAGCGGGGTTGGTCACTTTGGCACGTAAGTCATTGACGTACTGTCTGTAAGGCTGCTCGCCGCGGTAGGTGAAGCTTAGTTCTTGCTCCGTGCTAAGACCATTTAAACCGACATCCTGGCGGACACGCGCACCGGCTTCGTTGGAGAAGGCGACAGTCGTGGATGTGGTACGCGGCACAAAACCCCAACAGGTGGTATCAATCCGGTTGCGGTCATTATCGCTGACCGGCAGACCATGCTCGAAACTCTTCTTACCATCGCGCAGAATATCCTCGCTGATGTCACCGAGGTTGATATATAATTCTCCGTCAAACCCTTCAGGGTTGGTCAGAGTGGGGTCCATGAGCCAGAACTCGATATACTCGATATTGGCTTTCTCAAAGTCGGTGTTATCGAGTTTGCGCATGATACCGCCCCACCGCTGCTGCGGCTTGGTGAGTTTACCGTTTTCGTCTATTTCGCTTGCGCTGATATTGTACGGTCCGCGTTCCTCGGGGTAGTAACTGAGGTTGAGCAGGCTGAGGCGGATATCTTCATTCGAAGCCGCCTGTCCTTTGGTCGGATAGATTTCTTCCTGAAGCACGATACGGGTACGGTGGTCGCTGAGGGCGTCCAAATCATCGCGTATATGCGCGGGAGTATTGGTCTGCGGGTAACCGAAAATCGGATCCACATGATACCAGTTTATAAGTGCGCGGTTACGGTTATAACGGATATCGTTGCTCAATTTGGCATCCTCGTTGTTGAACTGCTTGGATGAGGACGGGTCATATGGCGTTGAGGCAAGGAACCAGTTGTTGGGGTAGTGAACATCGATATTTATCTTGGTGGACTCAAAGTCATCAATGTATGCTGTTCCTGCGGATCCGACATCGTTGGTGTGTCCGGGAATAAGATGAGCGAATTCCGCATTGATTTGGAACGTGGATGGCTGGGTGGTTGTAATCCACGGAATCTTGTCAATGGCGTTGCTGAGCCACTGCATCTCGGTTTTCCAACTGGCATTAACGCCCCAAATGGTGTTGGCAAGAGGCTCATGTCCTGTATTGACCTTTGTGGTAAGCGGCTTTTCGCGCATATGCATGAGGGTTCCGCCAATCATGAAGTCTTTGTTGAACTCATACTCCAAGTGTACTCCATAGAGGCTCTTGCGCTGCAAAGAGAAGGTGGATTGGTTCTCCAGTTTGCACTCCACATTCGTGCCGGACTCCAGAATTGATTCGTTAAGAATGGTAACCGTTCCCATGGTATAGTCCACCGTATAGTCCACATTCTCAATGAGTTTGGCACCGCCTGCGGTAACGGTTACGCTTCCGCGCGGCACGTTCATTGCGCCAAGGCTGATTTGGCTGCCGTTAGTGCCTTTGTACTTACCTTTGAGCGTGAACTTGTTCTTCTCTGTCATCTCTTGTGCAATGACAAGAGTGGAGTCGTAAAGTTCCTGGAAGATATACTTTTCCGCGATTTGCGGGTCACCTATCTGCGATTTGAGGTAGCTGCCGAAAGGCTCCAAAACGGGGAAGATGATACGTCCGCTGTTGGATAGGACGGTGTATCCTTCGACATAGTCGAACTTGCCATCTGGAGCAGGGTTGTTGCGGCTGTCCAAACGGTCCAACTGCATCACACGCAGAAGTTGTTTGCCCTTGATTTGTGACTCGGAGAGGTATTGGATATCCGTTCCTATGGAGTCATTCCTGTAGTTGATATACAATTCGAACTTCTCGTTGGAAATGGTTGTTGCGCCGAGGTGGTAGATGTTCTTCATCATCAAATCCCATGTGCCGTATTTATCGTTCGGGCGGGCGGCATTATGTGCATGCGGGGCATTAATGCTGGATTTGAGCATCTTCAATATGAGCGCGTTCGGTGCTTTGAGTTCATCCCCCGCATCGGTGGAGAATTCGCCGACTTGGTAAACCTGCCCGCCATAGGTAAACTCATACGCAACAGCTAAGACTTCGTCTTGGTTAAGGGCGGATTTCAGAGAGATGAATCCGAGTGCGGAGTTGAGCGTATATTCGCTGCTGGACAGCAAGCGGGCGGACTCGATCTTCTCAAACTCATCGCCGCTCTCCATGTCTGTCTGTTCTTGCAGAAGTGCGCTGACTTGCTGAATATCACGGATTCCGGCAATACCTGTAACGGTGCTGTAGAGTGTGTTGACCGTGTTGCTTGGTACCTGTGTGCCTTGTGCCATCCACGCCGGATTGTAAACGTGACCGCTCACCTCACCAAGGTCGACAAACGCCGCTATGTTGCGTGCCTGATCATAGTTGCCGCGTTTGTTTGTAACCCATACCTCAATCTTGTTGATAGTCACGCCGCTGGCGATATACGGCAGCGACTGCATGGCTTGCTCATAGCGGTCGCGGAAGAAATAACCGAGGAAGAAATGGCGGTTCTCATCGTATTTGTCGGCATCAATCTCAAACTTCGTCATCTGCGCACCGCCCTGACTGTTGACCGTCTGGCTTTGTGAGTTCTGCTGCGAGATGAGTCCTTGTATCTTCAGTTTGCCGAATTTGAGCGTTGTCTTGATACCGAACAATGCCTGCGTTCCGCGAATCAGACTGGAGTTGAGGTCCATTGACACGTTTCCCGCTTCGATGGCTTGGATAATATCGTCTTCCTGCCCCTTGTATTGCAACTTCAGGTTCTGCTGGTCAAAGGAGAAACTGGCTTCGGTGTTATAATTGAGCGTAAAGCCCAATTTGTCACCCACTTTGCCGTTAACATTGACCTGAATCTTCTCATCGAAGTCAAAGATATTGTTGTTACGCGCCTTTTGGGTGAGTGACGGATTGTCTATATACTGGTGCTTGAAGCCGAACAGCAGTTCCGCACTTCCCTGCAACTTTAGTTGCACACCGCCCGGACCGAATACTTTATCTGCCGGACCGATGTTGAACTTCATATCCGTGATGTCAAACTTTTTCTCGTTATTGTGTTCGACTTCGCTGATCTTCTGCTGCCAATAACGATGCATGAGTTCGCGCTCCGAAAAGTCTTTGTATTCGTTTTCGTTGAGCAGATAAGGCGTTGCTATATCCGTGTCGCCTATCTTGGTGTGAATGACATATCCGCCGGAGTAGGGATCATAGACAACCTCGGTTTTGACGTTGTCCGGGTCTTGCAGATCCATACTGCTTTGCGGAGCGGTGAGATCCTCGAAATTGTCGGCACCGAGCTGCTTTACTTGCACCGGTGCCATGATGGCGGAGTCGGGTTCTATTGCGTCTGCGCTTTCCTGCTCCGATGTCTGTTGCTGTTCCTGCTGACGGGCTGCTTCTTCCGCCATGCGGCGGTCGTTGCGCGCTGACGGAATCTGAGGCTGACGTGTTTGCGCCACCGCCAACTGCGATGCTGTCTGCATCGCAAATACACTCATCAATATGATCAACAAACGCTTCAACTCGTTTCGGCCTGAAGTCTATAGCATCTTTAAGGCTTGACGGATAACGGATTCGACACTCGCATCCGGGGACGCTTTTAGTATCTTGTCCACCACTTTGCTGCTGGCTGCTGCGGCGAAGCCTAACATCGTCAGTGCACTGACGGCTTCGGATTTGATTGGACTGTCTTCGGCGGGGAATAGCACGTCGCTTGGTGATGCGTTTTCCATCGGTTTGCCGTCGCCGAGGTCTATCTTCAGCACTTTGTCCTTGAGGTCAACGATGATACGTTGTGCCGTCTTGGGACCGAGACCTTTTATTTGCGAAAGCGCGCGCACGTTGGCGGTCGCGATAATCTGCCGGATCTCACCGGCATTGTAGGCGGACATGATCATCCGGGCTGTGTTGGCACCGATACCGCTCACGGTCATCAGCATGATAAACAGTTCCCGTTCTCCTTTGCTGAAAAAACCATACAAATCATGCGTATCTTCCCGGATAATTTCGGTGACAAACAACTTGACCTCGCTGTTTTCTTTGCTGACTAAATCGGAGTATGTCGGCAGGCTTATATTGATTTCGTAACCAACCCCTGCCGCCTCAAGAACAGCATAAGTTGGATTAAGTTCCGCTAATTTTCCCTTGATATATTCAATCATACGTTTCTAATATTCTTTTGATACTCACGCATATTAGGCCGCACAATATTGCATTGCACACAAAAAGCCCGCAAAAGTACGACATTTTTTTGGAATATGCAAATAAACAAACAATTTTTATTGAAAATGCCCCATATTCATTGCCTATTGCATATTCTCTCGTCCTTTCGCCATCTACCTGTTCATTGCCTATTGCACATCCTCTCGTTCTTTCATCATCCTGCAATACACCTTCTTGATTAATATAATCCCTGTACGCTTTGATTTTCCGTGTACCTGTTGTTCAACCGTTTATATCCTTCTTTTTTGCACATTTATTTGGCTGATTCCTAAAATTATATTACCTTTGCGCCTGAAACTCACAAAAACACTAACAATGTGAATTATGAATACAAAATTTTCTACATCCGTTATTTTGCTTTTACTCTTTTCATGTGTTGCTTGGACGCAGGATAGTGATATTTATTCTTTCAATTTTCAATCTGATGATATGACGGGTTGGATGATTGACAATACTATACCTGTGCCGGATGGGCTTGGTACGGTGTGGATGAGAAATCCCTCTTTCGGAATGACGGCTACAGGGTACAATCCGGATACTAAAGTCCGATTCGAAACGAATAGTATGCTTTATTCGCCGTCCATTGATTTGACAGGATACTCATCTGCGTATTGGACTTTTGAACACGCTTTCAGATATGGTTCCTTCGATAATATATCTGTTTGGTGTAACGAGGGCAGCGGATGGAAACAACTGGCTATTCCCAATTATCCTACCGGGGAAGATTGGAATTTTGTATCTTCCGGCTCCATTGATTTGTCTGCATTTGCGGGGAGAATTGTCAAATTAGGGTATCGCTATTCATCAACTGCTTCTATTGCCGGAACTTGGGAAATACGGCAAATGAACATTTCCGGAACTCCCCGAGACAATATGCCTGCTAATGTCCTTTCTGTAACTGAATTTGTTGACTTGAAAAGTACCTCGGCAGTTAATTCTGTCCGGGGAATCGTGCAATATGTCGATAATACTACCTACGGAAATTTCTATCTCTCGGATATTGACAAACCTGACACACAGATTTATATCTATGGCTTGCTGACCGAGGGAGGCGTAAGCCGGAAATTCTACACCCTCAATGTCGAACAAGGGGATACTTTAACTCTCAAAGGGGCGTATTATTTATATACCGATCCGGTAACCTGCAGCACAAAAGATGAAATTGTGAACGCGTTTTATGTATCTCATAGCAAAGCAATTGTTGATAGCGATTGGTCGGACGATCTCAATGGCAGATGGAGTGCATATACAGGACAATCATACACCTTCGCAAAACCTATGTATATATGTGGATTCGGGGGGGATAATTCTCTCTTTGTCGCCTCATCTCGCCTGCTGTGTCCTGAGGAAACGGGAGTCGGACTTCCGTATGATTCTATCCGCTATCGTGAACGGGTCAGATTTAACAATTCATCACGCATACAACTCAACAATGTCCCTGATGCCAAACAGTATCGTTTAGGATCGCAAATAATTAATTTGCGCGTTACCATAATCGGGGAACGACTGGTGCAGGCGGATGGGATGTTAACCATTGTCCCGAATGAACGCCCTACAGAACCGCCTGCACTCGGCAATGCAAGATTAAGGTTATGCGGTGCCAATGTCGAAAACTATTTTTATAACTGGAACGGTGCGTATGCAGGCGCACAGAGTGCTGAGCAGTTTGATGTGCAAACCGAAAAAATCAGCAACGCACTACATACTCTCAATGCTGATATTTATGCACTTTGTGAAGTCGAAAACGGGCAAGATGCACTGCAACACCTTGTTTCAGGGATGAATAAGTTGGCGGGGACCAATATTTACAGTTATGTCAATGATGGAACTGTTAGTTCTCAAAGCGTCAAATGTGCCTTTGTCTATCGCTCGGATAAAGTTGCACCGTATGGACAAATGCTGCATCCGTACAGCAATGCGGGCAGTATATGGTATAATCGTGAAGTGATTCAGGGCTTCAGGGAATTGGCAACCGATGAAAAAATGATTGTAGCTATCAATCACCTGAAAGCCAAATCAGGTGCAATAAGTTATAACGAGGACAGAATGACCGAATTGGGATGGCTTACTGACGCCTTGCAAAATGTCCCATCGCTGTATGACGACCCGGATATCATCATGTTCGGCGACTATAACTCGTATAGCGAAGAAGAACCGATAAAGTATTTGGTCGCACAGGGATTTAGAGACGAACTGCATCAGCGGCACCCGTATGATTATAGTTATGTCTATAATTCAACGGTCGGTTATCTGGATCATATTTTGACTTCCATGACAATGACCAAACAAGTGACCGAAGCGGCTGTCTGGCACGTTAATGCCGATGAATCAAATATACACGCCTATTATAATGGCGACAAATCTATCTACCGCTATTCCGACCACGATCCAGTACTTGTCGGGTTGCGCTTAGGTGAAGATGTTGCTGCGGCTATCGAAAATACGGATGGGGATAAAAACGGTTCTGCCATCCGATATGTTGTTGCGCAACCGGAAGAACTTACTCTCATTTCTGCCGAAACGGTCTTGGTGCATATCTACACGCTTACGGGATATAACATCCGATCTGTCCGGGTTCATGGCACACAAACCTTCTACCTGCCTTCCGGATGCTACATTATCGCAACACCCGCACATGCCTACAAATGTATCATCCCCTGACAAAGATTTATCATCCTACAAAGATTTATCACCCCTGACACTGATGAACGCCCTTGCTTCTTGGTTGTTTTCAGGGCAATGCCATTGCCCGCTCTCAATCATCACCGCAAAAAACTACTCTCCCGCCATGTTAAAAACTCTTACTTTTTTCGCACTCAAAAACGATACATATACGTTACATATACGATACATATACGTTACATATACATTAGATACACAATATATTAGTATTTTTGATAACTATTCACATTTATACTGCCTCCATTTATTGGACACATTAAGTGCTTTATTATGAGACAAAAAATGCCGGTAGAGGTCAAAATGCAGTGTGTTCTGGTAGGCTGTTTTTCCTTTTTAGTTTCCTGTTTGATTTTTTTTTTGAATAAACTGCAATTTTATTTGTCTGAATGAGAAAAATATATTACTTTTGCACCCGAATTGGCAATTGTGCATTTTTTACACAGCTGTTTATTCACTTGTCATCACGCCGGAACGGGTTTATGTCGTTTCGGGGAGTGGCAGAATATATTGACATAAAAGGCGTTTATTGACGCTGTTCGCGACTACTCTGAATCTTCGCAACATTCGCTAATGGTCGTAGCAGTAAGCAATGAATGTCCTCGGGATATGC
>CAJOKE010000029.1 GCA_905235225.1 Paludibacteraceae bacterium
CTTTCATAGCCGATAAGGCATACAAACAAAAACGGTAATCCAATATTGCGGGTTACCGTTTTTTGTGCGTGTACACATGTACGCGCGTACAATAATATAATGATATTAAGATGAAGATTAAGACGGAGTAAGCCGAAAATCCGCTGAAGAATAGGCAAAATAATATTTCATAGAGAATGTGCTGCAAGCCCCTAAATATGACAGATCAACAGATTGTTAGAGCCCTCATCGATCGTGACAAGGATGTTACGCGCGCGTTCTTTTATATAAAATGCTACCCTCTCTTCAATTCCATCTTTGAGCATTATTATACGGACTGCGACAACTGCATCGAGTTTATTAATGAGATGTATATCTATATGATGTCTCCTCAGCGAACTACCGGCATTAGTAAATTAGAAAGTTTCCGCTTTGAGAGCACACTTGTCACATGGATTAAAACCGTTTGTCTCTATTATTGTTATGCCCGCTTTGAGGAGAAACAACGTATAGATATTGACCCAAATTACGACCTTGCTGATAGAAAAGATTGTGTGTCAGACTCTATACAATTAGATATGACTACTCTTAATAAAGAAGATATTACACGCATTCTTGACTTAATGCCGAATGCACGTTACCGCGAACTCATCCGTCTGCGCTACTTGGAAGGCTGCTCTAATGAAGAAACGGCTCAGCAACTTGGTATGACCATGGATAATTATTATAACAAGCATAAACTTGCCAAGGAGCAATACATCCGTGTATATAGAAAGGAGGCTCGCGATGAATAAGCACTTCACTCCCGCTATATCCGAAGAAAAGTTTGCCGCTTGGCTTGATGGCATGCTCCCGCAAGATGAGATGATGCAGGTAGGAGTTATTGTAGAAAATACTCCAGAACTTAAAGATTGCGCCAAATTATCTGCTTCCGTAGAGTTGGGTATCCAAAATTATATGAGCGATGATTTCTTATATCAAACTGATATGGAAGTGCTCGAAAATATTGATTTGAAAATACCTGTGATAGAGCCATTAGGCTATGAAAATGATGACAAACCGAATATTAATGCTGAAAAGGATGATGTGTATAATGAAGATTTATCCAGCAATTTGTCTATGCAATCCGAGGATACATTTTCTGAAGAAAACTATGAGCAAAAAAATAAATATATAGAAGAATCATTAGAAGAAGAGACAACGGTGATAAATGCAAATGACAGTTTAACTGCTACAGATGATTCATGCATTCTAAATCCAGATATAAATTTTGATTCAGCGTGCGAATAATGATAGATTTTTCTATTTTTGGAATCTATATGATAAAACAATTAAAATTTTAGATATATGTACATTTACGATTTTGTAGATTATGAGTTTGACTCAAATGGCGATGGTTATCCTGATACCTATGTAGAGGCATATGATACCACCGGAGATGGAATCTATGATACGATGGCTATGTATTCAGACACCGACGGTGACGGCTATGCGGATGCCATAACCACTTCTGTCGATTCCGACAGTAATGGTCAATATGACACTTTCCAGCAAATCCTAATTGCTGAAGATGGTGCAGTTGAGGCAATCCAGAGGGCGTACGATTATAATCAGGATGGTCAGATTGATAGTGCCAAGACGTATTTAGATACGGATCATAACGGAGTCTTTGATACCTTAGTAAAAGAGCATGATGATAAGGTTGAAGTATTTATTGATCCTAATGAATCTGGTCGAGCTGAATATCATGAATTGTATGCCTATGATCCTACAACGGGAATGTTAGTTCCGGCAATGGCAGATGGTATTGCAATTGGCGGTACTTTGTATAATGAATTACCTAATTTTGAACCAGATATTAATTATCCATCTGACACAATTAGTGGAGATCCGGTAGCATCTATGGAGCATTGGGAATATCAAGGAGATACTAACCGATGTGCATTGTATTCACAAAAATTTGTTATAGAAGAATTATCGCCCAATATCAATGAAATTGATATAGAAGAGTTTGCTAATATCGCCAAAGAACATGGCTGGTTCTCCGAAGATGGCGGGACGACGCTATTGAATATGAATAACATGTTGGATTATTATGGTATTGAGAATGAGATGACATTCAATAACTCAATTGAAGATATTGAAGCATGTTTGAACAAAGGAGGTAAAGTCATTGTTTCTATTGATAGTTGCGAAATATGGTACGGTGAAGATGACAATATGTTCTCTCCGGATAGTTGTTCCAATCACGCAGTAGAAGTGATAGGAATTGATAGAACAGACCCTGAACATCCCATGGTTATTCTGAATGATTCGGGCACGCCTAATGGACGTGGAGAAATGATTCCTCTCGACGTGTTCAAGGGCGCATGGGAAGACGGAGACTACCAAATGATTAGTTGCTATCCGCATGGAAATTAATAATATGAATATTTTAAAATCAAAATAGTCATGACAAAGACATTTTCAACAATAGCTTTATTCAAGAAGCTTAAAACAAACGCTTTCATTTTAAATAGCTGCATGCCGATGGGGTATGTACCGGGACTTCCTTTGCTTTGCATCCTTAATGGAAATTTATGCATGAAAGTTCCTTTCCTGAAATATAAAATAACAGGAAAAGTAGACAAAACATTAGTATATCCTGTACGCTATGTTGCCACAGTCATTATACCCGAAGGACATGTAGTTTGTTTTGAGGATTTGGCATTGCAAAAGGCTTTTGTAAATGTTGATTTTTCAGTGCCAGTTGGTACATTCAGGCATGAAGCGGTAATGGACTTGGATAAAGAGTCCTATGAAAAACTTCGTTCCGAACTTCTTCGCGCCTATGACAAGATTGTCAACAGCCTTGCTTTCGACGATGCATACTCGGATGAAGAAGAACGGACATTTAAAGACTTGTTCAATAGAATTTTGGAACCTTCATTACGTCCTTTCTATCAGGTAATTGATCCTATTTTTGCAAACAAATACATTTCACAACAATGAAAATGTCGAATAATACCGATTTCTTTCATAAGAAAGAGAAAACCGTTTCCAAGCAAACGGATTTAGTGTTGTCGGAATTGATAAAACAGACAACAGAAGTGCTTGACAAGTGCGGTTTTAAAGAAATATCCGCGCAAGTAAATCAGATACAAAAGGATATTTCGCGTGAACGTTTTATTGTATCGGTCGTAGGAGAGTTCAGTAATGGTAAGAGCACATTCATTAATCATTTATTAGGAGATGAAACCATATTGCCTGTAGGTAATCTGCCGACGACTGCTATTCTTACGCATATACGTTATGCAGACCAACCAAAGATGGTAGTATTTGACGATAAGGGTGCACGTCAAGCTGTTTTGGATGTCAAACCGGAATCATGGGAAGGTCTGACGGTAGACAACTTCGGAGGAAAAAATCCTAAGGGTTGTGTTATTATGGGCTTGCCTAATGCATGGCTTGGAAAAAACAACATAGAGATTGTAGATTGTCCGGGAGCAGGTGATTTATCTGAAGAGCGAGCAGAAATTGTAGGAGAGGTACTTGGACGCGCTAATGGCGCTATTATTACGCTTAAAGCAACAGCGGCTTTAAGCAATAGCGAACGGATTTTTATACGCAACAGAATAGTCTCTCGTAAAATACCTTTTACTCTTATTGTAGTAAACAAATTGGATTTAGTGAACAAAGAGGAGCGGAATAAGGTAATTAAACATATAGAGAATCTGCTTGCTTTGAATAAGATAAACATTCCAATTTTCATCCCATATGATATTGAAATGCCGGACGATACATATAAGGATATTATCGGTGTAGACAAAGTGATGAACGAGGTGGCAAAATGGACTTTCCATCCTCAAAGAAGACATCTAATAAGAGCATGGGTAAATGCGCGTATCGGAGAAATAGTTAATAATGCCATTGCCATCTTGTCGGAACAAGAAAAATTGCTGAAGTTAGACGACGACAAGCGTCTAGAAATGATTGCGTCAAAAAAGCAAGCTTTAAGTAAGATGGAAATTGAATGGAATGATTTGGCATTGAAACTGCAAGCAAAGTCAAACGAGTGCTATGCTCGTTTTGGGGAGAAAACTGAAGAATATACTTTGGATATAACGGAAAAATTGCAATACGAAGTATCGCATGCGCCGAGTCCGGAAAAATGGTGGAAAGAGGATTATCCATATCGCTTAAAGGTAGAATTAGCCAATATGTCTGTTGGTTTAGAAAATGTGATAGCCCGGACGGTTGCCAATGACGCTAAATGGTTTAATGATCTCTTGAACCAAAAATTCCGATCGATTGTACAAGTCGGAAATATTTTCATTGCAGACAAAGAAGAATACAAAAACCAGAAATCGGAGCGCACTCTTGAATTCGAAAATCTAAGTAAAGGGCAGAATATTGCCAGAGTCGGGACGGTTGTCCTGAGTTTAGCGCTTGCACCTGTCTTTGGGCTTGTGGCTACGATAGGGGGTGGAACAGCAGGGGCACTCATTTCTTCCTCGGTTTTTAGGAAAAAAGTAGAGGAGCAGAGACTTTTAGTCAAGGAGGCAGTTGCTAAAGACATTCCCAATATTGTTATGCAGGCTACGGCAAATAGCGAAAAAAGGATTAAAAAGTTGTATAATGATATGCTAAATGACTCTGAAAAAAAGAAGCAAGCGTGGCTCGAAGCGCAATCAGTTGCAATTGAGAATGCAAATCCCTCCAAAGTACAAAATGCGCTTGCATCTGTTTATGAAGAAATACAAGAACTAAATGAAATATTAAATACAATAAGATAACAATAAAATAATCATATTATGGCACTCGATCAAGAAAAATTGAACCCGTTCCGCGTTCAAAGAGAACACCTTGGAAGCATGCTTTCTCAAGCAGCAGGTGTAGTGAATGAGTTGAACATGACTTCTGCAAGTGAGAATCTGGAGAAGTTAAGTCAAAAAGTTAGTAATGACACATTTAAAATACAAGTTGTTGGAACATTTAGTAATGGTAAATCTACGGTTATCAATTCCCTTCTTGGTGAAGAGGTCTTGCCTGCATATGCATTGCCAACTACAGCCGTGATTAACGAAGTAAAATATGGGGAAAAGAAAGAGGCTATCTTGCATTTCCGAAATCCCTTGCCTGAAGTTTTACCATCAAGCCTATCTCCTAAAGCTATGGAGCATATGAAGCAGTATGGGATGAAAGATGTGCCACCGCTTCGTATTAATTATAATGAGATAGAAGACTTTGTCGTTATTCATATAGGAGAAGACCCCCAAGAAATGCTAATGGAAAGTCCATATGAAAAAGTGGAACTCTTTTGGCCACTTCAAATATTGAAAGAAGGAGTGGAAATTATAGATTCTCCGGGGCTGAATGAAACTACAACACGTGCTAGGGTTACTGTTAATTACTTAAGCAAAGCAGATGCTATATTATTTGTGCTTGCAGCAGATCGTCTATGTAGTTTGGATGAAATGGAATTTATAGAAAATAATCTGCAAGCATACGGATTCACCGATCCTTTCTTCGTGGTTAATAGGTTTGACTTGATTAAGCCGCAAGAGGTAGAACGAGTAAAACAATTTGCAGAATTACGATTGCGTGATTTCACGACCAATCCAATATATTATATTTCTGCACAAGATGCACTTAATGGTACGATTACCCACGATAGCAATAAAATAGAAAAATCTGGAATTATTCCGTTTGTAACAAACTTGACAGAATTTCTCACCAAGGACAAAGGAAAGATTAAACTATCTCAACCAGCACGTGAGCTTAAGCGGATACTAAATAACGAGGCACTATATAAAGTCATTCCTAGTCAGAGAGCAATGCTTGATAGCTCATTGGATGATGTGAAAGCTCGTTATGAGACAACAAGACCGCAGTTAGGAGCGCTTAAACAAAAAAAAGAACAAGTCATATCCAAGTTGACATTAAGGATTGAGCAAAGTAAACATGAATTTAAGAGAGCCGTTAATCAAAATGCCATTAGTGTGACGGGGATGATACCTGGGTGGATAGATGCATATGAACCCAATGTTTCAATAGGTTTGATACCTACCAAAGCTAAAATTTCGGCGGTTGTAGTTGAAATATCAAATTATATAAACAAAAAAATATTAGATCAACAAAAGAAATGGAGAGAAGAGATAATGATTCCCCTTGTTAATGAAAAGTCTGCCTATATTTTTGAGTCCAGCGAACAAGATCTCACAAAGTTATATGAAGAGATAGATGAAATTTCCATTATAGTAAGCGGTAATAGAGATATTGAACCACAAAAAGTTCCTGTATGGCAACGTATAGCAGGAGCAGCAGGAGGATTACTTATTGGTTGTCCTGACATTGCTGTAGCGGCAGGAATGAATGGTATTAACAAAGAGTTAATAAAAAATATTGCATTAGTTCTTGGTACAGAAGCAGTATTGGGCCTATTCATTGGCTTCACAAATCCTTTCGTGTTAGTAGGTGGGATTATTGCCGCTATTTTGGGAGGAGGTTTCTCTGGGAAAGCCGCAATGAATTCATTAAAGTCAAAACTCAGTGAGGCGTTTGTGACTTCTATTAGTAAAAACGCTGATGCAAATTCTACGAAAATAGTTGAATCTATTGCTGTCAAACTAACAGAGTTGTCAAGTGAAATATCTACGGCTCTTGATACTGAAATCAACCAAGCGGAACAACAAGTAAAGGGTATTATTGCTGAGATGGAGCGAGGAAAGGCAAATGTGCAAAGCAGAAAACAAATCCTCGCATCATGCGAATCCAAGATAACTGAACTTAGTACCGAGTTAGATGCATTCACTTTCGAATTGATTGAGCAAAATTAACACATCCATTACTTCTGTCGTATGAAAGAAGAAAACTACTTTTCATGGGATAATATCCATGAGATGTCAGATATTGACGCACATATCCAATTTGCCTCTACGCTATTAAGAAAATATCAATGGGAGCCGACCGCTAAGCAAAGTCTTGAAGAGCAGTTGGCTGCCATTGAGGCAAAACAAAATGACAGGAAACTCAACATTAGTATTATTGGAGAGTTTTCTACTGGAAAAAGTTCATTTATCAATGCACTTGTTGGATGCGAATTGTTGACTGTGAATGTAATTCAAGGGACTACTGTAGCCATCACTGTGATTGAGTATGACGAGACATATTCTATCACAACTACTGATTTTTCAGGTCACCAAAAGAATGAACTTTTTGATAACATTGAGCAGTTGCGTCATATATTACATATTTATACGACAGATCCAACCTATGGAAAGCAAATTAATAATGTGCTTGTAACATTGCCATCGAATATTCTAAAGAATGGTTTTAGAATCATAGATACTCCGGGAACCAATTCATTGGAATTATGGCATGAGGATGTAACACGCAGGGCGATAAAAGAAATGTCCGATTTATCAATTATCCTCACAGACGCAACAACACCGATGCCTGCAACTTTGATAAATTTTGTGGATAGTACTTTAAGTGATGCTGTCAAGGATTGTGCATTTGTTGTTAATAAGATAGATCGCATTAATGAAAGGGAACGCATGGGGATAGTTCACTTTGTTAAATCGAAAATAGAGCAAAGTTTTGAAATTGACGAACCTATAGTATTTCCTTTCTCATCAGTCGCATTAACCAACTTCTTTACCAAGGAACAAGTGGAGGTAGATCGAGAAAGTCGTTTATTGACTACCAGTAGTCTTGAGAAATTGTTATCATATACAGCCACGCAACGGATAAAGGCACAAGCACGTAAGATCCTCCTATTGACGGATGATATGTACACAACTCTGGAGAACATGATTCAAAAGAAGGCAAAACGTTATCAGGAAGAATTAGCGTTGTTGGAACGATCAAAGCAAACAGATTTCAAGCCTTTTATTACCAATCAAGTCCTTGTACGTCAAAAAGCCTTCCTTGCTGAGGCAAAGAATTATAGATACAATATGGAAAGTGCAGGAGACTCTCATATTACAAAGGCGATTGAGCATATTAATCTGAAGATAAGTAGTTGCTCGAATGGGACACTTGATGAACTTTCAAATTATATAAAGGGCACATTAACTACGGACATTCAAAAAGAGGGCACAAAAATATCGGAATCACTTGAGACCAAATTCACGGTTTTGCTATCTTTTTTCAATAATGAGATTACAAACTTCCAGAATTCTTTCGAAAGTGAGTTTAAGAAGTTGAAAATATTTACTATTAAACTTGATATCAAAACAAAGAATGTATCTTTACAACATAATGCTCATTCTGCTAATATTGCATCAGTTGCATCTTTTGTGTCAGAGGAGTTGTCAAAAGAAAATTGGGCGATGGGGGGTGGCGCAGCCGCTGGAGCTGCCATCGGAACAGCTATATGTCCAGGTATCGGAACAGTTTTCGGCCTTTTAACGGGTTTATTTGCAGGCTCTTTTGTCGCTCCAGATGTACCGAAAGTAAAAAATGATGTCAAGAGAAAACTGGTCACGCCTTTAACATCTTATTATCGCACTATAGTGAATGATTGTATGGCAGATTATGATAATTACGTTACGGATATCAATAATGCTCTCGATACTGAGATAAATAGATATTATTCAACTTATGCGTCTATTGTCGAGCAACGCATTATTGATTGGAATACCAAGCATCGTACAATCAAGGAAAATATTGAAAAAACAGAAAAAGATATTACATCCCTTAAGAATCGGAAAGCATCTGTAAAAAACATATTGCTAAAATTATAATACTGATATTATTATGGATACCACAGAGAAAGAAAAATTTGAATCCCTATGGTCGGATTTTGTTGCTCTTGTAAAAGGGAAATTAATGACCACATCAACTAAGCAAAAACTCACAACTCCGTTAGCCAATCTTATTCTTGCAGATGCTGCCTCATCATGGGGAACGGAATATGAGATTAACGGAAAATGGCTGAGCAAATTGAAAGAAACTGAACCTGAGAAGGCTGAATTGGTGCGGGATATCTTGCTTAATGATATAAAATTCAATGATATTGACACAAAAAGCGACTTACCAGATTATTATAATTATGTTATTCCGGCTGTTGGTGCGTGCGCTGGTCTGGCTATAAGTATGTATGTTGGTTGCGGAAAACTGGTTCAAGCTATTTCTACAATAACTCCAGCAGTTCTTTTGTATCCAGCGGTAAAGACTTTTAGAAGCAGTATGCATACAACTAGTCAAAATAAAAATATTGATAATTATATACTACAACTAGAAAAATATAAAAATAGTATTGTCTCTATTTTGAGTTAACAGATTGCTGGAACTAAAAAATCTTGTTGCATATTACGAAGCGCATATGTGTCAGCAGTTGTTATTTTATCTTGTAAGGGTAACAATTCTGTAGGAAAGCAAATAGGTCAACAGCCACGTTGTACCGCGTTAATCTATTAATGACTTAGTACACCATAGGTAGTAAAGAAATACAATGAAACGTATATTTATATTACTGAGCATATTAATTTGCGCGACCAACCTATTCGCTACGGATTATCTCGCCGAAGCCGAGTATTACCAGAAAAAGGCAGACGGCTATCGCCGTGAAGCGGCGTACTATGAGCAAAAAGCCAAAGGCTACGAGCGCGAAGCGGAATACTATATCAAGAAAGCCGAAGGCTATCAGCGGGAAGCGGCATATTACAGCAAAAAAGGCGATATAAGCAGTGCCAACACGCAAACCCGTTATGCACGCAACGCTATGGATAATGCCAAAACTCAGCAGCGTTATGCTCAACAGGCATGGGACAACTACCGCACCCAACTCTATTATGCTCGCGAAGCAGACGAGAAAGCGGCTATGTACCTCCGCTGGGCAACGCAATAGGTAAAATTCTTGGAAATGTGTAAAATTATTTGCATACATTAGTGTCCACTTAAAATCAATGATTGTATTTATAAACATCTAAAAACATAAACAAATATGAAAACTTGGAAGAAAGCCCTCATCGCGGCACTTTGCATATTCGCAATCGCAGGTCTTGTTTTTGCTTGCCTCATGTGTAAAGCCTATTACGACAAGTACTACAAAATCAGTTATTGGGAAAACTGGACTGACTACGTTTCAGAGAATATCGTGCTGAAACACAGCTACAAAGGTATGGGGGGGCTTTGAGCAACTGATGGACATCCGCACGGGTGAATATACCACACCGCAACTGCAACACATCTTTACCAACACCTACAACTCCGAAGACAGCCTTGTTGTTTTCCGCACGTTTGACCGCCTCCGTGGATACCTGAATGTAAAAAACGGCAATATCATCATTCCGGCTAAATATTATATGGTGCGCATGATAGGTGACGACCTCTTTGATGTAGAGGTAACTTATGACGGAGAGCATATTCTTATCAATTCCAAAGGCCAGATTGTAGGTTAAAGATAAAATAAGATATCGTTTAAATAATTCGATAAATGCAGTCCGTTTGGGCTGCATTTTGTTTTTTTATGTGTTCTGTCGGCGAATAACGCAACCCCAACCGCACCGCCTTCTATTCGCATATAAAAAGTGTATAAAAAGTGCAAACATATGCATTTTTCTTATCAAATCATTTGCTCAATTCAAAATTTCATACTACGCTTCGCAGCGTATTTTTGATTGTTTCGTATAGAAAAATCATAAAACGACAGAACAAACCGAAGATAAATGCAGATAGTATGAGGCATATCTTTCCCTCTTCTTCCCCCGCTCATACCATACAATAACCATACAATAACCATACAATAAAGCCGACAGCTACCACAGACATTCCACCGATACGGAAGACCTTGCCTACTCACGCAATCCCGTTATAATGTTATCGCCTCATTACCATAAATGACAAGTGGTAAATGGGCAAATGTAATTTTTTTTTGTGTATGTCAAAAATTAGCTGTATCTTTGCACCGTTAATATAGTTTTTATTGTACTATGCAGTCCATTATCATTACCGGCGGTGCCGGATTTATCGGCAGTCATGTCGTACGTCTCTTTGTCAACAAATACCCTGATTATCGTATTGTTAATGTCGATAAACTGACCTATGCAGGCAATCTCGCCAACCTCAAGGATATAGAGAATAAACCCAACTACCGCTTTGTCAAAGCCGATATTTGTGATTTTGATACCATATATGCCCTTATGCAGCAGGAGCATGTGACCGGTGTCATCCATTTGGCGGCGGAAAGCCATGTGGATCGCTCTATCAAAGACCCGTTCACGTTTGCCAGAACCAATGTTCTTGGTACACTCAGCATGCTTCAGGCTGCCAAACTGTATTGGGAATCCCTGCCGGACAAGTATGAAAACAAACGCTTCTACCATATCTCTACGGATGAGGTTTATGGCGCGCTTGAACTGACGCATCCCGAGGGATTGCAATCCCCGTTCTCCACTACCGCTTCTTCCGCAGAGCATCATTTCGCTTACGGTGAGGAGTTCTTCGTAGAGACAACCAAATACAACCCGCATAGCCCCTATAGTGCATCAAAAGCGTCTTCAGATCACTTCGTCCGGGCTTTCCATGATACCTATGGCATGCCTACTATTGTCACTAACTGCTCCAATAACTATGGACCGTATCAGTTCCCCGAGAAACTGATTCCGCTCTTTATCAATAACATCCGCCACCGCAAGCCGCTCCCTGTCTATGGCAAGGGCGAGAACGTGCGCGACTGGCTATTTGTCGAGGATCATGCACGTGCGATTGATCTCATCTTCCATAAAGGCAAAGTGGCTGAGACATATAATATCGGCGGTTTCAACGAATGGAAGAATATTGACATCATCAAGGTGGTTATCAAAACTGTTGACCGTCTGCTCGGGCGTAAGGAAGGGGAAGATATGGATCTGATAACCTTTGTTACCGACCGCGCCGGACACGATATGCGCTATGCTATTGACAGCCGTAAACTAAAAGAAGAACTCGGCTGGGAGCCGAGTCTTCAATTCGAGGAAGGTATCGAGCGTACCGTCCGCTGGTACTTGGATAATCAGGCATGGCTGGACAATATCACTTCCGGTGAATACGAGAAGTATTACGAGTCCATGTATGCTAACCGCTAAACGGCTTTTTGTTTGACGGCATTATAGCGACCACTCATAACCATCCTTGGTATCTTTGATTTTGAAACCAAGGGTGGTTAATTTGTTTCGGATACGATCGGATGTTGTCCAGTCTTTATTGCGCTTGGCGTCCAGTCGTATGTCTAACAACAAATCAATGGCTCCCTTTACAGCTTCATTGTTTGCGGATAAACCATTGTTGCCGAATCCATCGCTACTGTCCCCATTGAGGCGCAAACCGAGTATGTCAATGCCATAGTCTTTCCACACAGCACGTAATTCATCCAAATCTGCCGGTGAAATCGTAGCTTTTCCGTCATATATGGTATTGATGATACGGGCGGAGTCAAACAGGTGCTGCAGCACAATTGGACTGTTCAGATCATCATCCATCGCCTCTTGGCAATGAGCGCGCAGGTTGCTTATTTCGCCGATTTCATCGGATGTCTCGCTTCCTGACTGCAACTTCATCAGCCGCGTGTACGCCTCCTGCAAACGTGCATAGCCTTTCTCTGCCGCTTCCAGTGCTTCGGATGAGAAGTCCACCGTCGAGCGGTAGTGTGCCATCAATATAAAGAACCGTATTGTCATAGGGGAGAAGGGCTTGCTCAGCAACTCATGTTCACCCTTGAAGAACTGCTCCAGCGTGATGAAGTTGTTATAACTCTTGCCCATCTTCTTCCCCGCGATGGTAATCATATTATTGTGCATCCAGTAATGCACCGTATCATGACCTAACGCGGCACAAGATTGCGCTATCTCTGCTTCATGGTGCGGAAACATCAAGTCCATTCCGCCGCCGTGAATATCAAACTCTTCACCTAAATACTTGGTTCCCATGGTGGAACATTCCAAATGCCAACCCGGAAAACCCTCTGACCACGGACTCGGCCAGTGCATGATATGTTCGGGAGAGGCTTTCTTCCACAACGCAAAGTCGTAGGAGTGCTTCTTTTCCGCCTGACCGTCCAGCTCGCGCGTATCCGTGACGATGTCTTCAAGGTTGCGCCCGGACAATTTGCCGTAAGGGAAATCTTTGGCATACTTCTCCACATCCATATAGACACTGCCGTCGGACACATAGGCGTAACCGTGGTCCAATATGCGCTGGACAAATGCTATCTGTTCTATGATATGTCCGCTGGCATGCGGCTCGATACTGGGTGGCAATACATTGAGCGCATCCATGTCATGATGGTATCGGTTGGTGTAATATTGTACCACCTCCATCGGCTCCAATTGCTCCAGACGCGCCTTCTTGGCAATTTTGTCCTCGCCTTCGTCCGCATCATGCTCCAAATGACCGACATCCGTGATATTGCGTACATAACGCACCTTGTAGCCAAGGTGCAGAAAATAACGGTAAAGCAGGTCGAACGTAATAGCTGGACGCGCATGACCTAAATGGGCATCGCCATATACGGTCGGACCGCATACATACATACCGACATGTCCCTCATGTAATGGACGGAAATACTCTTTTTGACGGGTCAGTGTATTATATATCTGGAGCATAATATGGAATTATAACGGACTATAACAAGGTGTTCGGATCAAGATTGTTCTTCTCGATGTCTTTGAAGTAGTTGAACGTGCCTACTTTCAACTCGTCGCAGGCTGCCTCATCGCATACGATGATACCATGCTGGTGCATTTGCAGCGCACTGACTGTCCACATGTGCGAAATCGGCTTTTCTATAGCGTGCAGTAAAGCGCGTGCTTTGTTGTGACCGTTCACAACGATCAGCACTTCCTGCGCATCCATGACGGTACCTACGCCAACGGTCAGCGCGGTCTTGGGTACAAGGTTGATGTCGTTGTTGAAGAAACGGCTGTTCGCAATAATGGTATCTGTTGTCAGTTCTTTCTTGCGGGTGCGGCTGGTCAGGGATGAACCCGGCTCATTGAATGCAATATGTCCGTCTGGACCTATGCCGCCAAGGAACAGATGTATGCCACCGTAGTTCTTTATCTTGGTTTCATAGCGCGCACACTCTGCTTCCAGATCGGCGGCATTGCCGTTCAGAATATTCACGTTGGATTCGCGGATGTCGATGTGGGAGAAAAAGTTATTCCACATGAAGCTGTGGTAGCTTTCGGGATGGTCTTCGGGAATACCTACGTATTCGTCCATGTTAAAGGTTACCACGTTGCGGAAGCTTACTTTGCCTGCTTCATATAATTTAATCAGTTCTTTGTACATGCCTAACGGGCTGCTGCCTGTCGGGCAACCGAGAACAAACGGGCGGCTCTCTTTCGGAGCGAACTCGTTAATACGTTTTGCTACATAGTTTGCTGCCCATTTGGAGAGCAAATCGTAGTCCTTTTGAATAATAACTCGCATTGTTTTTAAGTGTTTTAATTGATTTATTGTTACTGTTTTTCCTTTGTCTGCCGGTAACTACTGCCTAACGGACAGACGGAAGGGTTTATTCTGCTTGTTCCAATACAACTGCACTCCGCGCCGGCAGGTATAGCTTGAGCCAGCCCTTGTGGTCCGACTCGTATAACGGATCCGCTTGGGTGAAATGTTCAACGGTATCGTCAGACAAACCGAATCCGGCGAAGGCCTTGTCATCCGTGTTGAGTACTACGCGGTACTTGCCCTCGGGTGCCAGAATGCCGTAATCGGAGAAGGATTTCTGACCGTTCCAGTTAAATACAAAGATCAACTTGCCGCGGCGGTATGCCACTACTTGGTCGCCCTCATTATCCCATAAATTATATACCCATGGCAGGTGAGCGCCGTTCTCGTCCTTGACCATCAGCAACTTTTCGCGGAGAAGTTGGACCATTGCTTTGTCAAAACGGTTAAGGTCGGCAAAGTAGAAGTTCGGATTATCCACCAGTGACCACTGGCGGCGGGCGTACTTGTAGCTCCAGCCGTTACCTTCACGTGGGAAATCAATCCATTCGGGATGTCCGAATTCGTTCCCCATGAAGGTCAGATAACCGCCGTTGACCGTGGAAGCGGTGATGAGCCGGATCATCTTATGCAGGGCGATGCCGCGGTCAACCATATAGGTGGAGTGACCATGCTCAAAATGCCAGTACATATCGGAGTCAATCAGACGGAAAATGATGGTCTTGTCACCGACTAACGCCTGGTCATGTGATTCCGCGTAAGAGATGGTCTTCTCATCCTGACGGCGGTTGGTCATTTCGTATAGTATATGACCGGCTTTCCAGTCCTCGTCTTTGACCTCTTTGATATATTTGATCCAGAAATCCGGAATACCCATCGCAAGACGGTAGTCAAAGCCTACACCGCCATCCTTCTGCGGGTACGCAAGACCCGGCATACCAGACATGTCTTCGGCAATGGTGATGGCGTTTTTCTTGACTTGGTGAATCAGCTTGTTGGCAAGCGTAAGGTACATGATGGCATCACCATCCTCGTTGCCGTTGAAGTAACTGCCGTAGCCGTTGAAATCTTCGCCCAGACCATGGCTGAGGTACATCATGCTTGTCACACCGTCGAAACGGAAGCCGTCAAAACCATACTCGTCCAACCAGAACTTGCAGTTGCTCAGCAGAAAATGAAGGACTTCGTTTTTGCCGTAATTGAAGCACAGACTGTCCCATGCAGGGTGTTCACGGCGTGCGCCGTCATGGAAATACTGATAAGGGGTGCCATCAAAATTGCCGAGACCTTCCAGTTCGTTCTTAACGGCATGTGAGTGAACGATATCCATAATCACCGCCATTCCGCGACCATGCGCATCGTCTATCAGGGCTTTCAATTCTTCGGGAGTGCCGAAGCGGGAAGAAGCGGCGAAGAAGTTGGATACATGGTAACCGAACGAACCGTAATACGGATGTTCCTGTATTGCCATTATCTGAACACAGTTATATCCCAAATCGGCAATGCGCGGCAGCACATTCGTGCGGAATTCCTCATAGGTGGATACTTTTTCCGCTTCGCCTGCCATACCGATATGGCACTCGTATATAAACAGCGCGCCGTCTTTCTGCTTGCCGCCTTTGACGGACTTGTGTTTCCATTTGTATGGAGCAGGTGTCCATACTTGGGCGGAGAAGATCTTGGTGTTATCGTCTTGTACCACACGGCGGGCATAGGATGGGATGCGTTCGCCATATCCGCCGTTCCACTCTACAAGTAGCTTGTATAACTGGCCGTGTTGCATCGCACCGGCGGGCAATACGGCTTCCCAGACACCGTTACCGACAGGTTGCAGACGGTAATCCTCGGATTTTTGCCAGCCGTTCATATCACCTTTGATATAAATAGCAGTGGCATTGGGTGCCCATTCGCGCAGCACCCATCCGTCTTTTGTCTGATGCAAACCGAAATAGAGGTAACCTGTCGCCCAATCGGCAAGCGGCGTTCCGCCGGTTATTTCCTGCTCTTTGCGCCGGGCATACTCATAGCGTCCTGTAATGGCGCTCTCATAAGGTTGAAGATACGGGTCTGATTGTACCAGTTTAAGTGTTTTGGCCATGATATATTGTTTTTTATGTGGTTAGACGCTTGTACTCTTTCATAATCAGCCCGCAAAGGTACTGCTTTTTTTTGAGATGTGCAAGAGCAAAATATAAAAACACTTTAATTTTATTTGTCCATATCAAAAAAATGCCGTACCTTTGCACCCGTAAAAAGGTAAAACATGAATTACAATATCTTGGTAACCGGCTCTAACGGCCAATTGGGAACGGAAATGCGCAACCTCAGCGTGCAGTATCCCAATCATACGTATTTCTTTACGGATATAGCGGAATTGGACATCACAGATCGCACTGCGGTCGCCCGTTTTGTGCAGGACAATCGGATTGACCTGATTGTGAATTGCGCTGCATACACCAATGTGGACAAAGCGGAAGAGGATGAAGCGACAGCGCGACTGATTAATGCAACGGCAGTGGAGAACCTTGCGGTAACGGGGGTACGTATTATCCATGTCTCAACAGATTATGTCTTTTCGGGTAGCGAAAGTGTTCCTTGCCGTGAAACGGATGCGGTTGCACCCCAAACGGCGTACGGCCGTACCAAATTGGAGGGTGAGCAGCTGTTGTTTGCCGCCAATCCCGAGGCGGTTGTTATCCGGACAGCTTGGTTATATTCGCCATATGGCAATAACTTCGTGAAAACTATGCTCCGTTTGGGTGCTGAGCGGGACGAATTACGGGTCGTGTTTGACCAAGTTGGTACACCGACGTATGCCGCTGATTTGGCTGCTGCTATATTTACCGTTATCGAAACGCCTGAATGGTATCCGGGTATTTACCATTTCACAGACGAAGGCGTCTGTTCGTGGTTCGACTTTACGGTTGAGATTCTCCGTCGGGCGGGCATCAGTTGCAGGGTGATACCTATTCGCTCCGCCGAGTATGCGTACAAGACCCCGCGTCCGGCATACTCTGTCTTGGATAAGGCGAAGATAAAGCAGACCTTTCGTGTTCAAATACCCTATTGGACAGACAGCCTTGACGACTGCCTCGCCCGCCTGAAATAACAAATGCTTAAATAAACGCAACAATGGTAAATGAAAAAATAGTAAATCTTCTCTCTTTTCTCGCCGATTTGGCGGAGAATAATAATCGTGAGTGGTTCCAAGCCAATAAGTCGCGCTATGACGATGCACACGGGACTTTTCTGGATTTTGCAGCCCAATACCTTGCCCGCCTCACTGAGATAGACCCCTCATTGGAAGGCCTGCAGCCGAAGGACTGTGTATGGCGTATTTACAGGGATACACGCTTCTCCAAAGACAAGCGTCCGTATAAAGAGTGGTTTGGTGTCTTTCCGGCTGCCAAAGGCGGCAAGAAATCACTGCGCGGCGGTTACTATATGCATTTCCAGCCGGGTTGTTGTATGTTTGCCGGCGGTATATGGGCTCCCGAACCGGATCTGCTCAAGGCGTTGCGTACGGAGATTGAGGCTAATTATGAAGAGGTAGAGGCTATCATGGCTAATTCGCAGTGGCAAAAGTATTTCGGTGATTTTGATACCGAATGGATGCTGAAAAAAGTTCCGGCAGGTTTTGACCCCGACTTTGTGCATGCAGACTGGCTTAAGCGCAAGGCTTATACTTTCTCAACTCCGTTTACGGACAAACAAGTGTGTGCGCCGGATTTTCTTGACCGTGTGATAGATGTTGCCCGTGCCGCAAAACCAATGAACGACTTCCTCAACTACACCTTTGAGGAATACGGCGAATTCGCTCCCCGTGCCTGCCGGTAGTACTGATATTTACTATTGGTATTTTTTATTATAAAGTAATTATTGTAAAATAATAATGCTAATAGCATAATTTTATTTGCATAATTGAAATAAAAGTAGTACCTTTGCACCGTCATAGCATTTACAGTGTATGAAAACAGTATCTAATCCATTCATTGTCAAGGGTGAAATACCTGCTCCTTATTTTTGTGACCGGGTTGAAGAAAGCCGTCAGTTAGTAAATCATATCATTAACGGGCATGATGTTGTATTGACATCAACACGCCGTATCGGTAAAACAGGATTGATTGAGCATTGTTTTAATCTTCCTGAAATAAAAGATAATTATTATACCTTTTTTATCGACATACTGCAAACATCCGGTCTTCGTGAGTTCACGTTTGCACTTGGCCAGCAGATTTTCGAGGAATTGAAGCCATATGGAAGGCAGATTCTGGACACGTTTTTGAATACAGTACGTTCCTTAAGTGGTGAAATCGGATATGATCCCATGTCTAATATGCCTAAATTCAGTGTTTCTTTGGGAGCGATTCATAATCCGGAATATACGCTGGATGAAATCTTCCAGTATATAAATAATGCTGATAAGCGGTGTGTGATTGCTATTGATGAGTTTCAGCAGATCACGCGGTATCCTGAAAAAAACATTGAGGCTGTATTACGTACTAAAATTCAGCATTGTCATAATGCCGATTTTATCTTTGCAGGATCGGAACGGCATATCCTCACGGAGATGTTTATGTCATATACTCGTCCGTTTTATGCCAGCACATCAATGATGAATTTAGCAGTCTTAAACAAAGATGTATATACCGATTTCGTTCGATTCCATTTTCAAGAATTCGGTAAGAATATCCTGCCGGAGGCTGTACTTTATATCTATGACCTGTTTGATGGCAATACTTACTGTATGCAACGTACAATGAATGTGGCTTTTGATAAAACACCATCCGGACACACATGTACAATTCAATTGGTGGAGCAGTCTCTGACAGATATATTATTGGAGCAAGAGCATGCCTATCGTGTACAACTGTCTTTATTAAGCATGCAGCCCAAAGAAGTACTGATTGCTATTGCCAAAGAGAATAAGGCGGTGCATCTCACTTCCGGTAATTTTGTGCGGAAGCATCATTTGAAATCAAGTAGTTCGGTTCAGTCTGCTGTTAAACAGTTGCTTTCTGATGACTGGATTTCAGCAAATATTTCAGATACAGGAGTTCGTACTTTCTATGTATCTGACCGATTTTTGAACCTTTGGCTTCAGCGAAATTATGCGTGATTAAGATTGCCATCCATTCCCTTATTCGTTTTTGACAGCCGGTTAGGTTCGCATTACGTTCGCATCTCGTTCGCATTCAGTATGTCATAATACGGTATCAAATAAAAAACGACCCGGTTGCGGGTCGTTTTTTATCTTTACAAGGTTTGTGCTGTTTCTTGTGCAATCTTGTTTAGTCGGCAAGGGTGCCGGTAGTGTGGTACCGTTTGCCGTCACGGATAATGTAGAGTACACCGTTCTCCATGACCTTGGTGGCTCCGGCGGATTGTTCGATATGGTCAATATCCGTCGGTTTCTTCGGCTCGGCTGAGTAGAGGACATAGAAAGTCGCATTTTCCGTCACAATATCTGTTTCCGTCACATTCTCCAAGCCGGTGAAGGTATAGATGTATGTGTCGTCCTCAAAGGTTGTACCGAACAGTGTTTTTACCTGCTCTGCCAGTTCATTGACCAGCGTACCGTAAGGTACGTCTTCAATAGTGTAACTCTTACTTGCATCACCCTTGACTTCGAAAGTCACATCGTAAGTATTGACAGACTGCTCGAATACAGCGGTGTAGGTGGCGTCGCCGGTGACGGGAACAAGGTCATTGTCCCATCCCTTGAAGGTGTAGCTGTATTGTGCGTCACCGCCTTTGGCAGGAGTGGTGCCTGTGTATTCGGGTGTAGTACCGTATGCGACTTCAGTTGACTGTAGCGGTGAGTTGTCCTCGTTCACGAAGGTGATGGTGTAGGAGTTTACGTTCTGCTCGAATACAGCGGTGTAGGTGGCATCGCCGGTGACGGGTACAAGGTCATTGTCCCATCCCTTGAAGGTGTAGCTGTATTGTGCGTCACCGCCTTTGGCAGGAGTAGTGCCTGTGTATTCGGGTGTAGTACCGTATGCCACATTGGTTGTCTGGAGCGGTGAGTTGTCCTCATTCACGAAGGTGATGGTGTAGGAATTGACAGACTGCTCGAATACGGCGGTATAGGTGGCGTCGCCGGTGACGGGAACAAGGTCTTTGTCCCATCCCTTGAAGGTGTAGCTGTATTGTGTGTCACCGTCTTTGGTAGGCGTATCCAAGTTGTCCGGATAGGCGGGAGTGATACCTTCTTCTGCTTTGAAGGTAGTCAGTTGTGAACCGTCCCAGTTATTGAAGATGATGGTAAACTGTTTCGGGTCGCAGCGGTAGTAATACCGTTTGAGGTCATAGGTGCTGAGTACGCAATTCGTGTAAGCGGCATCCAACTG